>JBLFXJ010000210.1:0-14187 GCA_047609825.1 Myxococcota bacterium
TGGCGAACGCCGTCATGACCACGCCGGCGTGCGTGAACTGCCACCAGGCCCTCGACCCGCTGGCCGGCTTCTGGTGGGGGTTCAAGAAGCAGACGAAGCGCTTCACCGTGGTCAAGGGCTACACGCAGGACTGCCGCAACTTCAACCTCAGCGGCGAGTCGCTGATCGACACCTACGTGCCCGGTCAGTACTGCTACCCGCTCGAGCACTACACGGTGGCCGACGAGCAGGAGTGGGAGACCTGGGGCCTGCGCCCGCCCAGCTACTACGGCCAGCCTGCCTCCGATCTGGAGGACGTGGCCCAGTTGATGGGGGACGACCCCCGATTCAGCCAGTGCATGGCGCGCACCTTCTATGGCTACCTCACGCAGACCGACCGCCTCGCGGTGCCCCTGCCGCTCGCAACGGAGCTTCAGACATCGCTCGAACAGAGCGGATTCTCGGCGAAGTCCCTCGTGAAGTCCATCGTACTCTCCGACAGCTTCCGGGCCACGGCGCTGTCCGACGAGCTGCTCGCCGATCCCGCCCTCGCGGCCGAGACCCCGCCCGCGGCCGGGCTCCAGACCATCCGACCCGAGCAGTTCTCCCGCACGGTGGCCGACCTCACTGGCTTCCGGTGGCTGGCAGTCGCCGACCCCGATGACTGCCAGCGCACCCGCGTGGCAGGGGAAGGCACGCGCTGCTGGGGCACCGTCGATCTCGCAGCCACCGACTTCTACGGCTTCCGCGCCATGTCGGGCGGCATCAACGGCTACTACATCACCTCGCCCACCCACACGGTCACCCCGCCGAAGGAGATGGTGATGGCGCGGTTTGCGGCGGAGGCCGCAGGGTATGTGGTGCCGCGCGACCTGTCCGGCGAGAACGACCCGCCGATCCTGCTCGCGGAGGTCGGCCCCACCACGGCGGACGAGGTCAGCGTCCGCGCCCAGCTCGTCGCACTGCACACCCGCATCCTCGGCGAAGCACTGGCGGATGACGCCCCTGGAATCGACGCCACCCTGGCGCTGTGGCAGGCCACATTCGACCGCTCCGGCGACACCGAGACGGCCTGGAAGGTCGTGGTCGCTGCGCTGCTCCGAGATCCCCGCATGATGTTCTACTGAGGAGGTCCAGCGTGTTCACACGACGTCAGCTGTTGTTCTCCTCGGCCGCCGCCGCCTTGCTGCCCACGCTCAGCCGTGCCGCCAGCGGCTCGCGCCCGAAGCGCTTGATCTACATCTTCGCCGATGGCGGCTGGGACACCCAGTTCTGCCTCGAGCCCAAGTTCTCCTCGCCGGATGTAGACGGCCCCTGGGTCGACGAAGACCCCACCGATCCGGACGACGTGGAGTACGAGCGCACCTTCGGCGACTACAGCGTCGTGCTGAACGACAAGAAGCGCCCATCGGTGACGGAGTTCTTCGAGGGCTGGGGCAGCCGCTGCTCAGTGATCAGCGGCATCTGGACAGGCGCCATCGCGCACGACACGTCCCGCGTGCGCCTGCTCACCGGCAGCCAGCTGTCCACCAACCCCGACCTCAACACCATCGTCGGGTCCGTGCTCGGCCGCGACCTCCCGCTGGGCTCGGTCGACCTGTCCGGGCTGTCCCTGTCGGGGCGGCTCGCAGCGAGCACAGGCCAGGTCGGGTTCCAGAGCCAGGTCGCTACCCTCCTCGACCCCACCAAGTCGTTCCCAGCGCCCCCGGCCACCGGCCTGTCGTTCCCGCAGTGGGTGACGGAAGACGCCGATGAAGCCGCCATCCGAACATTCCTCAAGGCGCGTACCGAGGCGTTCGGAGACCTGCACGTCGACGGCGGGCGCAACTCCCAGCGCATCGCGGATCGGCTCGAGTCGATCCGGCGCGCGGAGCAGTTCCTCCGCGAGGGCACGTCGGTGCTCGATTCGCTCGTGCCCGGCGAGCGTCCCACGTTCGAGCTGCAGCTCACCCTGGGCGTCGACCTCCTCGAGCGCGACCTGTGCCGCTCGATCATGGTCGAGACCACCCAGCACTGGGACAGCCACGACAGCAACGTCTCCCAGCACGGGTTCTATGAGAAGGCGTTCGCCGGGATGAACCACCTCGCACAGCTGCTCGATGATCGCGGCATGGCCGACGACACCCTGGTGGTGCTGGTGTCGGAGATGACCCGCACGCCGAAACTCAACTCCCGGCTCGGCAAGGACCACTGGCCCCACTGCTCCGCACTCCTGCTCGGCGGCGGGTTCCCGCAGGCGCGTCGGTTCGGTGGCACCGATGACTACGTGGAGTCCCAGCCCATGGACCTCGCCACGGGCGAGCTCACCGAGGCTGGGCAGCTGCTGAAGTACGACAACTTCGTCGCCGGCATGCTCGCAGGCATGGACATCGATCCTGCTGAGTGGTTCCCCGGTATCACGCCGTTCACGGGGTGGATCGGGTGAGATGGGCCGCGCTTCCGCTGCTCGTCGTAGGTGGCTGCGACCGGGTGTGCTGGTTCGGCAACTGCGTTGGGGCCGGGCGGCCTGACGTCGAGGTCACCGACACCGCGGTGGCCACCGATGAGTGCGCGACAGAGTCCGCGGTCACCTGGGATGGCTTCGTCAGCCCACTGCTCCAGACCTGGTGCACGCCATGCCACAGCAGCTCACTGGAGTCCCAGTGGCGCCTCGGCGCGCCCGAAGGCGTCGACTTCGACACCTGGCAGGACGTGGTGCTGTGGAAGGACGTGATCCTCGCCGTCGCCGCCACCGAGGGGGCCTCGATGCCTCCCGCCGGTGGGGTGTCGCCGGAAGAGCAGGCCCTCCTCCGCGAGTGGATCCTGTGCGGCGCGCCGGGCGAGCCCGACCTCCCGGCGGCCTGTGACACGCTGGTCCCCATCCCTGGGGCCGCCTCGATCGCCGGGCCCGCGGACGTCGCAGCTCTGTGCGCCCAGGGCAACCACCTCGAGGGCGACCTGACGATCACGGGCACCGCGGCGATCGACTGCCTGTGTCAGGTGGACGGCGCGCTGCGGATCGAGTCCACGACGGCAACCTCCATCACACTTCCTTCGCTCGGGAGCGTGGGTGGCATCGTGGCGGTGCGCGACAACGCCGGCCTCACCGAGCTGTCGCTTCCGATGCTCGCATCCGCTGGCACCCTCGATCTGCGGGAGAACGTCGCGCTGGCCGAGCTCGACGTGTCGCGGCTGGCGACCCTGAGTGGCGATCTGGTCGTGTTCGACGGGGGCGCCCTCGGACGGTTCGCCCCCGACCGGCTCGAGACGGTGGATGGCGATCTGCTGGTCGAGGCCAACCCGGGCCTGACGGCGTTCCGCCCTCCTCGCCTGACCACGGTCGGCGGCAGCTACGAGATCCGCGGCAACCCCGATCTGATCGAGGTGGCGCTGACGGAGACGCTGCGCACCATCGGCGGCGATCTCGCGTTCGAGGACAACGCCGTGCTCGAGGGCCACACCGGGTTCCGCAACCTGCGGAGCCTCGGCGGCGGCATCGTGTACCGGAACAACCCGCGCCTCACCATGATCGACGGCTACAACGAGCTGCTCACCATCCCGGGGGCGGTGTCGATCAGCGAGAACGACGCGCTCGAGCAAGTGCTCGGCCTGCACAAGGTGACCGAGATCGGGGGCTGGCTCACCTTCTTCGGCAACCCGTCGCTGTTCGGCGTGGACGCGCTGAACGATCTCACCCGACTCGGCGGCGATCTCACGGTCGAGAACAACAGCATCGTCCAGCTGGCGGGGCTCCGGGACCTCGCCACCATCGAGGGGGATCTCCTCGTCGTGCGCAACCCGTCACTCGCCGCCATCACCGGGCTCGACCGGCTAGAGCGGGTCGACGGCGACCTGGTGATCCAGGCCAACCGCAGGCTGTCCGAGGTGGGCTTCCCGGTGGGCAGCGTCGGGGGCACGATCGCCATCGCGGGCAACGACCAGCTGCGCGGCGTCGATCGCTGGCCGAACCTCGAAGTGGCAGGCGGCCTGCGGGTGCTCGACAACCCTGCGCTCACGAGCCTCAACGGCCTGTACAGCGTCACCACCGTGCATGGCGATGTGGAGTTCACCGAGAACCCACGGCTCGAGGGCATGTTCGGCCTCGGCACCCTGGCCACGGTCGACGGCTCGCTGGTGCTCCGCAGGAACGATAGCCTCACCGACGTGTCTTCGCTCCAGTTCGTGGAGTCGGTCGGCGGCGATCTGATCCTGACCGACAACGGCTCGCTCGGCGACGACACCTGCTGGGAGCTGGTCAACCGGATCGGCGAGGACGCTGTGGTGGGCACGATCACCATCGACGGCAACGGCTGATCGGGGAGCCTACATCTACCAGCGCAGGATGGCCGATCCGACGCTGAGGCCCGCGCCCGTGCCCATCAGCAGCACCGTCATGCCGCGCTCGAGGCGCCCCTCCTCCACCGCGGTGTGCAGCGCCATGGGGAGCGAGGCGGCGATGCAGTTGCCGTAGCGGTCGACCACCCGAATCACACGGTCTTGGGGCAGACCGAACCGGGACAGGGTGTCGAGTGCGGGCCCGCTGGCTTGGTGCGGCACGACCAGGTCCACATCCCCCGGCGCGATGCCGGCGCTGTCGCACACCCGGCGAACCATGCGCCCGACCGCCAACACGGCCTTCTTGTAGATGCCCGGACCGTTCATCCGGAACAGGTTGTCGGCCTCGGTGGTCGTGGGATCGTTGGGGTGATGCGCGGTTCCGCAGCCGCGCAGCTCTGCCAGGTGGGCCCCCGACGGGAAGGTGCGCATGTCCCAGGCCAGGATCTCGCTCGCCGCGCCCGCGGGGGTGGGCTCGACGAGGGCCGCCGCAGCGCCATCGCCGATCAACACGGCGCTCTCCGGGTGGGAGTGATCGCGGCACACCGAGCCCTGCTCGGCGCTGACGATCAGCACGCGTTTGTAAGCCCCTGCCGACACAATGGCGCCGACCTGGTGCAGCGCGACCAGGAACGACAGGCACGTGGCGTGGATCGAGAAGCTCGGGATTCCGTCGTACCCGAGGGCCCGTTGAATGAACACCGAGCTGTCGGGGATCAGCTGGATGGGAGTGAGGGAGGCGTTCACGATCAGGTCGGGCGGCTCGCCCCCGAGAACCTGCCGCGCCGCATCGGCGGCCATCTCGTCCATCCCGATGCGGGAGACGCGCCGCTCGATCACGCCCGTTCGGGTGGTGATCCAGTGCGCCGACCGGCCCACACGCTCGCTCAGAGCTTCGGCCGTCTCGACTTCAGGTGGAACGTGGATGCCGGTTCGACTGACCTGGACTCGCATTCCCACAACCTATTCGATCGCCGCGAATCCGCACCACAAGCGAACTTGGAAGCGAGCAAAGGCGGACTTTTCTGTGCTGACGATGCCGGGGGGACCGGCTATCCTCCCCACGACCTCCGCTCGGCGGGGGCTGGAGGGCGCATGCGTCGATGGTGGATGGTGGTACCGGTTGGGCTCGCACTGCTGGGCTGTAAGGAACAGTGCGACGAGAAGCCTGGAATCTCGGTCGGAGACGACAACAACTACGCCTACAGCGCCACCTTCGACGTGCAGACCATCGACATCGCGGCCGAGACCGACGCCACGGTCTGCTTCGGCGAGGTCAGCACCGACGTGCGCGGTCGCCCGCTGGTCAGCGGCACCATCGACAAAGTCACCCTCAGCGAGTTCACCCTCACCACCGAAGAGGTGAGCGAGCGGGTCGTGAACAACGAGCTCGAGCAAGGCGACACCGCCGACTACTTCGAGCGCGAGCTGTCCGGGGAGTTCGCCGGGCTCGACTGCGTGAACCTGTCTGACTTCGAGATCATCGGCAACCCGCTGCTCCCGGAAGACAACCTCCGCGAGAAGGACTCCACCCGGCTGGTCACCATCTGGCGCACGAGCGCGTACGGCCGGGAGGACATCCTGATGTCGGTGGTGGTGCGCCCGGTCGAGGGCGAGACCAACACCATGATCACCATGAGCAACACCAGCTCCGTGCTCGGGTTCACGCCTGACATGTCCAGCCTCGACACCGTGAGCGTGTGCGCCGAGGAGGGCAAGCAGACCTTCGACTGGGAGGACGTCACGGTCGACACCTCCGGCGCGGAGTGGAGCGTGCGCAAGGCCGACAAGCTGCTGATCGGCAAGATCGACGGCACGGTGAAGGATGCCGAGCGCGAGTTCCTCCAGCTCGATGAGATGGCGGCCGAGCTGTACACCATGAGCGTGTATGGCCAGACCTTCGCCAAGCTGGTGGAAGACAAGTCCACCGACCAGGTGAACCAGGACGGCGAGCCCATCTGGCCGGTCGACCTCGACGGCAACACCTTCGACGGGTTCACCGAAGACGGCACCTGGCTCCTGGGCATTGAGTGCAGCACCTGCACCAGCCCCGCCCCGCTGTTCTTGACCGTGGTCGAGGTCGGGCCGCCGGCCAACTAGCCGGCACGAATCCATCCGGGCCCGAGCGCGCACTGAGCAGCCTGGGCCCAACTCTCCGCTGAGGAACCCGAATGCGCCTCTCCTGGCTTGCACTCCCGCTGCTTCTCGTCGCCTGCGGCAAGGACTCCAAAGACGGCCAAGACTCGGCCGCCGCAGGGACCACCGACGGCCCGAAGACCGTCACCGAGGGCGACGTCCGGTGCGAGGTCACCCAGAGCGAGGTGATCCCGAGCGTGTTCACGGTCACCTGGGCCGGCCTCGAGGGCGACGCCCGTGTCGAGTACGGCGAAGGCGAGGCGTTTGACAAGTCCACGCCAGCATCCGGCGGCTCCGACCACGCGATCCCGGTGCTCGGTCTGGCGGCTGGCGACACGGTGCGCCTGCGCGGCGTGACCGAGACCGCCGACGGCCCGGTGGTGTGCGACACCATCGAGGTGGAGGTCCCCTACCCGCCCGCAGCGCTCAAGGAGTTCACGCTCCAGGTCCCCGCCACGGGGGCCAGCGAGCTCGCCGCCGAAGACGGGTTCGTGATGACCACCCTCATCCAGGAAGACACGGCCTGGACCGTGATCATGAACCTCGAGGGCGACTACGTCTGGTGGTATCCGACGCCCGACGACGCCATCGTCGTCACCTCGCTGCCCAGCCTGGACGGCGCCGCGGTCCAGTGGGGCGAGTACGACCGCGAGAAGGAGCGGGACATCGGCGTGGTTCGGCGAATCCGCCTCGACGGCACCGACGAGACCGTCACCCGCACCTACCTGGGCCACCACGGGTTCATCGAACACCCCGACGGCACCATGGGCTGGTTGGCGCTGGAGTTCCGTGACGTAGACGTGGACGCTGGCCCGGGCGAGACCATCATGCGCCTCGCCACCGACCGCATCATGGAGGCGCCGATCGGGTCGTCCTACGACAACGACACCGAGCCCGCCACGCTGTTCAACATGTTCGACGACAGCGGCATGTTCCCGGCCGTGAACTGCGGCCACCAGGCGTCCGACTTCGACCGGTACGGCGAGTTCGACATCCACGAGTGGACCCACTCGAACTCGTTCACCTACGTGCCCGACGACGACAGCTACTACATCTACTCGAAATACACCGACACCCTGATCAAGGTCACCCGGCCCGCGACCCCGGGTGGTCAGGGTGAGTTCAAGTGGCAGATGAGTGGGATGGACGGCGACTTCACCCATCCGGACGGCAGCCCCGTGTGGCGCGGCGCGGAAGACTCCGACCTGTGGTCCCATGGCCACATGAGCCACGTGTGGCCGGGCGGCTTCGCGCTGTTCAACAACGGCGACCACAACGCCGAGGTGGTGTCCAGCATCGCCGAGTACGCGTTCGACGAGACCGCGATGACCGTCGAGAAGGTGTACGAGTTCCGCCACCCGGAGGGCAAGCACACCCCCGCCATGGGCGACGTTCGCAAGCTCCCGGGCGGCAACTACCTCGCTGGCTGGTCCACCCTCGGCACCATCAACGAGGTCGACCCCGACACCGATTCGGTGGTGTGGGAGCTGCAGGGCGACCTCGGCGTGATCACGGGTCGCATGTACGCGATCCCCGACATCTACAATACCGCTGCATGGTAGTCTCGACGCGGACAACGCCGCGGCGCCCAGCTTCCGACTGACCCCTGGAGGGTCTGCCATGAACCCCCCATCCCTGCTCACCGTCCTCGCGCTCACGGCCTGCTCCGTCGTGCCGCAGCCCGGGTCCGCCCCGGCACACACGCAGCGTGAGGTGGTGTGGACGGCGCCCGCGGGGGCGCCCGATCTGGGCGAGGCGCTCGCGCTGGGCGACTTCGACGGCGACGGGCTCGACGATCTCGCCGCCGGCGCGCCCGAGGCCGGAACCGTCACGGTGTACGCCGGCACCGGCCGGGGCTTGGCCGATGTGCCAGCAGGCGTGCTCACCCACGCAGGTGACCGGTTCGGGTTGTCGCTCCACACGCTCGATGCGAACGGCGACGGCCACGCCGACCTGTTGGTGGGGCAAGGCGAGGGCGCCGGCGCCGCCCACCTGTTCCTCGGCGGCCCCGATGGGCTGGCCGCGGAGCCGGCGTGGTCCGTGTCCGATGACCCCGACGCGCTCGGCCTCCAGCTCGGCAGCGTGCTCGGCTCGGTGGATGTCGACGGCGACGGCCGAGACGATGCGCTGATCGGGGCGCCTGGCTCGGACCGGGTGCACCTGTTCTTCGGCACCCTGTCCGGCCTCTCCCCCGCCCCCGACTGGACCCGCGAGGCCGTGGATGGCCGCCTCGGAGCGGCGGTCGTGGGCTTCGATGATCTCAACGGAGACGGCTATGGCGACTTCGCCATCGGCGCGCCCGAGTGGTCCAACGAGGCGGTGAATGCAGGGCGCGTCGAGGTGTACTACGGCGGCGAGGAGCTACCCGCTGGCGCCGATGCCGTGCTCGTCGGCCCCATGGAGCGAGCACGCCTCGGAGATGCCTTGGCCGCAGTAGACGCGGATGGCGACGGGTTCACCGACCTGGCCGTCGGCGCTCCCCAGGCGGCCGTGCTGCCCAGCCTCGACATCCGAGGTCGGGTGCTGTGGTGGCGGGGCACGCCCGATGGCTTGCAGCCCGCGCCGAGCTGGGAGGGCACCACCGGCACGGCCCTGCAGCGCGATTCGGTCGAGCGCTTCGGCGCCCAGCTCGCGGCGGGCGGCGACCTGAACGACGACGGCTATGGCGACCTGGTCGTGCTCGATGGCACGGACTGGGTGCTCGCCTACCACGGGGGCGCGCGCGGCCCGAGCCGCTGGCCCGCCTGGGCCTCGCGCGGGCGCACTGTAGCAGCGTCGGGCGACGTGCACGGCGACGGCATGAGCGACGTGGCACTGGCCGATCCGACCACCGGTCGGGTTGAGCTCGCCCGCGGGCAGGATCTGCCGTTCGACGACGACGCAGACGGCACTCCGAATGCGCTGGACTGCGGCAGCGACGACCGCCTGCTGCGCCCCGGCATCGTCGAGTCGTGCGACTGGGTGGACGAGGACTGCGACGGCGACATCGCCGAGCGGTTCGCCGACGTGGACGCAGACGGTCATCCCGACTGCGTCGACCTCGACTTCGGCAAACCCTGGGCATGGAACGTCACCGCGGGCGGCCAGTACGGTACCGCGCTCGCTACGGGCGACTTCGACGCCGACGGCCAGTGGGACCTCGCCACCGCCGCACCGGCACTTCGCTACCTCTACCTCGAAGAGGGGGCGATCTTCGTCCACTATGGTGACGAGCCGTGGCCCCACACCCCGGGCTGGGTGGCATTCGGCGGAGCCGCCGGCGCGCAGGTGAGCGAGCTCGCGGTCGGCGACTTCGACGGCGATGGCTATGACGACCTGCTGGTTGGCCTGCCCGACCACGGCGGCGGGGTGGCGCGCGTGTACAGCGGCGGACCGGCCGGCCTGTCGGTGGGCCCCACGTGGGAGTTCGCCGCGGCGGACATGGCGGCAGGGCTCGGCAGCAGCGTGTCCTCCGCCGACGTGAACGGCGACGGCTTCGACGACGTGTTGCTCGGTCTGGGCCCCGCAGACACCATGCGCATCCACTACGGGTCGGCCGACGGACCGAGCCAGCTCCCAGACCTGTCGAACACGGTGGCCGACCGGTACGGCGCCGAGATCGAGGGGCTGGGCGACATCGATGGCGACGGGTTCGACGATGTGGCCGTGGGTGCGCCCATGGCGCTGGCCGGGAACGGCCGGATCTACGTCTACCGTGGCTCGCGGTCCGGTCCGATCGATCCTGTGGTGTTCGACGGCCGCAACGGAGCCCGCTTCGGTGGTGAGATCACGGCGATGGGCGACGCGAACGGCGACGGGTACGACGACTTCGCCGGTGCCGCACCGCTGGCCGCCGGCGGAACGGGTCGGGTGCAGACGTTCCGCGGCACGCCGTCCGGGGCTGTGCGTGGGTTCGTGCTCGCGCCGGAATCCGGGCGCGGCTTCGGCACGGCGATGGCACCGCTGGACTTCAACGGCGACGGCTTCACCGATCTGCTGGTCGGCGCGCCCTCCGAGGTGCCCGGCACCGTGAGCCTGTTCCTCGGCAGCGCCGGCGGGCTGCTCACCACACCGACGCGCAGCTGGCGCGGGCAGGTGGGCAACGGCAGCTTCGGCGCCGCACTCGCCGCACTCGACACTGACTACAACCCGTTCGCCGACTTCATCGTCGGCGACCCCACCCATGTGGATGGCGGGCGCACCTTTCTGTTCCTCGGCGAGCCCGACGCCGACGGCGACGGCCTGCGCGATGACCTCGAGGCGGCCTGGGGCCTCGACGCGACCAACGCCGACAGCGACCGGGACGGCCTCTCCGACCTGGTGGAGTGGGGCGACGGCGTCGACCCCGCCGACACTGACGGCGACGGCGTGATCGACGCGCTCGACACCGACAGCGACGACGACACCATCCCCGACGCGCGGGACAACTGCGTGCTCGTGTCGAACGTGTACCAGATCGACAGCGACGGGGACGGCCAGGGCGACGCCTGCGACGACGTGTTCGACACCGGCGTGCACGACACCTGCATCGAGAACCGCATCGACCCCGAGTACATGGCGTCGGTCATCGTCACCGACCTCGGCGCCAGCACCGGGTTCCAGGGCAGCTACTTCGGCCACCACAACCGCGGGCGCTCGACCATCGCGGCGGACTTCGACAACGACGGATTCGTGGACTTCTTCCTCGGCAACCCCGGAGAAGAGTCCTATATCCTGCACAACGTCCCAGACGGCCGCGGCGGCCGCCGGTTCGACATGGTGCAGCTGCTCGAGGAGGCCCACCTCACCTGGGCGGCCGCCCCGTCGGACTACGACAACGACGGGGACATCGACCTGTACCTGTCCGGCGGCGGCAACGAGTGCCGCGACTTCGATCGGCTGTGGAAGAACCTGTACGTCGAGACCGGCGAGCTGGTGTTCGACGACGTGAGCGAGGCCGCCGGCATCACCGGCCCGGTCCCCGAGGGCGCAGAACTCCCGGTGTCCACGGCGAGCGGCAACGGAGCCTGGGGAGACTACGACGGCGACGGCGACAACGACCTGTACGTCGCCTCGAACACGCTGACCGGGTGCGCCACCTACGGTCCGGCCATGGCGCGGAACACCCTGTGGCAGAACAACGGCGACGGCACGTTCACCGACGCCACCGAGCGCCACGGTCTCGGGGTGTCCCGGCGCCCGAGCCGCCATCCCACCTGGGTCGACATCGACAACGACAACGACCTCGACCTGTACGAGATGAACTACAAGGACGACAACATCCTCTGGGTGAACCAGCTGGTCGAGACCGGCCGGCCCCTGTTCGTCGATCGCACCGCCTCCCTGTCCGGCGACGCCGACCTCTCCCGCACTGTGTACAGCTTCGCGGCCTGCGCCGAGGACTTCGACAACGACGGCTGGCAGGACCTGATGGTGTTCCACCGCGGCGGCGAGGACTGCGATGGCGACCCCGTCGGCGCCTTCGACGGCGTCGTGCTCGACGACGTGGTCGGCACCGGGCACCAGCTGTACCTCAACGACGAGGGCGCCTCGTTCCACGAGTCCGCCATCCCCGCTGGGCTGAACACGGCCGAGGTCGACAGCCGGGTGGGCGTGATGGGCAGCCAGATCGGCGACCTGAACGCCGATGGCGTGCTCGATGTGTACGTCGGCAACGGCGGACCCATCGACGGCGAGCCCGACCAGCTGTTCCTCTCCGACAGCCTCCCCGGCGACCCCCTGTGGTACGTGGACGCATCGGAGCTGGTGGCCTTCCCGGCGCCCGATGACGGCGGTGTGGACGGGTTCATCGCGCCGTACCCCTACCGCACCCATGGCACGGCCATGGTCGACATCGACGGCGACGGCCTGCTCGAGCTCGCGGTGAACAACGGCGGTCCCTCGTTCCGCGACGACACGGTGCGCGAGCCCAACCGCCTGTTTGCCTTCGACTGGGCCGAGCCGCGCCACTGGCTGAAGGTCGTGGTGGAGGGTGACGGCGTGAACGTGCCCCGCGACGGCATCGGCACCCGCGGCCACGTGACCGGCGAGCTGAGGGACGGCCGGGATCTTCACCTGTGGCGCACCGTGCACGGCGGGTCGTGCTTCAGCGCACAGAACGGGTTCGAGCTCTACTTCGGCCTCACCGAGGCGAGCGTCGTAGACCAGCTCGAGATCTTCTGGCTCGACGGCACGGTCAGCGTCGTGGATTCGCCCGAGGTGGACTCCACGCTCACCGTTCGCTACGGAGACTGAGACGCGCGCTCACTCGGTGCGACGCACCGTGAGCACCTGCCGCGTGTCGATGTCAGCGAACGTGCTGACCTCGCCGTCGTGCCACGTGACCTCGAGCGAGGCGACCGTGGCGTGGCCACCGAGGCCGAAGTGCACCTCGTGGGGCGAGGCGGAGCCGTAGCCGGTGCCGCCCGCACGGACCGTGCGGGTCACCACAGTGCCATCGGCCAGCGTGACGGCGATCAGCGCGTGCACGCCGAACCGATTCATCGAGCCTTCGTGGCGCAGGCGCACCCGCAGCCAGGCCTCCTCGCCGCAACGGGACAGCTTGAGCAGGTGGGGGCCCACCAGGTCGGGCTTCACCATGTCGAGCCAGCCGTCGTTGTTCAGATCCCCAACCGCGATGCCGCGGGAGACGCCGCGGTCATTCACACCCCAGCGCTGGGCCACGTCCACGAACCGGCCATCGGCCTGCTGCAGCCACAGACCATCGGGCTGCTCGGGGGAGCTGGGGGACACGCGGGTCTGGATATGCCCGAACACCACGACTGCGTCATCCAGCAGGTCGTTGTTGAAGTCACCCATCTCGGTGCCCCAGCCAACCGTCTGGTTGTAGGGGTCGAAGGCCCGCGGCACCAGCCCGGTGCTATCGCTGTGGTCGATCCACACGGTGCCGCCGAAGGACGACAACAGGTACCGGAACCGGCCCCAGGCGGGCACGAGGAAGTCGGGGTAGCCGTCGCCGTTGAGATCGCTGATCGCGAGCCCCATGCCGGCCACGTTCACGTCGAGCGCGGCTCGGTTGTCGTCTGCGACGAAGCCCTCGCCGGTGGCCGTGCGGTTCCACAGCCAACGGCACTCTTGATAGGCCGAGCCGAGATCGTTGATCAGGTAGATCTCGGGGTAGCCATCGAGGTCGCCGTCTACGAACGACACCACGAAGGTGTACCCCTCGTGAACCTCCGCGGGCAGCAGCGCGGACATGTCGGTGAAGGTGCCGTCACCATTGTTTTGGTACAGGAACGACGGCTCACCGGGGGGGAAGTCCGAGGGGTGCGTGCCGTCTTCGCGCACGAAGCCGTGGCCGCCGATCAGTAGGTCCAGGTCGCCGTCGCGGTCGAAGTCGCCCCACGCGGCAGACGAGCTCCGGTGGGCCACACCCATGTGCCAGTCGTACAGCCGGCCGGCGTCTGGCGATCCCGTCCACGGCTCCAGCGGCGGCAGCGCATCCTGCGTAACGTCGGCGAAGTTGCCGCTGCCATCGTTGTTCAGCAGCACATCGGGTGAGTTGTACCGGGTGATGACGAGGTCGAGGTCGCCGTCGCCGTCATAGTCCCCGGCGGCCCCACCGAACGCCACCCGCACGTCGAGGTCGGCCGGGAATGTCCCTGGCACGTTCACGTCGTAGCCGCCGTCTTCGCGCTGAATGAAGTAGTCGGACTGACGCGTGCCGAGCATCACCATGTCGAGCAGGCCGTCACCCGTGAAGTCCTCGACCACCACCCCGGCGCCGTGCATCCGCTGCGACTCGCCGTTCACCGTCGGGAATGACCGATCCTCGTACTC
>JBLFXJ010000211.1:0-14173 GCA_047609825.1 Myxococcota bacterium
TGGGCGTTCCACAGCCAGGCGTGGTTCCTCGGCCGGAAGTTCCGCCTGCACCAGGACATCGTGGAGCGCGACGGCACCTGGGTGCAGGACCGCACGATCTACGAAGACGCCGAGATCTTCGCGGCCTACCTCGCCCACTCCCGGCGCATGAGCAAGCGGGACTACCAGACCTACCGCGAACTGTACGACGCCATGCGGCACAGCCTCAAGCCGCCTGACCTGCTGATCCACCTCGGCTGCCCGGTGCGCACGATCCGCAAGCGGATCAAGCAGCGTGGGCGCCCGTCGGAGCAGGACATCCCCACCAGCTACCTGCGCAAGCTGAACGGCCTGTACGACAACTGGATCGACGCGTGGGATGCGAGCCCGGTGATCCGGTGGGACACGGGCGAGCTGGACTACCTCTCCGACCTGGTGCACCGCCTCGAGTTCCACAAGGCGGTCGAGGCCCACCTGTAGGCCGCCCAGCGGTCAGTGGCAGGTCTCGCTCACCACGTCGCCGCCGATCACCACCGTGCACGCATGGGTGGTGTACTCGAACGGATCGCCGTCGAACAGCACCAGGTCGGCCTGCTTGCCCACCTCCAGGCTGCCGACGGAGTCGTCGATGCGGAGGATGCGCGCAGCACCCAGGGTGAGCGCCTCGAGGGTGCGCTCCGCCCCGAGCCCATTGGCACCGGCGATCGCCGCCTCCCACAGCACCACCCGCACTTTCGGCACGTAGCCCTCGTGACCGGAGAGGAACGCCACCGGCACGCCGGCGTCTGCCAGGATCGCGGCGTTGTCGAACGCGCTGTTCCGCTGCTCTCCATCCCGCCACGACCGCGCCATCACCGGCCCGACAAGCACCGGCACGCCGGCCGCGGCGAGCCGGTCGGCCACCAGCCACCCCTCGGCGGCGCCGGCCAGGATCAGGTCGAGCCCGAACTCATCGCCGATGCGGAGTGCCGTGAGCAGGTCGTCCGCGCGGTGGGCATGCACAACGACCGGCTTCCCGCCGTCCAGCACCTCGGCGAGGGCGGCCAGACCCAGGTCCACGGGCGGCCTGTCCGCCGGGGGCAGGCGCTGGCGGGCGGCGTAGTCAGCCGCCGTGGCGAGGGCCTGGCGCACCGTGGCGGCGCTGCCCATGCGGGAGGCCGTACCGTCGTCCCCGAACCGCCACTTCGGGCCATCTCCCAGGGAGAGCAGCAGCATGGCGTCGGGCACCATCGCCACCTCGTCCACCGGGCCCGAGGTGGTCTTCGCCACCAGGGTGCGCCCGCCCACCGGCGTGCCGGGCGAGGGGCCTGAGTGCACCGTAGTGACCCCGAACCCACGGATCCACCCGAGCATGGCGTCGGTTCCGTTGTAGCCGTCGAGCGCGCGCAGACCTGGGCTCACCGGGCGATTCCGCTCCGCGTGGTCCTGGTCGGGCGGATGGTTGAGCGGCCCGGTGAGGCCAGCCGTGGTGAGGGTGTCGATGAACCCGGGCGTGAGCACGGCCCCCTCGAACACGCGGGCACCCGCTGGCACGGTGACGGCATCGGCGCGACCCACCGCCACGATCCGACCATCCTCCACCACCACCACGCCATTGGCGATGGGCGGGCCAGACACGGGCCGCACCTCGGCCGCCTTGAGTACGAGCGGTGCGGCCACCGCCGTCGCCATGAGCCACGGGATCACAGAGCCTCCTGCGTGGCGTGCTCGCCACCCGTCGCATGCCGGCGGTCTGCTGGATCCGCCCGATCGAACACCTTCATGCCGTCCACCCAGGTCTGCTCCACCCGGGTCCAGACGCTGAACGGAACGCCGCTCAGCACCACCACGTCCGCATCCTTGCCCACCTCGAGGCTCCCGAGCCTGTCCTGGAGGCCGAGCATGCGCGCCGGCGCCAGCGTGAGCGCCGCCAGCGCGCCCTCAGGGCTCATCCCACCCCGCACGGCCAGCGCACCCATCCGGAGGAACAGCCGCGAGTCGGTGATCGGGTCGTCGGTGTGGAACGCCACCGGAACGCCAGCGCGCTCGAGCAGACCCCCGGTCTCCAGCCGGATCTCGAGCGCCTCTTCCTTGCCGCCCGGCGCATCCACGAGGATCAGCGAGCACGGCAGCCCGGCCTCGGCGAGCAGGTCCACCAGCTTCCACGCCTCCGACACATGGTGCAGCACCACGTCGACGTCGGGGTACTCCTCCACCAGGCGCGCGATGGTGACCACGTCGTCGGCGCGATGGGTGTGGAAGTGCACCGTGCGGGCCCCCGCGACGATCTGCGCCAGGGCGTCCGCCTCCGGATCGGGCTCCGGCGGGGTCCACCGGCGCAAGCGTTCCGGCGGAGTCACCGCGTCCAGGCGCTCGGCCCCGCGACGCAGCGCCTCCCGCTGGAGGAAGGCCGCGCCCATCCGGCTCGATGGACCGTCGCCATCTCCCTGGGGGTTCGTGCCGTTGGCCATCTTCATGCCACCGCAGATCCCGCGTCGAAGGGGAGCATCCTCGGGCACGGCCAGCGGATCGCCCACGCACAGGAGCAGGTCGTCCACCACCGGGCTCAGCCGCAGCTTCAGGTAGGCCGTCTGGCCACCCATCAGCCGGCCCGAGCCGGGCATCACGTTCACCGTGGTGATGCCCCCGGCCCGCGCCCGATGCAGGCTGGCGTGGGTCGGGTCGATGGCGTCCACCGCCGACACGCCGGGCTGCACCGGCCCCAGGTGCTCGTGCAGCCGCCCACCCCCGACATGGCTGTGGGTGTCGACCAGCCCCGGCACCAGGTGCTTGCCGGAGACGTCCACCTCGACCGCGCCGGGCGGCACCGCACCGATGGACACGATGCGCCCGCCGTCCACCACCAACGCCGCCTGCACCGGCGGACCCGACACCGGGTGCAGGGTGCCGCCGACGAACGCCGTGGGTGCGGCCAGCGCTGTGGCGAGGAACAGGATCATGGGGCTGCATCACCGCCGGTGGCGAACCGGGTCTGGGCGGAGTCGGAGCGATCGAACACCACCTCGCCCGCCACCCAGGTCTGCTCCACCTGGGACCACACGCTGAACGGCGGCCCAGAGAGCACCACGAGATCGGCCTGCTTGCCCACCTCCAGGCTGCCCACCCGGTCGGCCACCCCCATCAGCTCGGCCGGGGTGAGGGTCATCGCCCGAAGTGCTGCCTCCGGAGCCAACCCTCCGCGCACCGCGAGGCCGCCGGTGCGGAGGAACAACCGGGAGTCCTGCACGGGATCGTCGGTGATCAGCGCGATGCGCACCCCGGCCGCGTGCAGGATGGCGGGGTTGTCGAGGCGCCGCTCCAGGGTCTCCTCCTTGCCGCCCGGGGTGTCGAGCACGTTGATCGCCACCGGCACATCGGCCTCGGCGATGAGGGACGCCACCTTGAACCCCTCAGATCCGTGGTGCACCACGAGATCGATGCCGAACTCCTGCTTCAGCCGGATCGCGGTGACCACGTCGTCGGCACGATGGCTGTGGAAGTGGACCGTGCGCTGGCCCGCGGCGAGCTCGGCCAGGGCCTCGGCCTCAGGGTCGGGCTCGGGAGCCGCCGGCCGCTTGCGACCCCGGCGAGCGTCGTGGGCTTCCTGGGCATCGAGCCATGCCTGCCCCCGGAGCAGGGCCTGCCGCTGCAGGAAGGCGCTGCCCATACGGCTCGCCGGATCACCGCCGCTCCCCTGGGGGTTGGTGCCGTTGGCCATCTTCGTGCCGCCGCAGACCGACGTGCGGCGGAGCGGGCCCTCGATCTCTGCATCGCCCGCATCAGCGGCGAGGCAGACCAACATGCCGTCTACCGTGGGGGAGTGCCGCAGGGACAGGTACGCGGTCTGGCCGCCCATCAGCTTGCCCGAGCCCGGCATCACATTCACCGTGGTGATGCCGCCGGCGCGCGCCCGGTCGAGGCTGGGGTGAAACGGATCGATGGCGTCGATCGCAGAGATCGCCGGCTGGACCGGGCCCAGGCTCTCGTGGAGCCGGCCGCCGCCCACGTGGCTGTGCAGATCAATCAACCCAGGCACCACGACCCGACCCGTGAGGTCGACCACTGCAGCATCGGGCGGAACCACCACATCCGGCCCGATGGCCAGGATGCGACCGCCGTCGATCACCATCGTGCACCCGTCCACCGGCGGCGAGGTCACGGGATGCACACGGGCGTTCACCAGCGCGATCGGCGCCGCTGTGGCCAGCAAGGGTGCCAGGAGGGGGTGCACGGCGGTCTCCGAAGCGGCCCTGTATGCCGCTGGACCCCCACCGGAGCGGGGTGGCGGACCGTGGGCGCGGCGGTCGCGCGGTCTGTTGTTTGCGAACTCGCGCTGCGGACTGGTTGCCGGTCTACCGAACCGCAGCGTACCATGCACCTGCACCCGCACCCCGGCCCGCCCGTGCTCCGAAGCCTCACCCTTGTCGTCGCCCTTCTCCTGGCATGCAACACCTCGGACAAGAAGGACACTGACAGCGGTCTGGGCATCATCCCGACCGACACGAAGACCGGCGATGCAGACGCAGACGCAGACGCAGACGCAGACGCCGACACCGATGCGGACACCGACGCCGACACCGATGCGGACACCGACACGGACACGGATGCCGACACGGATACCGACACCGACACCGACACCGACACCGACACCGACACCGACACCGACGTGGACGACACCGGGCCCGACGACACCGCGCCCGACACCGACACCACCGACACGGACGAGCCCCCGGATTCCTCGACTACCGCGGACGACTCGGGTGATTCCGGGTTCTGACAGTCGGCTCGGGAGTCCAGATGTGGAGACGCGCAGCCAGCGGTCTGCTCACGGCCGTCAGCCGCGCAGCTGAGGCGGTGCGCCCGCACGAGCGTGACGGTCACACACTGGACCCACAGCTCCGCGTGGCCCTCCGGCTGGTGCCCGGACTGGGCTCGCCCCGCTTTCAGGATCTCGGGCCGGCAAGCGCCCGGGCACGGTTCGCCCGCGAGGTGCGCATGTTCGACCCCGCGCCGCGCGACGTCGAGGTGCACCCCGGCCCCATGGTGCCCGGCGCCGGATCACCGCTCCAATCTCGGATCTATCGTCCGCGCAGGGCTCCTCATCCCACGCCAGCGCTGCTGTTCTTCCATGGCGGCGGCTTCGTCATCGGTGACCTGGACACCCACGACGCGCCCTGCCGCCAGCTGTGTGAGGCGTCCGGCTGTGCTGTGGTCTCCGTAGCGTACCGCCTCGCGCCGGAGCACAGATTCCCCGCCGCCTATGACGATGCGATGGCCACGTGGGCGTGGTTCGTCGGCGCCGCCGCCGGCCTGGGCCTGGACCCGCGCCGCCTGGCGGTGGGCGGCGACTCTGCCGGCGGCAACCTGTCCGCCGGAGTCGCCATCGCCGCCCGCGACCTCGGCCTGCCGCCGCCACGGCTCCAGCTCCTGATCTACCCGGGCACCGAGCTCCGACGAGCCACCCGCTCCCACCGGCTGTTCGATGGCGGATACATGCTCACAGCGCCGATGATCGACTGGTTCCTGGAGCAGTACGCGCCCGATCCCGACGACCCGCGCGCATCACCGCTGCTCGCCCCAGACCTGTCTGGACTGGCGCCGGCGCACGTGGTGCTCGCGGGCTTCGACCCCCTCCGGGACGAGGGACGCGCCTTCGCCTCCCGCCTCGCCGCGGCCGGCACGCCGGTCACCACCACCCTGCACCCCGGGCTGGTGCACGGCTTCCTGCACACCACGGGCCTGGTGCACGCCGCCCGCGACGCGGTGGATGCCATGGCCGCCGCCCTCCGCGACGCACTCGCCTGAGCGGCTAGCAGCCTTCGGGAACGCTCCCCCACGGCACGCCAGGGAGGGTCCCGAAGGCTGCGATCGAGGGAGGCCCAACGGGCCGACCGGCAAACTGAGGGAGCTGGGCACGGGAAGCTCGGGTCCCGAGGGCACAGACCCGAATTTTGCCGAGCCCAGCTAGGGGACCGAGAGCGCGGCCCCATTGACCTTGGCGAGGTCCTTCAGCGCCTCGTGGCCGGCCTTCTTCCTCGCGATCGGCAACGCCCAGCCCGGGAACGAGCCGGCGATCTCAGCGTGCCACAGGTAGGTGACGTGCGTGGTCTCGCCGACAGGCTTCAGGCGCCACTCGCCTGCGAACTCCGGCAACCGCACGATGCCATCTGCGGGCGGCGCGTCCGGATGTGCCGCCGAGCTCCAGGCGAACACCTGCACGCCGCCGGGGTCTTCGCGCTGCACATACTTCGCCACGTAGTCACGGTCGGAGAGCAGAGGCGGGAAGTCGAGCACCACCCGCAGCGCGTCGCCGGACAGCACGTCGATCGTGACGATGGAATCGAACTTGTCGGCGCTGTTCGCCATGTCCTTCAGCGACTCGGTCACCGCCGAGACCGGCGCCGCCAGAACTCCCATGGAGCGGCACCAGGTGGTGCCCGCGTGTGCCGCACACTCGATGGGCACGGGCTTGTCCTGCAGTGACTCCCAGGCGGCGTCCGCGGGGGGCAGTGCCCAGGCAGCAGCGGCGGCGATCAGCGTGACCATCGAATTCCTCCGGCCCCTCATAGACCCGCGACGTGCGGTGCCTCGTCCAGGACTCCCCCGCTGGCCTATCCCAGCCCGCCCCATGGGTCAGCCACCCCGCAGCTACCAGGCCACCGCGACCAGGGCATCATCAGTGCCCCTCCAGTGCCGTTGGAGCACGCCAGACGCTGCCGCGACTGGATGGCTGTAGCCCATGAGCGTCTCGTCCCCGAGGTTGCGCGAGCGGATGCCATCGGTGCACACGAGCAGCCGGGTTCCGGGCCCGACCTCGAACGTGCGCGGCCGCAGTGCCATCGGCAGCCGCCGACCGGTGAGGGTGCCGGCGTGGGCCGACACGCCCCGCATGCGCCCGCCTGCGTACAACCGCACGATGATGTTGCCCACCCCGCACACCTGCAGCTCCCGCCCCTGCATGCGCACCACGGTGAGGGCACCACCCCGGGTGCCCTTCGCCGCCCCATTCGCCGCCACGATCATCTCCGGCAGGCCCTCGTGCACCGCCGAGCCCACCGCTGTGACCAGCGCCTGCGCGCCCTCGTGCGCCGCCGCCCCGTGCCCGAGGCCGTCCGCCACCGCCAGCAGGAAGCCATCGCTCAGCCGCCACACCCGCGCCTCATCGCCGCTGGGCGGTCCATCGGAGTGGGGGCGCCCCACGATGCCCACCTCGGGCAGCCGCTGCGCCCGGGTCGCGAATCGCCGGGGGATGACCAGGGTGCCCTCGCCGAGCCGTGTGTCCAGATCGAGCTCATGGCACAGCCGAACCGCCGCTCCCAGACCGATGCCCAGCCCTCCGAACTCGCTGGGGCGTCCCCCGAGCGCCGCCGCTGCATCCTCGATCCCAGGCCCCCGGTCCGACACCCTGGCCTCGACCCCATGCACGCCGCCCCGGGTGATCCGCCGCACCGACACCGAGCCGTCGCGCCCATAGCGCAGGGCGTTGTGGCACAGCTCGCTGATCGCGTTCGCGCACCGCTCGATCTCCACCGCCGGCATCCCCGCCGCCTGACCCACCGCCCGCGCGGCCTCCCGCGCCTCGGACACAGAGGCCGCGTCGCGCAGGGAGATGTGGGTCACCATCGTCGGCGGGCCCACTTCGTGATCACCACCGTGGTGCCCACGCCCGTCTCGGTCGTGATCTCGAAGCCATCCACCAGGCGCTTGGAGCCCGACAGCCCGAGCCCCAAGGTGCGGGAGGTGCTGTGCCCGCCAGCCAGGGCCCGGTCGAGGTCGGAGATGCCGGGCCCAGTGTCGCGAAACGTGAGTCGCAGGCCGGCCAGGCCGTCCTCGACGACCTCCTCCACCACGGCCACTCCCCCGCCCCCGTGCACCAGCGCGTTCCGGGTGAGCTCCGACGTGGCGGTCGTGATCGCGGCGGTCGCGAAGGCGTCGAACCCGCTGGCCCGCGCGATCAGCCGCACCGCGTGCCGCACCCGCACGACGTCGGCCTCTCCACCGATCTCGAGGTTGCGTCTGGCCATCACGCGAATCATCACCGCCCTCCCCCGCCCAGCCACGCCAACGCATCGTCCACATCGAGTGCTGTGTGTACGGACTCGAGCAGGAAACCCATCTGCACGAGGGTGGCGGCGACCTCGGGACGCATGCCGGCCACCACGGCGCGCACGCCCATCAGACGGGCCATGGACGCCGTGTCGGCCAGCACCCGGGCCACATAGGTGTCCACGATCTCGAGCCCCGAGATGTCGATCACCAGCCCGTTGGGAGACCGCCGCTCGATGGCGTCGAGCACGTCGTGCTGGAACGCCTCGGCGCTGGCGTCGTCGAGGTCGAGGTTCACGGCGACCAGCAGGTTGCCCGCGACCCGGAGGATGGGGAGGCGACCGCGGGACATCAGACCTCTCCGATGCGCTTGCCGACCATGCTGAGAGCCAGTTCGAGGCCGTCTTTCAGTCGACTCCGGGTCTGCATGGCCGACACGTCCACCCCGAGCTCGACCATCGTACGCGCCACCTGGGCGCTGATCCCGGTGAGGATGGTGGACGCACCGAGCAGCCGAACCGCCGCTGTGGTCTTGAGCAAGTGGTCGGCGACCTGGGTGTCGACCACCGGCACGCCCGCGATGTCGAGCAGCAACACCCGGGCGCGATGGTCGGTGACGCCCTGGAGCACGCTCTCCATGATCTGCTGCGCCCGCCGGCTGTCCACCGTGCCCACGATGGGCATGAGCAGCACTTGCTCGTACACCTGGATCACGGGAGTGGACAGCTCGCGGATCGCGGCCTGGTGCCGGCGCGTGGTCTCCACATGCGACCACACGTAGGCATCCAGCGCCAATGCCGCGTCGAAGTCGACGATCTTGCGGATCGCGGTGTGGGCGGGGTGCACATCCTCGGCGGGCAGCTCTCGCGCGAGCAGATCGCCGATCAGCTCAACGTACAGGTTGTACGCGCCGATATACCACCACGGCGGCACCCCCAGGCGCTCGTGGATCGTACCGATCTTCAGGCGGCCGTCCACGTAGTCGAGGTCGATCCGGCCGGTGAACAGTTCGAGGAAGTAGTCGGACTGCTTGCGCTTCAGCCGCTGCACCAGCGCGGTGTCGGAGAGGTAGGAACGCGTGGCCGGATAGTCGAGCAGGTGGTCATAGAACCCCTCGACGACGCCGGCGGTGTGCTCCACCATCATCGACCGGAGCCCCGCCAAGGTCTCGAGGTCGCCGTCGGTGATGCGGAAGTACTCCCGCCGGGACTGCAGGCGGGAAGCGTCGAAGCCGAACTTCTCGGCGTACTCGTGCACGATGGTTGCCCCCTTGCCGGTGCGCCGCGGGACGCGCGCGCAGGATACACCCCCGCCGGCTAACGCTCGAGGGAGGGGATCTCCATGGCACCGCGCCCGAGCGAGGCGTTCGCGAGGCTGGCGCAGTTCGCCCGGTTGCTGTCCGACAACGGACTCGCGTTCCAGGAGATCTGCGTTTTGTGCGGGCGAGAGGCGATCGAGCTCTCCGGTGCCAGCGCGGTGGCCGTGTTCGCGGTCGGCCCGGATGGCGCGGCCACCTGCGTATACGACGTGGGGTTGACCGGACCGGCCCACGCGGCGGTGCATGCCATCGACCTGATCGACGACCAGATCGTGCCCAGGGTGCGGACAGCCTCCGCCGGTGCATGGGCCGCCGGTCGCGCGCTGCCCCTGGTCTCGGCCCGGCGGCTGTTCGGCGCGCTCACCCTGTACTGGGACGCTCCGCCCGATGAAGCGCAGGTGGCCATCGCCGGCGCACTGGCAGACTTCACCGGCACCACCCTCGATCGACACGCCCGGGCAGAGGAGCTGTCCACCGCCCTCGAAGAGCTCCGCAGCAGCCGCGCCGAGCTCGCGCAGTCCGAGCAGCTTCGCGCGCTCGGGCAGCTGGCCGCCGTGGTCGCCCACGAGGTGAAGAACCCCATCGCCAGCATCAGCGGCGCGCTCCAGATCCTCCAGTCCCGGTTCGCCGAAGGCTCCACCGACCGCGCCATCGTCGGCAAGCTGCGGGCGCGGCTGGATGAACTGAACGAGATGGTGAACGACCTGCTCGTGTTCGCCCGACCCCGGGAGCCGAAGCTGCGCCTGGTGCCGCTGTCGGCCGTGGCGGGCGACGCTGTGGCGCTGCTGCGCAACGACCCACAGTGGTCGGGGCTGGAGGTGGTGCAGGACTGCGACGACACCCACGCACAGGTCGACCCCGGAATGCTGCGCCAGGCCCTGCTGAACCTGCTCCTCAACGGAGCCCAGGCCCAGGACGGGCAGGGGGTGCTCACGCTGCGCGTGCGGGGGGAGAGCGGGCGGGCGGCCATCGATGTGGTGGACCAGGGGCCGGGGGTTCCCCGGAAGGCGCGGACGCAGATCTTCGAGCCTTTCTTCACCTCGAAGACCCGGGGCACGGGGCTTGGCCTGTCGGTCACCCTCCGCACCGTCAAGGCCCACGGTGGAACCATCGAGATCGCCATACCCCCCGCCGGTGGCAGCGTGTTCCGCATCGTGCTGCCGGCGATCGCATGAGGAGGACCGAGTGAGTGATGCACGTGTCGAGGCGGTGCGTGCCGCCCTGGTCCCCGGCGAGTGGGCCCTGTTCTCCCTGGGCACGGTCGTGGTCTTCCCCGCCGGCGGCGCCACTGCGGAGGCAGCGGTAGCGGTCCTGCACAGCGCCATCGACCACGGCGACACCGTGGAGGTGGGTGCCGTGGAGGTGTCGGATGGCCACTGGCTGGCCATCGGCGGCCACCCCGACGTGCTCACCTTCGTCAGCGCGGCCCAGCTCGGCGGCGGACCGCGCGACCCGTCCCTCATCGGGCAGTTCGGCGATCATCTCAGGCGCCGGGATGCCGAGGCGCCACAGGTCGTGCACCTCGAGACCGCAGGAACGGCCTAGTCGGCCCGCCTACAGCTCGACGCCGCTCGGCGCGGTCGGCCCGGGGAACCCGTTGACCAGCGGCTGGAGCGCCCTCACCTCGGGCACCAGCGCCGACCACAGCTCGAGATGCGTGGGGTTGGACGGGTCCCAGTGGCCGAGCATCTCCGCCGGGTCGAAGGACAGATCGTACACCGCCGCGCTGCCGGTCCACTCGTAGAGCAGCTTGTTCTTGCCGATCTGCACGCTCTGCTGCACGCCGGCCCGGGCCACGGTGTTCGCGAACCTGGCGCGACCGGGCGGCGCCAGCCCCAACGGGATGCCTGTCACACCCTCGGGGATCGGCAGTGCGAGGAGCTCGAGCAGGGTGGGCATGAGATCGGTGGCATGAGTCGGCCCATCCCACGCGCCGGGTACGATGTTCGGTGCCCAGAAGAACGCTAGACCGTCGTTCTCGGGGCGATGCAGGGTCCATGCATGGCTCTGGTTGCCGTGCTCCCAGAAACTCTCGCCGTGGTCATTCCACACCACCACGAGCGTGTCGTCGAGCAGCCCGCGCGCGCCAAGATCGGCGAACATCCCGCTGAGGGAGGCGTCGAGGAACGCCACCTCGCCCTGGTAGCGCCGCGTGAGGTGTGCCGTCAGGTTCGCCCGGTCCGGCGCCGACATCTCGGGCCACTCGCGGGTCGCGTCATAGTGCTGCGTCTTCACCTCGAGATCCCACGGCACCGGCACCAGATCGGAGGTGCTCGGCGTGTACCCGTCGTGCTGCAGGTAGGGCGCGTGGGGCTCGAGGAAGTGCAGGTGGAGGAACCACCGCTCGGCGCCCGAATCGCGGGCGGCCTCCAGGTTCGCGATGCCCTCGGCGTAGATGCTGTCGGCGGGGTCGAAGGCCACTCCCGAGGTGGCGTCGTAGCCATCGGCCGTGCCCCAGTCCCGGGACAGGTAGCCGTTGGCGCTGGAGAGCACGGTGGCGAAGCCGGCGTCGCGCAGGGCGTCGGACAGGAACGCCTGCCCTGCCGGCCACTCGATGCGCTCGCTGGCCGGCTCGAGCTGCGGCATGAACCCCACCTCGGTGTGGTTACGCCCGAGCAGGGTGCAGGTGATTCCCGGGAAGGTCCAGTTCGAGCACGTGAGGTGATCGTCGAGCACGAAGCCGGTGTTCATCAGGCCGTCGAGGAACGGCGTGAGCTCGCGCTGGGCCAAGTCGTAGCGCGAGAGGTGATCCTTGCGGAGCGTGTCGATGCTGATCATCAGCACATTCCGGGGCACCGAGCCCTCGAACACGGGGAAGCTCTCGGTGGGCGTACTGCCCGTCGTGACCACGGGATGTGTGTCGTGCACGGGATCGGGACGGCAGGCCAGCACGGCGAACAGCACGACGAATCGCATGCGTGTGGATAGCCTGCGCGCCCACCCTGAGCGACGAGGTCCACGTGCTGGAGCGGCTCGAGCACGGCCTGTACCACGCCTATCGGCTGGCGTTGATGCTCGGGCTGTTGGCGCTCGTGCTCACGCCGCTGCATCGCAGGGGCATGCACCATGCCGATGTGGTGCGTGTGGACGGCCCTACGGTCGAGCTCGCCGGCGACCTCACCGGGCTCGAGCCGGGGCACGACGTGCGGATCTACCGGTTCAACCCGTCGTGGACGAGCGAGATCGGCTGGGCTCGGGTCACCCGGGTGGGTGCCGACACCGCCAGCGCCACCATCGCGCGCCGCACCTTCCACTGGCCCATCGGCAGCCAGGGCCAGGTGGTGAGCACGGACGACGGGGTCGAGGTGAACATCGGCTCCGACCAGGGGCTCGAAGCGAACAGCACCGTTCAGGTGTTCGTCGATCGTAAGTCGGTGGGCCGCCTGCGCCTCACCACGGTGGAGCCCGATCGCGCCCGGGGGCACCGACTGACCGGCGAGGCGCCGGTTGGGGCTGCCGTCACCGCGTTCAGCGTGGCGAACCAGGCCGCGTGGTTCTACGCGCCCTGGCTGGCGGCCCTGGAGTGGCTCGCCCTGCTCGGCACGCTGGCCCTCTGGGCGTGGGCCGGACTCCGTCCAGAGCCCGGGCGGGCGCTCGGCGCGGTGCGACGGGGGGCCATCGCCGCCTACTACGCGGCGGGCACACCCGGGCGCATGGCCATCCAGCTGCTGCTGGGCATCGCCATGGTGCCCGTCGTGGTCGAGTTCACCTGGGAAGCCACGATCCACATCACCCATGCGCTGTTCGCGTGGGGGCGAACGCTCCGCCCGTGGACCGAGCAGGTGCTGTACGCCGGCAATGTGCTCGGCGGCACGGCCTGGGTGGCGGTCCTCGCCAAGACGCGGCGCTCACCCGCCCTGGTGGCCTGGCATGCGCTGCGGTTCCGGCCCCCGGCCGTCGCCATCCCCCGAGCGGTGCGCGGGTTCGGCGTGTGGACCCTCCACCTGGCCGTGTTCTACGCCTTCGGCAGCACCCTTACCGGGTTTCTCGCCGGCAACGTCAACGCCATCATCAAGCTCGCCTGGGGCCGCGCCGGCGTGGTGCAGCAGTTCGCCGATCTGCCGGCCGGGATCGTGTACATGGTCACCCACACCCCAGGGCTGGAGTCATGGGACGACGCGTTCATGCTCGGCCGGCTCACCCTGTGGTCGCTGACGATCTGCGGCTGCCTGTTGGGCTACACGCACACTGTGGTCAGCATCCTGTGGAAGCGGGAGCCGATCCGGAACATCGACTTCACTCCCGTGGGATGGGCCGTGAATGCCCTGTGCTACGGCCCCCTGCTCGGCGGCGTGCTGTACCGCATCCACGGCAGCCCTCCCGCAGCGCTCGACCCCGGCCTCGCTGGCGGGCCGGCCTGGGGAGTGCAGCTCACGGCTGAGTTCCTCCTCAACCTGCTGTACACGCTGTCGATCTGGAACCTGGGCACCATGTTCGGCGTCATGGTCGACAAGGGTGTACAGAAGCGCGGATTCTACAGCTTTGTCCGGCATCCCAGCTACACGCTCGAGGCCCTGATGTTCGTGACGCTGGGCCTCACCGGGTACACGACCGGGTGGCACTACGCTATCGCGCTGGTGTGGCCGGTGAAATATTTTCTCCGGTCGGAGCGCGACGACATCTTCATGAACGCGTCCAACCCGGACTACACCGCGTATCGCGAGGAAGTCCGCTGGAAGTACATCCCAGGGCTGTTCTGACCCGCGCTAGATCGGGCGGATCTGGAACCTGAGGCCCGCCACCACGTCCAGCACGACGGCGGAGCCATCGGGCTTCACCTCGAACGCGAGGCGGGTGAGGTCGGCGAGCAGGCCGCGCCGCCGCACGGCCTCGCCGAATGCGGCCAGTATA
>JBLFXJ010000212.1:0-14129 GCA_047609825.1 Myxococcota bacterium
CAGGTTCGACCTTTACTCCCTGTCTACCACCAGCAGTATCTGGCGAAGAATCCGGGTGGGTACTGCGGATTGGTGGGACGGGCGTGAGCTGTCCGATCGGGATCGAGGTGTAGGGCGGCCTCGCGCAAGTCCCTCGCCGAAGTGCAGCAACCCACCCGTCCGGAAGTCATCGTCCTGGGTCCGAGCTGCCCTCAGCTCCCGGGACAGGCGGCACACCGCCGAACCAGGACTTCAGCACCGGGATGGCGCGGTCCACGAACACGCGCACTTTTGGCTCGGTGTACTCCCGATCGGCATAGACCAGGCTGATCGGGTGCTCCGTGCCTACGCTGTCCAGCATCACCGTCCACGTCCACTTCCGCAGTGGCCGGGGACGGAGTGCTGGGGGCCTGACGGTCCGCGAGTTGTCAGGATCGGCAGGCAACGCCAGCACAAGGCCTTATGGTACTCACCCGCCCCGCGTGTCGAGTCCCGCCCCATGCTCTCCCTCGCTCTGTTCACTGCCTCCTTGGCCCTCGCCGGCTCCTCCGCCCCCGACCCCACCAAGGTCTGCGCCTCGGAGCAGGGGGTGGTGATGTCGCCCCGCATCCGCAGCCGGTTCCGCGGGGGCAGCCACTGCCCATCGCTCGTCACCGCCGAGGCCGTGGCGAACTACCAACGGGCCTTCGCGGTGTACACCCGGGAGCTGTCCGACCCGGAGACCGCGGAACAGCTGGCGCGTCACGTCGATGCGCGGTGGGTCATCGTCGAAGACGCCTCGGGCTACCTGGTGTTCGACGCCGAGGCCAAGGGCTTCGTCGACCCCTCCCTGTTCGCCGCAGGACCGCCCAAAGAGGAGACACCGGCTGAGGCCGCCTACCGCCAGGGCTACCAGGCCCTGCGCGCCAAGCGCTACGACGACGCCCGCACCCACCTGGCCCAGTGCCTGACCCTCGCCCCCGAGCACGCGGGCTGCCACTGGGAGAGCGGCTGGGTGGCCTGGGTGGCCGAGGACTGGGCGGCGGCGGCGGCGGCCTGGAGTGCGGTGGAGACCCACGCGCCCGACCATCCCGAGCTCGATGTGTGGCTGCCGCAGGCGAGGGCGAAGGCGGAGCCTGCGGGGGAGTAGCGGCCGAGGCGCTCAACCGCGTCTGTCATCGTCGCAGATCGTGCCCCCTCGGCGGCGTCGGGTACGGTGCGACGTGCTCATCTACCGCTCCATCCGCACCCTGCTCCGCGCCGCCGTCGGCGTGTTCTTCCAGCAGGTGCACGTCGTCGGCCTCCAGAACGTGCCCGAGGACGCCCCGGTGGTCTTCGCCGGCAACCACCCGAACTCGCTGATCGACCCCGTTGTGGTGCTGTGCACCAGCGGCCGCATCGTGCACTTCGCGGCGAAGGACAAGCTCTTCGCCTGGCCGCTCGGCCCGATCCTGCTCGCGCTCGGTGCTGTGCCGATCGCTCGGAAGATGGACTACGCTGACGGCAAGCCCCGCGACAACGAAGATGCCCTGTCCGCGCTGAAGGACGCGCTCGGTGCCCGGCGGTGCATCGGGATCTTCCCCGAGGGGCTGTCGCACGATGGCTCGGAGCTCGCGCGCCTGCGCAGCGGCGCCGCCCGGATCGCGGTCGGCCTGGTCGCCGACCGTCCGATGCTGCCCCTGGTCGTCGTGCCCACCGGGCTCACCTACGTGCACCGCAAGTCGTTCCGCAGCCGGGTGCTGGTGCAGTACGGGCCGCCGATCTCGGTCACGCCAGCCCACCTCGAGGCCTGGCGCGCCGACCCACGCGCCGCCGCGCGCGCGCTCACCGACGAGATCGAGGCGGCGATTCGGGCGCTCACCGTCAACGCCCCGGACTGGGACACGCTGCGGGTGCTCGACGGCGTGCGACGGCTCTACCAGCCGCCCCGGATCGACCTGCGCGACCGGGTGGAGCTCGCCCGCAGGTTCTGCGCCGTGTACCCGACCGTCGCCGATCAACCGGCGGTACAGGCGTTGTGGCACGAGGTCGCGGCGTACCTCGACCGACTGGACGACGCGGGGCTCACCGACCGCGATCTCGTGCGCTCGGATGTCGCCAACCGCTCGTTCGGGCACCTCGTCGCCCTGTGCGTCTGGCTCCCGCTCGCCCTACCCGGGCTGCCGGTGCACGTGCCGCTCGGGGTGTTGGTCGGATGGGCCGGGGTGCAGTTCGCGCCCCGAAAGGACGTGGTGGGCACGTCGCGCCTCGTCGGAGGTCTGGTCGCCGTCGGCGCCGTATACCTGCTGCTGCCGGTGCTCGTGTGGGCATGGCTCGGCACCACCGCCGCAGCCATCGTCGCCGTGATGCTGCCGGTCTCCGGCTACGCCACGCTCCGCGTCCTCGAGCGGGGCACGTCGCTCCGACGTCTGCTGCGGAGCGCACGACATGCGCTCCACCTGCGCCGCGTGGTCGCCGAGCTCCGCGACGAGCGCGCCCGCCTCGAGGTGCGGGTGGTGGACACCGTGCGGGCGTTCCTCCCCAAGGACCTCGCGCCCCTGTTCCCGGAGCGCCTGGCCGGTGCCACCGGCGAGGACGGGCCCCCCTCCGGGGCGTGACCCATGTGCGTTGTTCATCCCCGTGGCCAATCCTGAGGTGTTCCGGACGAAGGAGACGTGCAGACGATGGCTGATCGCGGCGGTTGCACGCGGTGCGGTCCTGGTCGGGTGGGCCGCTGGACGCCGAGGGGCCCCGCTCCGGTGACGCCGCTGCCTCGCATGGCCGAGCCGGTGAGTGACGCTCACCCGTTCGGGTGATGGGCGAGCCGGCCGCCCGGAGCCACTGTGGGTGCACCACCCCCCCAGGAGGCTCCGTGTTCCGCACCACCTTGGCCACACTCATCGTCCTCACCCCCTCCATCGCCTCGGCGGCCTGTGATTGGGCACCGGGGCCCAGCGCGCCCCTCGACTACGTGCGCTGTATCGCCGAGCACATCGCCGACTTCACGCCCGGAGACGTCGGCGCGCTCATGGACGGCATGACCGTCCTGGACGCGCGCACCACGAGCGCCTGCGCCGACGGCGAGGCCCTCCAGGGCTTCGACCCCGACGGCGGGCTGATCTGCGTTCCGCTGCCCCAGGTGCCGCGCCATGTGGAGGGCACGACCGCCGGCCAGATCGACTTCGGGTTCACCCACTTCCTGTTTGAGGGACGCACCGACTCGATGGACGGCATGGCACCGCCACTCGAGCTCGACACCCGGTCGGAGACGGTCGCGGTGCACTTCTCGGGGCACGTGTGGCTCCGGTCAAACGACCCCGTCGCGCTGCCGTTCTCGGGCAGCCACATCGCCATCCGCCCGGTGATCGACGGCGTGCCCGCGGCGACGCTGTGTGCCTACACCGGGGTCGAGGAGCTCGCGGACTTCGTCCTCGAGGACTCCACCCTCATGCCGATCGTGTGCGACGCGGTGGTCACCGTGGAGCCCGGCGTGCACACGTTCGGTCTCGAGGCGACCGGGCGGTCAATCTGGGCGATTCTGTATGGCGGCGACGCAATCTCCCTGCTGACCGGGTTCCCCGCCGAGCTGGGCGGGCGGTGGTACGTGGAGGAGGTGCTGTAGCACCGGTCCCACGCGTGCACCGCAGCGCCTCGGCAACCGTGCGTCGCGCGACGTCCGCATTTACCGAGCGGTTACGCAGGAGAGCGCGCGGACGCCCTACGTTGTGCGCATGTCCGCCACACTCGCCCGCACCCTGTCGAGCCCCGCACACCGCCTGCTGTGGGCGGCGGCGGTGGTCGGCACCGCCCTCATCGTGCTGTCCAGCTGGGCCTATGTGCTCCCCAGCGGCAGCCACCCGTTCCTCGACGAGCGCCCCTCCCTCGCGAACTGGCCGGTGTGGCGAATCGCCCTCGCGGCCCACGTCGCCGGGGGAATCGTCTGCCTGCCTGCCGGCCTCGTGCTGGTCTCACCCCGCGCGGTGACCGCCTGGCCGGCGCTGCACACTGGCCTCGGGCGGCTGTACGCGGCGCTGTTCGTCGTCGTGCTGTTCCCGACCGGCGTGCTGCTCGCCGGGTTCGCCAAGGGCGGCTGGCTCACAGGGCCGGGGTTCTTCCTCTCCGCGGTCTTCGGCACTGGCGCGCTGCTGTGGTCGATCCGCCTCGTCCGGCAGGGAGATGTGGCGGGCCACCGCGCGTGGATGCTCCGCTCCTACGCCCAGCTCGCGTCCGCCATCACCTTCCGCATCGTGCACCTGGTGCTCCAGCTGGCAGCGCTGCCCTATGATCCGTCCTATGCCGCCTCCCTGTGGGCCAGCGTGCTCGGAAACGCGGTTCTCGCCGAGATCATCATCGCTCAATCCACTCGAACTGGAGGTCGACCATGACCACCCGAGCCACCCTGTTCGCCCTGCTCGCCGCCTCGCTGGTTGCCTCCACAGTCGCAGTCGGCGGCGTGACCGCGCCCACCTCACTCACCTCCATCGTCCGCGCCGCGGTGGTGCAGCCGCACCTCGACGCCTTCGAGCAGCTGGCCATGTTCAGCCGCGCCCGACTCGTGCCGCCCGAGCTCACGCTCACGCTGGCCGACGCGCCGGCACGGGATGCGCGAGGTGCCACCTTCCATACCTTCGAGGTGGCCCGGCCCGACACCACCCCGCTCACCGGCTGTGTGTACGCCGACGGGCAGGTGTTCGTCGCACACACCGGGCCCGACGGCACCGCGGGTCTGGTCACCGCCGCCACCCACCCCGAGCTCCTGGGGGCGTCCCTGCTGGAGGCCGTCACGGCCCCGCCAACACCTGTCGTGGCCCCAGCCGGCACCTGCGCGCCCAACAACCGCTCGAGCTGAGCGGCGTCGCCGGGCCATCACCGCTCGTTGAACCCCTTTCCAAGTAGGATCTTCGCGATGCTCGCCTCCGCCCGCGACCGTCGCGTCTTGCTCTGCTTCGCGCCGGAGACGTGCAGGATGTAGCTGCGACGACGGCCCGGCGTGAGCGCCTGGTAGGCCTCAGCGACATCCGCGTTCGTGTCCAGCATGTCCTGCAGCTCCTCGGGCATCGGCTCGGGCGAGGCCCGCGGTGGCACTTTTGTTCCGGCCTTGTGCAGCGCGATGCTGTCGGCCACCAGCCGCGCCACGAGGTCGCGCTGGGCGGTCACCTGGGCCTCGGCGGTGAAGGTGAACAGCCGGGAGGCGTGGGTGTTCGGCCCCACCCGCTCCAGCACACCGTCGGGGGCGTCGAGCAGCGCGCCCCGCATGAAGCTGATGAAGCAGCAGGCATTGTAGGTGCCGAGCATCAGCACCAGCTCATCATCGAGGGTGTAGGCGGGCGAACCCCACTTCATCTCCTCGGTCAGGCCCGACGCCAGCACGATGGCGCGCAGCGCGGCGAGGGCGCCGGGGTACTGGTGCACCTTGCACGCGGGCGTCTGAAACCGCTCGCACCGGCCACACCCGTCCGTCAGATACGAGTCGACGCTGGTGTTGTTGATCGCCACGTCCGGCCTCCCTGTCGGCGGCGCAGCCTATCCTGCGAGTCGACCGCCGCGGGGCCTGGCGAACCGTGCCCAGAGATTGAAGCGAACACGATCCACCGAGCGGGCCTCTGCTTCAGGCCTCTGGCGCGAGGATCATGTGCATCCGACGGCCGTTCATGTGCGGCTGTGATTCGATGCGGGCCACATCAGAGCAGGCCTTCGCGATCCTGAGGCACTGCTGCGCGCCGATGTCACGGTGGGCGTGCTCGCGGCCCCGGAAGAACACGGTGATCTTCACCTTGTCGGCGCGGGTGAGGAACTGACGTGCGCGGCCGATCTTCACCGTGAGGTCGTGCTCGTCGGTCTTCGGCCGCACCTTCAGCTCTTTCAGCTGAGCGGCCCTCTGCCTCGATGCAGAGCGCCGTTTCTTACGCTCGTACTTCATCTTTCCCCAGTCCGCGATCCGGCAGACCGGCGGCCGCGCCTCGGGAGACACCTCCACCAGGTCGAGGCCGGCGCGTTGGGCCAACACGATGGCGTCGCGGGTGAGGAACTCGCCCATCCGTCGCCCGCTCTGGTCGATGAGGATCACCCGGGGCACGCGGATCGCGTGGTTCACACGCGGGCCGCTGGCTGGGGGGAGGGCTCGAACCACGCTGTTCCTACGCCGCATGGGCACCTCCAGTGGCCGCCGTCGTGAATCCAAACTCCCGCTGGGTGCGGCCTCGCCGGTCGAGCACGCGGAGCGTGCACCCGAGCTCACGCGCAGCGTTCTTTGCGCTGGCCAGGCAGGTGGCCTTCTTGCGCACGACCCAGGCGGGCTCGCTGCGATCTCCGTCGACGAGCAGGGCCCAGCCATCGGGGTGGGGCGCGAGGGTGAGCAAGGCGATTCCCGGCGTGCGGGGTTCCTCGGCCTTGGCTTCGGTCGACGCGTTGGCCCGGGGCGCGGGCCGAGCGGCGACCTTACGAGGCGCGCAGGCCGTCTGCGGCTCGGACGGGACGCGCCGGGCACGGGGTGGGCGAGCTGGGCGGGGTGTGAGTCGGTGCGGGCGTGGCGCCGGACCCAGCGAGAAGCGGCCATTCGGTTGAACCCTCATCATTCTCCATGGTGGGCAGAGGTTGCGCCGCGCACAGCGCGACGGCCGGCAGGAAGCCGGGCTCGGTCGGGGGCGCACATGGGCCGCAGGTGCGTGCGGCGCGCGCATCGCCGTAGCTGCACTATGGTGTGCAGCACATTCTGTGTCAAATCGGATCGCCGCGAGAGCGCGGCGATCAATGCCCATCCTCCCCCATGCAGCGACACTGGGCTCTACGCAGAACGGGTGGTGCCGATCGCTGGCATCCGCGGCTGGACTGCGCCAGGAGACGCTGTTGCCGGCGAAGCGCTCCGCGCCGTCAGTGGGCCTCCGGACCCGCCCGGTCGGGCCCGCGTTCCGCCACCTCGGACGCGACCGCATCGTCGAACAGCCCCAGGATCGCGTCAGCGGGCGCGTGCTCGCTGACCGCCAGCGGCAGGTCCACCACAACGAGGTGGTCCCCCTCCCGGGCGACCCGTACCTCGCGCAGTGAGCCCTCGACGTCGTCAGTGGTGAGGGCCTCCGCCGCCTCACGGGCGCGAGCAAGGTCCAGGAACGCCGCCACCAGCACGCGGGCATTGCTGGGGTCGCTGTCTTCCGCGCGAAGGACCGCCCACGCCGGAGCCTCACCACGGAGCTGTCGAGCGAGATGAGGGAGCTCCACAGCCGGGGTCGGAGGACGCTGGAAGCGGGTCATCCACGGGTCGGGGCGAGCCTGCCCACAGCCTACCGCACGTCCCCGAAGAGTCCACGCCCATGTCCGGTACACTGCGCCCATGTGGCTCCTGCTCATCGCTGCCTGCGCGCCCGTCGATCCCCCGGCGGACGGTCCGCTCCCGGGCCCACCCGCGACGCCAGCGCCGGTGCAGGTCACGTGGCCGGCGGTGGACCCGGTGACCGATCCCACGGTTCCGCTGGGCACCACAGACGATCTGCCGCGGGTGGACGTGCGGATCAACGAGGCCTGCGCGCGGAACACCGCCACCGTGCTCGATCCACAGGGCGACCTGGACGACTGGGTGGAGCTGGTGAACCCCACCGACGCGGCTGTCGACCTGGCCGGGTGGACACTGTCGGACGGCGGCGATCCCTGGCCCTTGCCCGACCGCTGGCTCCAGCCCGACGCCCACCTGGTGCTCTGGCTCGACAGGCAGCCCGAGGACGGCCCCGAGCACGCGCCGTTCGCGCTCTCCGGCTCCGGCGAGACCCTCACTCTCACCCGCTCCGACGGCTCCCTCGCCGACCGCCTGGCGATCCCCGAGCTCACCGATGACCAGGTGTATGGCCGGTTCCCCGACGCCGGCGTGCCCGCCACTTCGCTCCTGCCCACACCAGGCAACCGGAACCCGGCCTGGCCCACCCCGGGAGACGACGCCTCGGATGCCCTGTTCCCTCAAGACGCCCTCCTCGTGCTCGAGCTGTGGCTGCCCGAGGAGAGCACAGAGGCGCTGCTCGCCGACAACAGCGTGCGGGTGCCCGGCGCGCTCGCCCTCGACGGCGTGTGGCTGCCCGATGTGGAGGTGCGGATCAAGGGACAGCTGGGCTCGAACCGTCTGTTCACCGAGAAGGCCGCGCTGAAGGTGGACCTGAACGCCCTGGTGCCGGGTCGGCGACTCCGCGGGCTCGAGACGCTCACCCTGAACAACATGGTGCAAGACGCCTCGGTGGTGCACGAGTGGGTCGGCTACCAGCTCGGTCGCGCCGTGGGCGTGCCCTCCCCCCGAGTCGCCCACACGCGGCTGTATATCGACGGCGAATACCGAGGTTTGTACCTGCACGTAGAGACGATCGACGACCGGTTCCTCACCCGCTGGTTCGACGACCCCAACGGCAACCTGTACGAGGGGGAGTACGGGATCGACGTGCGGGTCTCTGACATCTGGCGGCTGGATCACGACGAACAAGGCCCCGATGACGTGGACGACCGGTCCGACCTGCTCGCCCTGGCCACCCTGCTGGAGACAGCACCCTCGGAGGACCGGGTGGCCGAGCTCGAGGCGCTGGTGGACGTGGAGATCACCCTGCGGGCGATGGCATTCGAATCGCTGATCGGCCACTGGGACGGCTACTTTCACGCAGCGAACAACTACCGGCTGTACCACGAGCCCAGCTCGGGCCGGTTCACCCTGCTGCCCTGGGGCATCGACCAGACCTTCGCGAGCTGGGGGGACGTGTGGGGCCCGCGGGGCGACCTCGCCGAGTGGATGCTCGCGATCCCCACGGTGCGCGCCCGGTATGGGCTGGAGCTCGCCGCGGTCGCCACTCAGCTGCAGGCGATGGATGTGACCGCCGAGATAGACGGCATCCGCGAGCGAGTGCAGCCGTGGTACGCCGATGATCCGTATCGAGAGGGGTCGGTGGACGCGATGCTCAGCGGCATGGAGTCCACCATCGCGTTCGCCCGCGACCGGTCGGCCAGCGTGCTCGCCGACCTCGAGCGCTAAAGGCTCCGCTACCTCACTTCGCACACGTAGGGCTCGGTGGCGTTGCACTGGATGTCGTTCCACTGCATCCCGCTCCAGAACGCGTGCATGCAGTCCTCGCCGCCCGAATCGTTCGGCTCGCCCGGCGCCCAGTCCCGGTACAGCGAATCCGAGCCGTCGGCCCAGACCCACATGCCCTCCGCGTCGAGGTCGTTCAGGCCGGTCCACCACGCGCCGCCATCGAGGGGCGAGGTGGCAGCGCGCACATGGTCGGCCTCCTCGGCGTCATCCAGGGTCCACAGGTCGTAGCCGAGGGCCAGACACTCACCGCGGGCAACCTCCCAGGTGACGCTGAACGGGCAGTACAGGTAGGCGCTGCCGTTCCACAGCTCCGGCGTGCAGCCGCCGCAGTCGGCACCGTTGTCAACCACCCCGTCGCAGTCGTCATCCACGCCATTGCACCGCTCGAATGCGCCAGGCCACACGTCCGGGTCCAGGTCGTCGCAGTCACCCTCGCAGGCCGCGAATCCGTCACTGTCGCCGTCGACAGCCTCGTCAGTGCCCGGGTCGCAGTCGCTGTCCACTCCGTCACAAGCCTCGGGCCGACCAGGCGTTCGCCGAGGATCTTCGTCGTCGCAGTCGCCATCGCACAGGCGCACCCCGTCGGCGTCGGCGTCCACCTCGTCGGGCGGCACCACGCCATCGCAGTCGTCGTCCAGGCCGTCACAGACCTCCGGCGCGCCGGGGTACACATCGGGCTCGGCGTCGTCGCAGTCCGGCTCAGCGTCGCAGCTCGACACCCCGTCCCGGTCCTGGTCGTAGGCGCTGTCGGGCCAGCCGTCGCAGTCGTTGTCCACGCCATCGCAGATGTCCGCCGCGAACGGGTGCACTGAGGGATCGAAGTCGTCGCAGTCGCCCCGGCAGGTGCTCCAGCCGTCCAGGTCGGCGTCGAACGGCTCATCCGCCTCGCCCGAGCAGTCATTGTCGAGGGTGTCGCACACCTCCACCGCGTCGGGGTGGATCCGCGGGTCGGCGTCGTCGCAGTCGCCAGCGCACGCGCCCCAGCCGTCGCCGTCCGCGTCGAACGGCTCATCGGCCAGGCCCGAGCAGTCGTCGTCGATCCCGTTGCATCGCTCGACAGCTCCCGGGAAGACGCGGGGATCGGCATCATCGCAGTCGTCGCAGGTGGGCACGCCGTCGCCGTCGCCGTCGGACCCGGTGCCGTCCAGCCCGTCGCAGTCCTGGTCCACCCCGTCGCAGTCGTCCGGCGCGCCTGGGTACACCGTGGGGTCGGCGTCGTCGCAGTCCAGCTGGATGCCCAAGGCGGCACAGGCGGGCTCGGCCGCGGTGAGCACGCCGTCCCGGTCCACGTCGAACGGCTCGTCTGCGACCCCATCGCAGTCGTCATCCACGCCGTTGCACAGCTCGGGCGCGCCGGGGAAGATCGCCGCGTTCGCGTCGTCGCAGTCGGTCCCGCCGTCGGCCACGGCCGAGTGCCCGTCGTTGTCGCGGTCCACCGGCAGCACCACCTCGGCGGTGACGGTGACCTGCTCGGTGACCGTGCGGGTGAGCGTCTCGGGGGTGCACGCGAGCAGGGCGAGGAGGAGCATGGGCAGAGTGTACCGCGGCTCACGCGCAGACCGACTCGTGACCTCGGCGGGGACAACGATCCGCCCGCGTGGGTCACAGTGTGGAAGGATTGCAGGCTCTGGACACGGACGACACGAATGTCCGATATGTCCGCAGCAGTAGCCCCGGAGGTCCCGTGAAGTCCGCCTGCCTGATCGTGATGTGCTGTCTGGTCGCGTGTGGCTCCGAATCCGGCAAAGACAGCGCCGAAGTGGGGGCGGCGGTGAGCGGCGTGCCCGCGATGGGCGATGGCAGCCACACGCTCGACAGCGCCACGGTCACCATCGCCGGCAACAAGAAGGATGGCTTGCGCCAGCCCCGCGACCTGGCGTTCAACCCGGATGTTCCCGGCGAGCTGTGGGTCGTGAACCGGGGCGACTATTCGGCGAACATCTACTCTGACGTGGGCACCCCGCAACAAACCTCGGACAACCGCCTCGACCCCTGGGCGGTGCACTTCATGGTCGACGTGTCGTCCATCGCCATGGGCGGCGTCACCTACAGCGGGAGCGACTCCCGCACCTTCGGCACGTGCCAGGAGTCGCGCAACGACTATGGCGGCGCGTTCCCGGGCGACGACTTCATGGGGCCGTCGCTGTGGTCGGCCGACCTCGACATCTTCGCCACGACCAACCCCGAGGCGGTGGAGTACCTCTCCGACCTGTTCGGCCAGTATGTCGACCTGGGCAGCCACCTGGACATGCTGCACGAGTCGCCGCTGTGCATGGGCATCGCGTGGGAGAGCGACAACGTATACTGGGTGTTCGATGGGGATGATGGGCGCATCGTGCGCTACGACTTCCAGGAAGACCACGACGTTGGCTTCGACGACCACTCCGATGGCATCATCGCCCGCTACGACACGCCCAATGTGAAGCGGAAGAAGGACGTCCCGTCGCACATGGAGCTCGACCACGACACTGGCCTGCTGTACATCGCCGACACCGGGAAGAACCGCATCCTGGTGCTCGACACGGCCACCGGCAAGCGGGGCGGAGACCTGTTCACGGCCGAGCCCGGCACCGACCACCACATGGTCGAGAAGGCCGATTGGTGGTCACTGATCGACGGCGATACCGTCGACGGCATGGACACGCCCTCCGGGCTCGACCTGGTGGACGGTCACCTGCTGATCACCGACAACGAGTCCGGGCGGATCTTCGCGTTCACCGTGGCTGGCGAGCTGGTGGACTGGGTCGACACCGGCCGCACGGGCGTGATGGGCATCGAGGCGCGGTCCCTCGACGACATCTGGTTCGTGGACGCCGACGAGAACGAGCTGGTGAACCTGACGCCCTGAGGAACTGGCCCAGAACAGGGGTCAGCGGCGGCCCAGCGCGCCGATCAGCCACCCGAGGCCGAGCCCGGGTGCGCTGTTGCAGCCACAGTCCGAGTCGCCCGCGCCCGCCTTGCCCGACCCGCCACTGTCTCCATCGCCGGACAGACCGGTGTCGGTGGCCGGCGTGTAGCGCTGGAGCCGGATGTATAGATCGGACCACAGCCCGGAGCAGGCGCGGGCGTGGTCTGTGCCCTCGGGGCAGGTGGCTGGACCGACGATATCCTGCGGTCGAAGAAGGGTCTCGTACGGCCCGCCGGCAGGTCCGGTCGCGAGGAGCTGGCCCGTGAGGTCGGCATAGGCGGCGATGTAGACGTCGGTTCCGAGGGTGGCCACGCCAACTCCGGGGACGGCCTCCGGTTCCTCGGCGAACGTGCGGCCATCAGGCGCGCGGTGCAGGCGCTGACCGCTCTCGCTGAGCCACACGGCGCCGTCAGCATCCACCGCCGCGTCGACCAGGTCGCCCACCACATCGAACACCGACGCCTGCCTCGCACCGCCCTCGGTGATGTGGAGCAGCGCATCCCCGTCCAGCGACCCGACCACGACCCAGGCCTGGTCCGGCGCGGAGGGCGACGCGGTGAGCACCCGCACGCGGAGGGGCGCGCGGTCGGCCCATGGCGTGAGGTCGATGGGGTGGCTGTCCCAGGTGTCGCCGGCGTCGACGCTGCGGTGCACCCAGGCCTCGCCAGCGTCGAGGCTGGCCGACGTGGTCCACACGGCTCCTCCCGCGATGACCAGGCCCGTCCACTCGCGGTCGGCGGCGGCGAGGGGGGTCGGGGACCAGCTGAGCCCGGCGTCGGAGCTGCTGAACACGCCGTTGTCGCCGCTGGGATCGGCGGTCACGGCGACAGCACGCGACGGATCGTCGGGGTCGAAGGCCAATGCCGAGATGGTGTGTCCTGACAGGCCCGTCGGGGGCTCCCAGCTGCAGCCGTTGTCGGTGGTGCGGTACACCGACTCGCCGGCGTCGCGCACCTGGGCGAGGTCGGCCACGGTAGCGAGCCACACATCCTCGGAGCTGCGGGCGAGGCGCGGCGAGAGGCGCGCGTCGGGGGAGGTGATGCCCTCGTGGCAGGTCCAGGTGAACGGGCCGCCGGGGGCGTCCTGGTGCACCCAGCCGAAGGTGGTCTCGAGGAGCAATCCGTCGGCACCGGGCGCGATGTCGAACGCGGCGAGCAGCCCATCGGCGTGGGCGCCGGCGGTGCCGGTCAGCAGGAGCAGGAGGAGTGCCACACCCACCCGTATGGCGGGCAGCCCACCGGTCAACCCTCCAAGTCGGGGTCGAAGCGATAGGCATACCACCTCAGCGAGGTCGGTCGGAACCCCGCCCTGCGCCCTGCAACACGGGGTCAGACGCCAGATCGCGCGCCCTGCACGATCGCGCGTCTGACCCCGCCGTGCGCGGGACCGTCCTACGCGGCTATGCGGGCTCGCCGACCGGGGAGGGCGCGTGATCCTGCACATCGCCAACAAGAACTATTCGTCGTGGTCGCTCCGCCCGTGGGTGCTCCTCCGCGAGCTCGGCGTCGCCTTCGACGAGCGCATGCACCCGTTCGGTGGCGAGCCGTTCTCGGCCTTCTCCCCCACGGCTAGAGTGCCATGCATGCATGACGGCGACATCGTGGTGTGGGATTCCCTCGCCATTGTGGAGCACGTGGCGGAGACGCATGCTCAGGTCTGGCCGACGCACCCGGCTGCCCGGGCGTGGGCTCGCAGTGCTGCCGCCGAGATGCACAGCGGGTTCGGCACGCTCCGGGAGCAGTGCTCCATGAGCTGTGGCGTTCGTGTGGAGCTGTTCGGCATCGACACCGCACTACAGGCCGACCTGGAGCGGGTGGACAGGCTCTGGCGGGAGGGCCTGGCGCGGTTCGGCGGGCCCTTCCTCGCGGGTGACCGGTTCACCGCGGTGGACGCCTTCTTCGCGCCCGTGGCATTCAGGATCCAGACCTACGGCCTGGCCCTGTCGACCGACTCCCTGGCCTATGCAGCACGGCTGCTCGCCCGCCCGTCGATGCAGTCCTGGTACGCCGAAGCCCTGCGGGAGACCTGGCGCGACCCGCCCCATGACGCGGAGATGCTGCGGTGGGGCTGGGTGACGGCGGACCTTCGGCTCGGGTGAACCCCGTCACACGGTCAGGGCGACCAGTCCCACGAGGCACAGGGTGGCCACGCCGAAGCAGGCGGACCGCAACGCCGCGATGTCGGCGAGGTAGGCGGCGAAGTGACCGAGTCGGGCCGCGGTCCAGCCCA
>JBLFXJ010000213.1:0-14111 GCA_047609825.1 Myxococcota bacterium
GCATGCCGGGTTATTGTCGGCGTTGCATTGTTGCAGGTTCGACCACCTGTCGCGAGCGGCGCGCTGCGAAGGCCCCGAGCCCGACAACCGGTCACTCGCGTCGGTCTCGGGATGTCTGCCGAGTCCGTCGGGTGCGCGACGCCCCATGAGCGGTGACGTGGGACCTGGGGCGGTCAGCCCGGTCGTGGAGTGCGGATGCCCAGCTGGACCCCTGAGATCGTCGTCGACGCGGCCCTGGTCGCACGCGCCGTAGCCCAGTGGCCCGAGCTCGCGGACCGTCCGATCCAGGCGCTCGGTGCGGGCTGGGACAACTCGGCCTTCCTGGTGGACGACGCGTGGCTGTTCCGGTTCCCCCGGCGCGCCTTCGGCCGCGACGCCATCGAGGTGGAGATCCGCTGGTGCCCACAGCACGCCCCCCGACTGCCGCTCGCGATCCCGGTGCCGGAGCGAATCGGCGGCCCGCTGACCGACTATCCGTGGCGGTTTGCCGGCCACCGACTCATCGCCGGAGAGACCGCCTGTCGCGTCAGCTGGACCCCGGACCAACGCACGGCCCTGGCGCCTGAGCTCGGCCGGTTCCTCCGCGCCTTGCACGCGCTGCCCGTCCCTGCCGACGCCCCGCCCGATCACATCCATCGCGCGGATCTGGTGTTGCGGGCTCCGAAGACCGCCGACCGCCTCGCCGAGCAGGGAGCGACCCAGGCCGTCGTCGACCTCGCCCGACAGCTCGCCCACACCCCCACCTGGGACCGTCCCCCAGTGTGGGTGCATGGCGACCTGTACGGCCGTCACGTGGTGGTAGACGACCGCCGGCACGTCACCGGCATCATCGACTGGGGCGACTGCCACGCTGGAGACCCGGCCGGCGATCTGTCCATCGGCTGGTCCTTCTTCGGCCCGGCCGATCGGGAGCGATTCCTCGACGCGTACGGCCCGGTTGACGCCGCCACCCGGGCCCGCGCTCAGGCCCGCACCTTGCAGTACGCCAGCTTCCTCATGCCCTATGGTCTGGCCGAGGGCGACGATGCGATGCGGCGTCTCGGCGAGCTGGCGCTGGTGAACGCCACCGCCTGAGGGCTGCGGCCGATTCACGGCACTTTCCTCCGAATACACTCCAGCACGGCAGCGTCGACGCGCATGCCGGGTGGACATCTCTGGTGACAACCCGAGACCCAATGGCACAGCCCGCCTCCCCGGAGTCCCCGATGACCCTTCTCACAGCCCTCCTCGCGTTGTCCCCCGCGGCCCAGGCCTTCTGCGGCACCTATGTGAGCTCGGCGGGCGCCGACACCTACAACACCAGCAGCCAGGTGGTGATCGGCCGGGTGGGCAACCGCACCACGCTCACCATGACGAGCGACATCCGAGGGCCCAGCGTGCCCACCGCGATGGTGGTGCCGGTGCCGCCCACCCTGGCCGAGGGCGACTTCGTCGAGGTGGACCCGGAGCTGGTGGAGCGCATCGGCAGCTACTCCGCCCCTCGTCTCGTGGCCTACGACTGCGACACCCTGGCGAGCACGGCCTCGGTGGACCCCGGCCTCGGCTGCTCGTGCAGCGAGATCATCAAGGATGCCGGCGAAGAGCTCCTCTCCGAGATCGGCGACTTCGCCCTCGACGCGGTGGAGGTGAAGGCGAACTTCCTCATCGGCCAGCAGGAGGTGTACCTGCTCGACGCCACCGCCTCCGGCGCGCTGGTCACCTGGCTGGAGGACGCCGGGTTCCAGGTGCCGGATGCCACGGCCGACCTGCTCGATGAGTACGTGCAGGCCGGCTCGCACTTCCTCGTCGCCGACATGACGCTGGACCTGGGCGGCAATGATGCTGCGGAGGAGGACTATGTCACCCCGCTGCAGTTCAGCTACGACTCCCCGAACCTCACGCTGCCGATCAAGCTCGGCACCGCCAACTCCACCGGCGAGCAGCACCTCACCGTGTACGTGATCGGCGACGGCCAAGCCCGGATCACCAACTACGAGGAGAAGGGCCACGACGGCGGCGAGTGCATGCCGCGGGAGGACGACTTCCCAATCTTCTACGAGGAGTGGGTGAACGAGCAGCTCGACGGCGGTGACGAGGCCACCTGGATCACCGAATATGCCTGGGCGCCCGTGCACTGCGACCCGTGCACCGACTACCCGCTGACCCAGGACGAGGTGGAGGCCTTCGGCTACACTGATGACGCCGAGGGCGCGTTCTTCACCCGGATGCACATGCGGTTCCGGCCCGCCCAGGCGAAGGACGACCTCCAGATCCAGCTGCTCGGCGGCGACAACCAGCAGGTGCGGTTCATCGAGTACCTCGAGGAGCTGGAGTCGGACTTCCCGGTCTGCTTCGAGGGCTTCGCGAAGAATCCAGGTTCATGCGATGATGTGCAGACAACCACGACCGCGCGGGTGAACGCCACCAGCCGGGGCCGCACCACCGGGGGGCTGCTCGCGCTGCTCGGCCTCGGCCTGCTCGTGCGGCGCAAACGGACCGGCTGACGTTGCCCGCACAACGGGCGCCGCTTGCGCCAGGCCGCCGATGGTACGCTGAACGACCCCCAGAGAGCTGATGGATTCTGCCCGACAGCGTCGGTTGTTCGAGCTGTTCGACGAGCTGTGCGACGCTGCGTCGTCAGAGCAGCGCGCTGCGCTCGATGCCGTTGAGGATGTGCAGCTGCGCGCTGAGCTGCGCGCGATGCTCTCAGCGGATGTCGTACGCCAGCGCACGCCAGTGCCAGCGCCAACACCCACCCGGAGTCCGTGGCTGGTTCTGCTGGGCGTGGTCGCGGCCGTGGTGGGCGGGTTCGTGCTGCGTCCGTTCGTGGTCGCGGGCAATCGGGAGGCCGCGGCGAGCCGGCACCTCGAGGCCGCCGAGCGCGAGCTGCGGCGGCTGCACGATGTGTCACGCCCGGACGAGGCCGGCGCGGTGTTCGAGGCGTTCGCCCGACTTCCCGAGCACGCTGGCACCCGCGCTCTGGGGCTGGGCTGGCTGCACCACGCGCGACGGCTGGCGGCGGATCGACATCCGGATGCCCGCCGGGCGGCAGCCCTCGCGTGGATCAACGCCGCCAGCGATGCCGATCGGTCTGCGGCCTCGATCCAGCTCGCCTCCGAGCTGGTGCGGGAGTCCCGCTGGACGGCGCTGGCGCGGCTGGGTGAGGCGCTCGGGCCGGACGCTCCCGCCGAGCTGGACGGGCCGCTGTTCCAAGCCGCCGTGGCGCTGCGCGACCCGAAAGCGATCGAGCGGCTTCCCGTTGACCGAGAGGCGGACCGGAGGTTGATCGAGGCGCTGTCGGTCGGCACGTCCGTGGCAAGCGGGGCGTCCGGGGCCGGCATCGTCGCACTGGACGGCCCCGCGATCGTGCTCGACATCGCCGGGTCGATGCACGTGCTCCAGGGAGACGCCCGAACCGTGCTGCCCCATCCCCCGGGCCACGCTGTGCTCGTGAACCGGGTCACCACCTTCGACGGTGCGTGGGTGCTCGCGGCCCAGGGGCAGAACCACACCACGTTGTTCCGCGCGGTCGACGACGGCTGGGAGCCGTGGCATGCGCTCCCCGTAGGCGTGCCCCAGCGCCTGCAGGCAGACGGCGACCACCTGTTGGTGGCGCTCTCCTACCCGGCCCGCGGCCTGTTCGAGGTGCCCCGGACCGGCAGGGCGTCCAGGGTGGAGGGCACTCCGGTGCTGCTCGACTCCGACGTGATGGACGTCACTGTGGCCGATGTGGATGGCGACGGTGACACCGAGCGGGTGGTCGCACTCGGCGCATGGACGGCGTACGACGTGCGCGTGCTGGACGGCGACACGCCCGCCGCCCGGCGTCGGCTGGGCGTGGTGGAGGGCCTGGCCTGGCTCGACGGTCCCCAGCGGTTGCTGGCCGCGAAGGCCGACCACTCCCCATCCGTGGAACAGCTCGGCGCCGAGCGCCCCTACGGCGAGCCGGCCGGCCTGTACCTGCTCACGGGTGACCTGGCGGTGGAGCGGCACCTGCCGCAGCCCATCATCGACCGCGACGGCCCGGGCGTGCACCTGGACGACCTGCACGTGGGGGACCTGGACGGCGACGGGCGGCCCGACGCGGTGCTGTCGATCCACCGCACTGGCGGCGGGCAGCACCTGTGGGTCGTTCGGGATGTGGCGGGCGCGGCCACGTCGTTGGTGGTGGCGGGCTGGGTGCCGGGTGGCCTGGCCGACATGGACGGCGACGGCGACGACGAGCTGCTCGTCATGGACGCCAGGGGGGAGGTGTGGCTCCTCGGCACGGGCGACACCGCGCCGCCCCGGTACCGCGACCCCCGGGTGGCCGATCCGGTCGTGCCCGAGGCGGTTCGGGCGTTCACCGGCGTGCCGGAGCTGCTCCGGCTGGGGCTACCCGACGACGCGGCGGCTTCGCTGGTCCGGGTGGCTGCCGTGCATGGCTCACCGGCGGTCACAGGCGCCGCGCTGCTCGAGGCGGCCTCCCTCGAGGAGTCCTTGGAGCACCATGGGGCCGCAGCCCTCCTCTTCGCCCAGGTGGTCGAGATGATGGGCGAAGGCAGCGCGCAGTGGCGACGGGCCGTGGCCGGGCTCACCCGCTCTCGCGCGCTCGGGCTCGATCTCGTGGGTGCGCACACGGCATGGCGCTGGCTCGACAGTGCCGGCGACCCCGCGGCCGATTCGCTCTCCTGGCTGTCGGAGGTCACCTCAGTGCCCACGGTGGAGGCACTGGGCACGGCGGGGAGCGCGACCGGGTGGGCCTTCCGGTCGCCCGGCGCTGTGGCCCGCGACGCGCGCCACGCGGCCTGGTCGGTGGACCTGTTCAACGACGAGGGCGTGGTCGCGGAGGCGCCGGTCGCGCTGCTCGGACACCGAGTGGGCATCGAGCTGGCGGTGACGCTCTCCCAGGCTGAGCTGGGCTCGGGCATCGAAGTGCGCATCGACGGACCGGATGGGGAGCGGGTGCTCGGAGTGTCGGCCTCAGCGGTCGGTGGTGCGGGTCGGGCGGAGCTGGAGCTGGCGTGCGCCGGGTCTGTGGTCGGGCCGCACCCGGCCACGGTGCCGCTCCCCGAGGGTGACGTGCGCGTGGTGCTGCATGCGGAGCGGCTGGACGCGCTGGGTGAGGTGGTGTGTCGGGTGCGGGTCGACGAGGTCGTGCACCTGCTCAGGCGCGCCGACCCGCAGCCGGTACCGGTCGGGCCGCACACGCTTCGCATCGCCGCCGCCGGTCAGCCCGCCTACAGCCCGCCCACGCGCTTCCGAGGCAGGCTCGACCACCTCCGGCTGGATGGCGTGCGGTGGGAGGGTGGACCCGGATCGGTCGCGGATGCCCCCGCCCGGGCGCTCGCCGAGGGGCGGGCGGTCGAGGCCCTGGCCACGGGAGACGCCGAGGTGCGCGCAGCGGCCGGACTGGCCCTCGGCGATGTTGCTCCGTTCGTCGCGTGGCTCGGCACATCGCCCGTAGAGCCGGCCCTCCGGTGGGCGCTTCGCCGGTACCCGGAGCTCGCCACCCCGCCGGTCGCCGCCCATCTCGGTGCTCGATTCTCGGCGGTATTCCTACAGACATGGCGTGAGGCCGCCCGGTACGCGCCCCACGATGATGTGCGGCGGGCGCTCCGGCTGTCCACCCTCGACGAGCTCGAACCCACCTCCCCCGACGCGCTGGGCATCGTGCTGGCCCGGGCCCGTCAGGCCTGGCGGGACGGGGACGAGGTGAGGGCGCTGCGCCTGGCGCGGCATGCGGCGCGGTCACCGGTTGGCTCGGGCACGTCACGGCGCACCCTGGCGGAGGTGCACTTGCTTCTCGCACGGATGCACGCCGCCCGTGGCGAGCCCGAGCTGGCCGCCGAGGCGGTCACCGCCCATGTTCGGCTGGCCCCGTCACCGGAGCTCGGGCGGGACCGGGTGCGCACCCACCCCGAGCTGCGGCCGCTGCTGGACGCGCAGTAGCCGCCGGTCGAACCTGGCACCCCCGCATCGGGTCAGGGCGTTGCGGAGGCGATGGCGTCGATGCCGCCGGGCAGCTCGATTCCAGTGGAGGTTGCCGACCCGGCGTCCACGTCCACCGCATACAGGATCCGAGGTCCGCCGTCGGACGGGGCCACCATCAGCAATCCGTCGTGGAATGCACAGCCTTGCCCCTCGGTGCCGAACGGCAGCCCGTCCACGGCACCGAGGCTCACCTCCACCCCGGTGAAGGGGTTGAGGGAGTACAGCCCGTTGCCGGCGACGCGGAACATTCGCCCATCCGCGTCGGTGGCCATGCAGTGGCCGAATGAACTGCTGGAGATCAATGGGCCCGAGACCGCGCCTGAGGCGGGGTTCACCTCGTGCATGCTGTCGCCGGACTCCGTCCACATGAACAGCGCGCCTGCCGCTGCGTTCCATGCGAAGCCGGACCACGCGCCGAGGTCGCCGCCGCTGAACATGGGCGTCAAGGCACCGGATGCGGGATCGACCTGCACGATCGTGGCCTCGCCGACGAAGCCAGCGGCCGTGACCCCCCACAGCGCGCCGTCGGGGGCGAAGGACAGTCCGGTGAGGGGCTCATCGAGCACGGCGATGGGCATCAGAGCGCCGGAGTCGAGATCGACGCTGTACAGGCCGGTGCCCTCGGCGCCCAACCGCCCGTCGGCGATGATCAGCTCGTTGCCGCCTCCGCCGCCGGCCAGCGCGCGTGCCGGCGACACGTCGCAGCTGGCGAGATCGATGGCCTGCACGACCGCGCCACAGGCGGGTGCGGGGATGGTGGGGGCGAGGCCGGCGGTGCCGCCTCCGCCGGTGGGCAGCACACCCCGCAGCTTGAGGCCCGCGGGCCCGATGTGGAGCGGCGCGCCGGCGCACGGGCCGCTGGGCACGGTCGCGCCCCCGACCGCGTTCGCGCTGATCAGGCCGACACTGCCGCCCGGCACAGCACCCGTGACCGTGAGCGTCATCGGGCCCGGGCAGGAGCCGCCGACGGCGAGGTCGATGGCGAAGGCCGACGCGGGCGCGGCGGCGAGGAGGGCGGCCAGGACGAGGCGCATGCTCAGCTCCGAGGGAAGGGATGCTCTTTCAATACACGTCGCCGATGACCCGACCAGTGAACTCCGTGTGGGGTCGGATCAGCGCATCCACCCGGCGGGCTCGTGGAACACCTCCGACACCCCCCGCCACGCGGCGGAGAGCGCGTCCGTGGCCGTTGCGCCGCTCACGCGCAGCTTTCGGCGCTGCACGCGCTCCACCCCGGGCACCAGCGACATGCGGTCGGCCATCGCGTCGTTCAGGACGGTGATCTCGGCCGTGACGGGCCCCTCGATCACGAACGGCGCGAAGTCCCCGGCGCGGTGACGCTGGACTGCGGTCGCGGCCGCCCCATGCAACAGCGGTGCGGTGCGCTTCGGTCCCCAGCACGAAGCCAGGTCGAACCCGTGCACCTGCTTCACCACGGCCGTCTGCACGTCGCCGAGATCGGCCGTGGCCTCCCGGGCCAGGTCGTCACCACCGCAGACCAGCGCCACCGGAACTCCCGCATCGCCGAGGATGGCGGCGTTGATCGCCGTCTCCCCCACCTCCCGCCCGTTCAGCGTGATCTTGTGCACCACAGCGCTCGCCCAGGTGTGGCAGAGCAGCCCCTTCGGCGTGCCCGCGCGGCTGTGGAACCCGACGAACATCGCGAGGTCGAAGTCGGAGGTCAGCGCGCCCACCTGGCACAGCGGCTTGGTGTCCCACCGGGCCGGTCCGCGGAGCACCCGCGCCGCGGGATGGAGCTGGTCGACCAGCACGTTGCGCATGTTCGCGTGCCCTTCCGACACGAGCACGTCGGTCACCCCCTCGGAGACCGCGCCCTCGATCACGGCGTTGATGTCACCCGTGAGCAGCGCACACCCGGACCAGTACCGTTGGCCCCCGTCCTCCATGAGCTGGTCGCGGTGGGTGATGCCGGTCACCCCTTCCATGTCAGCGATGATGTACAGGCGCATGTCGTGTCCCGGGAGAGCGTGAGATGACGCCAGGTATGGCACCGAATGCGCCACGCGCGAGCGGATCGGCCACGATTCGGCTGGAGCGATGCTAATCGGGAGAGATGCGAATCCTCCTGCTCCTCGTCCTCGCCGCGTGTTCACCAGGGTCTGCCGAGAAGGGCGCGGAGGGGCCCACGTGGCACGCCGACGTGAAGCCGCTCGTCGACACCCACTGCGTGCGCTGCCACTCGCCCAACGGCACCGGGCCCATCGATCTCACGAGCCAGGGCGCGGTGGAGCAGTGGTCCGATCGGATGTTGGCGAGGATGGAGGCCGGCGAGATGCCGCCGCCGGTCGCTGACCCCACCTGCCGCGACTACGTCGGCTCGGAGCACCTCTCGCTCGCTCCCGAGTCGGTGGAGACCTTCCGGGACTGGCTCGACGGGGGCCAGCCCGAGGGCAAGAAGAGCGATGCCACCCCCGCGACCGAGGTGGTGACCGAACTGGACGGCACGGATCTGTCGATCCAGCTCATCGCGCCCCACCGGCCGACCTTCGACGACGCCCGCCACCCCGACAACGAGTACCGCTGCTTCGCCCTCGAGCATGGGCGCGACGAGGCGTTCTACGTCACAGCGTTGGGCCCGCGCATCGACGCCACGCCGATGGTGCACCACATCGTGGTGTACGTGGACGACGAGGGGAACATCCCCGACCACGACCCGGCCGAGGGGTGGGACTGCATCAACGACATGGACGGCCTGGATGACGGCATGATCGCCGGCTGGGCCCCCGGTGCGCTGCCGTATGTGTTCCCCGAGGGCACCGGCTACCGGGTCGAGGCGGACGAACGCGTCGTCATGCAGATGCACTACTACAACGGCGCCCCCGACGACACCGAGATGATGGACCAGTCCGGGTACGACTTCCGCACGGCCGACAGCGTGAGCACCGAGCTGATGATGATCCCGTACGGCGACTACGGGTTCCTGATCCCGGCCGGCGCCCGCAAGTACAGCTACGGATTCGAGGTGGAGATCCCAGAAACCATCCAGCTGTCCGAGGGCGTCGAGGTGCCGTTCCCCGAGCTCACGCTGTACGGCGTGTTCCCGCACATGCACGTGCTCGGCACTGGCTACGAGTTCACGGTGTTCCAGGACGACGGCACCGAGGAGTGCGTGGTCCGGTCCGACAACTACGACTTCGACAACCAGCTCACCTACGACCTGAAAGAGCCCGTGGTGGTCGGTCCCGGCGACCGGATCTGGTGGTCGTGCACGTGGGACAACTCCAACCGCAACCCGAACCTGATCCACAACCCGCCCATCGACATCGGGTACGGCGAGCGCACGGATGAGGAGATGTGCTGGGCGTTCACGCTGGGGTCCATCGGCTGGTAGTCAGCAATCTGTTTTGGGCCAGGCCCTCAGGCCACCCGGCGCGCCGCGGTGCGACGGTGGGCAACCATGGGCACCGCGCCGGCGGGGCGGAGCGTGATGCTCGGCATCAGCTCCACCTTCGTTCCCGGTGCCAGTCGCAGGCTGCACCGCTGGGCGAGCACCGCGAGGCAGAGGTGGGCCTCCATCTCGGCGAAGCGCTTGCCGACGCACATCCGCGGGCCGGCGCCGAACGGGAGGAAGGCGCCCTTCGGCAGGGTGCCCTCGAGCTCCAGCCAGCGGTCGGGACGGAACTCCAGCGGATCGGAATACCACCGTGGATCCCGGTGGATCGACCACGGGCCGATCCACACCTGGTCGCCCGGCTCGAACTGTTTGCCGCCCACCTCGATGGGCTCGACCGTCTCGCGGCCCACCGCCCACGCCGGCGGCGTGAGGCGCAGCACCTCGAGCAGCACGCGGCGGGTGTAGGGGAGCGAGGGCAGGTCGTCCAGGGTGGGGCTGCGGCCCCCGAGCACGGCGTCGAGCTCGGCATGCACCCGCTCCTCCACGCCGGGGTGCTCGGCCAGCGCCACCAGCGCGAACAGCAGCCACCCGGCGGTGGTCTCGTGCCCGGCCATCAGCAGCGTGATCGCTTCGTCGCGCAGCTGAACCGCCGACAGCCCGCCCTCCTCGTCGCGGGCTGCGAGCAGCCTGCCGATCAAGGTTGCATCCTCTGGCGAGGCGGACGCGACCAGACGGTTCACCGTCTCGTCGAGCACCCGGAGCGCCCGAACCCGGGCCAGGTTCGCTGGCGTGGGGATTACCGCAGGAAGCGGGAAACCGGAGTTCAGAAAGCCCATATACCAGCGCATGTAGTCGTCGAGGGCGCCGCTGATCGCGGCCGCCGCGTCTCCCAGGTCGGCGCCGAACAGGGTGCGGGCCACCACGTCGAGGGTGAGCGCGCTGGTGAATGCGTGGGCGTCGATGGAGGTGCGGTCGCCCCACTCGGCGATGGAGGCCTCGGCGCACTCCACCATGGTGGCGGCGTAGCCGGGCAGGGCGGCGGGACCGAACGCGGGCGTGACCAGGCGGCGGTGGCGGCGCCAGTCCTGGCCCTCGCTGGTGAGCAGGCCGTTGCCGAGCACGTCGTCGAGCTGCTGGGTCCAAACGTCCTTGCGGAACTTGCGGAAGTCCTTCACCAAGACCTGGTGCACATCGGTGGGGTGGTGGAGCACCCACACGCGCCCCACCGGGCTCGACGCGAGCAGCACGTCGCCCTCTTGAGCGATGTCGGGCAGGGCGGTAAGCGGGTCGCGGATCAAGGCCCAGGTGCGCCAGAGTTCGTCGAACGCGATCATTGTGCCTCCACTGTGGACGGGGTCGCCATGCGGCGCATCAGGTCGGTGAGGTCGTCGGCCAGCGCGTCGCTCGCCTCGGGATCGGCCAGCACCTCGGGGTGCTCGGCGAGCCACACATCCACCGAGTCGGAGGTGCCGGCGGCCAGCGCGAGCACCAGGTCGAACGGCAGATCGGTGCGCACGGCCCCCACGTGCTGGCCCACCCGGATCAGCACCTCGAGGCTGGCCCGGATGGTGGCCACGGCCTCGGCGAGCGCGCCGGACCCGTCCCCCACCAGGGCGCTGCGGGCGAGCTCCCTCACCAGGCCCGCGGCGGGCGGCCACTCGGCATACACGGCGAGGGTGAGGCGCCATTGCCGCCGCACCTCGCCCCAGAAGCTGGCGGGGTCCACCATCGGCGCCGCCGGCATCGCCATCCGGGTGAGGAATCGCCCCACCAGGTGCCGCACCACGGTGCGCCACAGGTCGGCCTTGTCGTCGAACCACCGGTAGAACTTGGTCTTCGACACGCCGGCTTCGGTGATGATCCGGTTGAGCGAGCCGGCCTCGTAGCCGTGCTCGGAGAACTCGGCCGCGGCGGCCTCGATGAGGGCGACGCGGGTGGCGGGATCGACGCTGTCGAACTGGCGAGTGGGCATCAGACCGTCCGGTTCGACCATCGGTCGAACTGCATGGTCTGATGATACTGCGGGTGCTGTCAGGCGGCAACGGGAATCACACCTCCGGTACACTCTGCCCGGAGGTCACCCCCATGCCGCGTGTCTGGATCCTCGTGTTCGCCCTCGCTGGCTGCGGAACGCCCGGCGGGAAGATCAAGGTCGACGACACCGGCGGATCGACGACCGAACCTGTTGGCGTAGACGCTGACGGCGACGGGTGGACGGTGGACGGCGGCGACTGTGATGACGCCGATCCCGCGTTCAACCCCGGTGCGGTCGACTTCGTGGATGCCGGCGGGCGCGACGAGAACTGCGACGGCGTGGACGGGGTGGATGCCGACCGGGACAGCTTCGCCTCGGTGCCCAGCGGCGGCGACGACTGCGACGACGCAGATGCCTCCATCAACCCGGGCGCTGCCGAGATCTGGTACGACGGGGTGGACCAGGACTGTGCGGGCGACGACGACTTCGACCAGGACGGAGACGGGTTCCAGTCCTCCGACCACGGCGGCGACGACTGCGACGACACCGATCCCATCGCCCAGCCGCTGGACCTGGACGAGGACGGGTTCACCGGGTGCGATGGCGACTGTGATGACTCGGACCCGCTGGTCTCCCCGGCCGACGGCGACCTGGACGGCGCGTCGGGGTGCGACGGGGACTGCGACGACACCGACCCCTTCCTCAACCTGCACGACGTGGACGTGGACGGCAGCACAACCTGCGACGGCGACTGCGACGACCTCGACCCGAGCGTGGAGACGCTAGACGTGGACGGTGACGGCGTGGACACCTGCAGTGATGACTGCGATGACGAGGACGCCGACCGGTTCCCGGGTGCCTATGACCGGCCTGACGACGGCGTGGACCAGGACTGCGACCAGGTGGACCGCACCTTCGATGGCGTGGTGCTCGACCGCGGGGGCCGCGAGACGGTGGACCTCACGCTGTCGGTGCAGGCCGCGGCGGACGTTCTCCTGCTCATCGACACCACCTGCTCGATGGGCGAAACGCTGGACGCGATGGCGGCGCTGTCCGACACCCTGCCGGCAGCGCTGGCCGACCTCGGTGACCTGACCCTCGGGGTCGCCACCTATGATGACTACAACTTCGGCGGCTTCGGCGGCGGCTTGGACAAGCCGTTCATCGTCCACCAGCAGCAGACCACCGCGGCAGACCGCGCCGCGGATGCCTTGTCCGGGTTGGGCCTGCACGGTGGGGCGGATGGTCCGGAGTCTGGGATGGAGGCTCTGTTTCAGGCGTTTACCGGTGACGGTTACGACCAGAACTGCAACAGGAGCTACGACGACGAGGACGACGTGCGCCCGTCGCTGGCGAGCGCCGACGATGCGTTCCGCGGTCTGGTTCCCGGCATCTGGGACCCCACCGTGCCGGGTAGCGGCGACCGCGGCGGCGTAGGCTTCCGCCCGGGTGCGCTCCCCATCGTGGCCATCGTCACCGACAACCACCTGCGCGACCCCGACGACGGCTACGACACTCCAGGCGGGTGCGCCCAGGATGCGGGCCGGTTCGACGTGATCGACGCGGCGGCGGAGCTCGGTGGGTGGGTGGTCGGCTTCGCAGTGAACGGCGACACGGCCTACGACCAGCTCCTGGATCTGGCCATTGCGACCGGCGCGGAGCTCGACCTGGGTGGCGACGCGGGCGTCGAGCCGCTGGCCTTCGTCACCGAGCCGGCTGAGCTCGAGGGCCTGATCATCGACATCGCGGCCGGCGCGATGGGCGTCGCCGGCGGCCCGTGGGCTGTGGTGGAGCTGGTGGTGGTGGACGACCCGCTGGGGCTGGTGGACGCGATCACGCCGGCCGAGCACACCGACGTGCGGGCGCGGGATTCGCTGGAGTTCGAGGTGTTCCTCACCGGAGCGTTCGCGCCCGAGCCGGAGCTGCGGCAGGTGGAGGTCGGGCTCGAAATGCTCGCCGATGGTGTGCCCGTGCGGTCGGTCATCATCCGGGTGGAGCTGCCGCCGGGCTGACCCGTGGGCCGTGCTGGATGCGCGAGCGACTGTCGCAAACGGCACCCCGAGCGACCGATGTCGTCGGCCGCGGAGTTCGTGGTTGCGGCGGTCAGTCCTCGGCTCTATGCTCCAGCACCCCGGAGATCCCATGCGCATGTTCCCGCTCGCTCTCGTCCTCGTGCTCGGCTGTGGGGGCGGCAAGGACGCAGACTCCGGCAAGAACGCGACCACCACCGCCACGTTCGCCACCTACAACGCCGGCCTCGCGATCAGCTTCGTCACCGCGGCGCGCGCCCGGCTGCCACACACGGCGGAGGCCATCGGCGCCATCGACGCCGACATCGTGTGCCTGCAGGAGGTGTGGGAGCCCGACCAGGTGGCCGCGGTCGCCGCCGCCGCCACCGACTTCCCGCACCAGTTCTGGCCCGATGCATCCCAGATCACCGACCCCGAGCCGGGCTGCACGCCGGCCGAGATCGAGTCGCTCTCCACCTGCCTCGACCTGTCCTGCCCCGACGTGTGCCCCGACGAGCTGGTGACGTGCTTCCTCGAGCGGTGCGGGTTCACCTTCCTCGGCCTGAGCGCCACCTGCCAGAGCTGCGTGATGGCCAACGTGGGCGACGACCCCGATGCGCTGCTCGCGGCCTGTGAGGAGGAGGAGGTCAAGTTCGCCTACGGCGGCTCCTACGGCACGGGAATCCTGTCGAAGCACCCGCTGAGCGAGCCCGTTCTCGAGGTGTTGGAGAGCACCACGAACCGACGCGGCGTGCTGCACACGGTGGCCGACGTGAACGGCGTGGACGTGGACGTGTACTGCACCCACCTCACGGCGAAC
>JBLFXJ010000214.1:0-13945 GCA_047609825.1 Myxococcota bacterium
GGTCGTGAGACCGGTGATCCACTCCAGCCAGTCGAGCCAGTGGGCCTGGTTCGCGACAGGCTCGAGTGAGGCGAGTCGCGCGGCATCGTCCACCCCGGCGGGGCGCCCCAGGTCGAGCCGGATGCGGTCGAGGTCTCGCTCGCACGCCTCAACAACCGTCCCCGCAAAGGCCAGCCCACGGCCGAATCGACACTGCGCCTGATCTTGGACCAGCACACCCCCGAATCCGCCGACCCTTGCGGTGAGTCCGCGGGCCAGGCGCACCGCCAATGTTGGCGCGCGCAGCATCACCCGGGTGCCGGGGTGGATGTTGATGACCGATACGTGCACGACCTCGTCGAGCATTCCGCCCCGCACGGGCAGGGTCCACCACTCGACCGATGGCCGCATGCGATCGAGCCGCTCGAGCCGCTCCCCGAGCCGGAAGCCCGGGAGGCTGGCGGAGATGGCGGCCTCGGCCTCCCGCAACGGAGCCGTGAAGAAGGTTCGTGTCGACCAGGACATGACTGCAAGCTCACACGTCTGGAGAGATCAGGGAGGATGATCCGCCCGTCGCGCGTTGACTCGGCGGCATGTTAGGCGCCGAATACACCGGAGAGGGCATGGTCCGCACTGCACGAACTCTCGGACTCGTGGTCTCGTTGACCTTGGCGTCGCCTGCGATGGCGAGCCTCCCTCACCCCGTCACCGCTGATCTGGTCGAGGCGAGCGTCACGACGGTGACGCTCAAGACCCACAACAGCCGTGCCAACGAGATTCTCAACAAGGCGCTCGGAGATGCATTCTGGGGAGATGCCTGGGTCAAGGACTACGACGAGCGGCTGTACGACACGCTCCGCTTGAAGAGCCTCCCAGATGGCTTCGTGCCGATGATCGCGGGCGAGTCCGACCAGGATCTCCCGCGGGGGGTCGTGGGCGACATCATCTACGTCCAGAACACGCGGCTGCCGAAGTACATGTCGGGGGCGAAGGCGGTGGTCGACCTGGGCAAGGGGATCGACGAGGTCACCGGCGCCCAGTACCGCGACTCCTACTACGTGCTCGACCTCACGCTATTCTATGGCACGTACCCCCAGCGGATGTACCGGCTGGAAGATGACGATAATGGCCGGACCATCCTGTGGTTCGAGAAGCTGGAGCCCAGCTTCACCGACGCCGGCACTTGGTCGCGGTACCAGGCGAAGATGACCGAGCTGGACGAGAGCATCGACACCCGGTGGGCGTTCAATGCGTTCGTGCCGTTCGGCGAGGTGTTCGGCATGTTCATCGTGGAGCCAGGCATCCGCCGGGAGTCTCGCGTCACGTTCATCAGCAAGTTGTCGTTCGGCGACGACGCCGGGTGGGTCGCCAAGTGGGGCAGTCAGCTGCCCGGGGTGATCAAGGCGGGCCTGAAGTCAGGCTACAACGCCTGCGTCGCCATCGCGAAGGACGAGCACGCCCGCCGGCTGCGCAACCCGAAGCCGGCGCCTGCTCCAGCTCCGGAAGCTGCGCCAGAGGCCGAGACCGAGGCCGAGGCCCCGCCAGCTGCGCCCGGGGCTGAGACTCCCCCACCGGCGAAGCCAGCGCCGGTCGCGCCCACCGCGCCGCCGGCCGGAGCTGCAGGCGGCTGATGCACCATCCACGGGCGGTGCCGCTCGTCAGCGTGGCCTGTGGAGGAGGGTGGCGGCGGATGATGGGAATCGAACCCACCGGACGCAGCCTCTCGACTGTTCCCGACTGGTTTTGAAGACCAGGGCCTGCACCAGCACAGCAACACCCGCCGCCCGACGTCTAACAAAGCCCGTCGCGCCCGGCTGGCGCGAAGGAGCGCTCGGCGGCGACACCCACCCTCCTACGCCGGTAACCAAGGGGTGATGTGCAGCCAGGGTTGCGAGACGCGCCTCACACGCTAATCTCGCGCGTCGACCTACCTGTCGAGAGGTTTCTACGATCCCCTGCCTGCTGGCTCTGCTTCTACCCATGACCGGGACCGCGGACGACGCTGTGCCTCCGCCGTGGGTTCAGGTGGTCGGTCACCAGCTCCCGCGGGATGATGGCCTGTACGTCAGGTGGGATGCAGAGAATGCCTGGGGCACCGAGCCGCTGGTGACCACGGTCAGCCACGTGGCAGAGCGCATGGCGTGGCTCGTCCCGGGGGCGGAGCCGCTCATGGTTGGCGACATGTCCACCCGGGGCGGCGGCGAGCTGTTTGGCCACAAGACCCACGACACGGGCCAGGATGCCGACCTCGGGCTCTACCTCACTGGCCGCCGGCAGCCGTTGGACGGCTTCGTCGATGTGCGTCCGCACCAGCTCGATCTCGAAGCCAACTGGTTGCTGATCCGCGAGCTGCTCGACACGGGCAACGTGCAGTTCATCCTGCTCGATCAGGGGCATATCGACACGCTCAGCGCCTACTTGGTCGAGCAGCGAGGGTTCCCCCAGAGCTACGTCGACGAGGTCATGCCACCGCCCGACGATCGGCTCGAGTGGGGCACACATGGGGTGGTGCGGCATGCGCCAAACCATCGCTCGCACCTGCATGTGCACGTGCAGCGGCCCGCAGACCTTCTCTGATCGTCGGCCTCGGCCGATGGGTCAGCGCGCTGGCTTCCCGCCGACGACAAGGCCTGGAAAGTTGCTGATGTAGTCGATCATCGCGGCTCCGACTGCGGCCCCCTCGAGGTGCGCCCGGGTCCACGGAGGCCGCGCCGGCTCCCAGCCCGCACCCCCAACCTCACGCGCCCACATGGGGTTGCCGATCGCCACGCGCGCGGTGGCCACAGCGTCCGCACCGGCGTCCATCGCTGCGCGCACATCCGCCGCCGTCCACACACCTCCGGCCGCGAACAAGGGCACGCTCGCCGGCAGTGCCTGACGGAGTGCGGTGGCCACCGGCGTCTCCGTGTCTTCGTGGGGTGGGGAGCCGGTCGCAGCGCTCATCGACAGGTGCAGGTAGTCGATGCCATCGTCTGCGAGCCACGGCGCCAGCCGGACGGCGTCCGCGAGCACCAGCCCTCTCCGCGTCCACGTGTCGACCGGACTGATGCGCACACCGACGACGAACCGAGGGCCGACCGCGGCCCGGACGGCGCGGATCGTGTCGCGCAGCAGCTTCGCGCGTCCTGCGAGCTCTCCGCCCCAGGCGTCGGTGCGCGGGTTGTCGAGCGGTGCCAGGAACTGAGTGAACAGGTAGCCGTTCGCGCCATGCAGCTCGACGCCGTCGAAGCCCGCGGCCTCACACCGGGCCGCCGCCGCGACGAAGTCAGCCGCCACTCGGGCCAGATCCGCCGAGGTGGCACCTCGGACTCCGTCTTCGTCGACGGTCGACAGCCTCATCCCCGGCGCAAGGGCGGCCACCTTGCCGCCGTGGTGAAGCTGCGCGATCGCGACGGCCCCGTGGGCCTTGATGGACGCCGCCAGCCTCGTGAGCCCTGCGACGTGGGTATCGGTGGACACACCGAGCTGACCTTGCCATGCCTTGCCTTCGAGCGAGACAAACGCCGCACATGTGCTCACCAGCCCATAGCCGCCGGCCGCCCTGCGCTCGAGCCACAGCCGCTCGGCCTCCAGCAGGGTGCCGTCAGGCGCGCTCTGGGTGTTGGTCATCGGTGCGAGGATGGCGCGGTTGGGCACGACGACGCCGTTGCGCAGTGTCAGGGGACGATCGACCAGATCCACGAACCCTCCAGGGAGACGCGCTGTGTAAGCAGCGGGCGCCGCGCATCCAACACTCGCGCACTCAGGGACTGGCCCAAACAAGTTGTGGCATTCGAGTGCCCTCCGAAGCCCAGTTCCGCGTCGTCTTCCATCGGGATAGCTCGCTATCCCCTCCGTCATCCTCCTTGCCCTGGACTCCCTGGAACCCTCTCGATCCTGCACACCTTTTTTTGGGACAGTCCCTCACCGGGCGCCCGGTTCGGCGGGTCAATCAGTTGGGACCGGCCGTACGGAATGTGGTCCAGGCATAGGGATACCGGTGTTGGTACCAGTTCCGGAACGAAGGTCGGAGGAAGCACCGCTCTGTCGCCCAGGATGCCCCGAACACCACGAAGTGTGCCCCGTCGAAAAAGTCGCTGGAGTAGCCGGGGTAGGTGCGCAGGTGTGCCTCGAAGCTGGGGCGGGGTAGGAACGGGGTGCCAGTCCACTCCCAGCCATTTCCGACGAGATCACGGAAGCCTCGTCCGTTGGCCGAGAATGCGTCCACCGGCATCGGGGCGTGCGCGCGGAAGTCGTACGCACCATCGACGGTTCCGGCGTGGGTGTAGGCCGCGCGATGCAGCTCGGCCTCCAGCGGTAGCCGGGTGCCCGCCCATGCACACCACGCCCGCGCCTCGGCCAGGCTGACGTAGACCGGCCACCCGGCCACGGCGTCGGCGTCGTGCCAGGCGAACAGGCTGCGTACCTGCCAGGCGCCGTCGGCCCGCCGCCACGCATCGGGATGATCGATCCCCTGGCGCCGCCTCCAGGACCAGTCGTTGTCGGACCACAGCTTCGGGTTTCTGTAGCCGCCCGCATCGACGAATCTCCGCCAGTCGCCTACCGTAACTGGCCGATCATCAAGCTCGAACGCCGGAACCGAGACAACTTCGGTCGGGAACTCGTTGTCCCACCCGAACCGCAACGACGACCGCTCTGCACCCAACACCACCTCGCCAGCTTCGACCTCGATCCGCGACACAGGCGGAACCCGGGCGGAGAGTCGAGGAGCGGACCATGCTGCAGGAGCGTGGAGGCGCTCGGGCGGCACCCGAGCGATCATGTACAGAAGCGTCTCGTGGTGCATGCGCTCGTGCTCGAGCACCAGCGGCACGATCATCGCGGCATACGGGTCCGGGTGGGACTCGAGCTGTGGCACGGCCTCCCGGATCGCCCGGCGGATGCCCTCGCGGTAGGCGACCACCTCGTCCACCCCGGGCCAGGCCGACTTCCCTCGCGCGCTCGCAGCGTCTTCGTCGTCGGGATCGATCCCGCGCGCGAACAACGTGTCGAGATCTGCGTGGAACGGCGGCCGCCCCAGCACACCGGCGCCGATGTGGTTCCACGCGAACGCGGGCAGGTGGCCCAGGTAGAACAGAAACGGGTGGCGGAGCGGGATCGCCCGTGTGCCAAGGTCGGCCGGGTCCAGCAGGCCGAACAACGTGTCGGTTCGTTCCCACACCGCCTCGAGCGCGGCCAGGTCGTCGGTCATCCTCCCCTCCTCACAGCGAGCCGAATACCGCCACTCCACCGGAGCAGACCAGCAGCGCCAACGCGATGGCCCCGAGTGCTGCGACGACCGCCAATGCGACTCCAGCGACCTTCCACCATGATGTGGGGGCGCTTCCGTGCAGCGCCCCCGTCTGCCCATTGACCAGGACTCGGTACAGGCCGTCTCCGTAACGGTACGCACCGATGAACACCGGCACCAGCACCGGCCGACCGGAGAGGTCCACGCAGACAGAGGCGGCGTTGCAGTCGACAAGTCCGTTGGCTCGCACCACCAGTGCGCGGTGGCGCCGCGCCATCTCCGCCTGCGCAGCGCCGCGCGCCGCCGATCGGGTGAGCTCGGACACCTCGTAGGGATCGGAGTCGTCGTCGCCAACGAACGGCTCCAACCCGCCCTCATCGTAGGCGCCCAGGGCGGCGAGCTCGGCGAGCGAGAGGGTCTGGCTCGCAGGGATCAGCACCTGCTCGAAAGTATGCCGTTCGCTACCCGCAACCGGGCGCTTTCCGCTCCGCGTGCTGGCCTTCACCAGCCCCGTCCAGTGGGTCTCCACATCGCCACGCCAGGCCCACGCCGGGATCAGCAGGTGCCGGAGCTCCAGCGTCGCGTTTCGGAGGTCTCCTGGGTACCAGAAGCTGGACCGGGCGAACTTCGAGAACGCGGCCCGGGCGTCGGCATCGGACACCGCGAACCCGATCGCCCCCTCGGGGTTCTCGATGCCCTCCGGAGGCAGGTATGGGATCAGATCGGACGCGGGCGCGCCGCAGAACAGGCACACCGGCATCGGGGTGCCGGGGCGGGCCGCCACCGCTCCCCCGCACCCTGTGCATCGAACGGCCGCGAGCTCGCTCATGATGCCCCCAGCAACGCTGCGATGCCGCCGAACAGCAGCGACCCGAAGAGCAGGAGGAGCAACGGCACGACGACCGCAGCTACCAAGCATCCGATCTTCCAGCGAGATCGGGGCACCGTGCCCACCACCTCACCGGTCTGCCCGTTCACCAGCAGGCGCAGTGGTTGGCCGCCCCCAGCGAACACTGCAGTCCACACAGGCAACAAGAGCAGTCGCACAGCGTCCACCTCGACGTCGCTGTGGGAGGTCAGTTCGCGGTGTGTGTCTCCGGGCAGATGGCCGTGGGCGATGGTCTGCTTCTCGAGGGCGGCCAGCTCAGTTCGCGCAACCTGTTCTGCCTCGCCATGGTCGACCGTTGGCAGCTCGGCCGCGACCCCAGCCGTGAGCGCCGGCGCATAGGGCATGGCCTGGCCCAGGTCGAACGGCTCGAGGTCGTTCGCTTCGGACTCAGGCAATCCCCTCGAGGCGGACACGAGGTGGTCGAACCAACGCCTGGCGTGGCTCCCGTCGAGTGGGAACCACTCGGTCTCCTGCACCCGACGCGTGCGCACGGCGGTCTTGCCGTTGACCGTCGTGGTGTACGTCTCCGTACGGTACCAGTGCACGCCGACCCGGCAGGAGAACCGCGTTCGAACCAGAGCATCATACGCGTAGAACGGCACGAAGACCTGCTCGAGCTCATCGGGACTCGACGCGCGCCGGACGGACTCCGGCGCCAGCCAGCGACCCGCGAGGAACTGGGACAGGAGCCGGCCCGCACGATCGCGCGGCACGACGAACGGCACCACATGATCAGGAGGCGCCTCCGCCACAGCGTCAGAGTCGACCAACGGGCTGTCACAGAATGCGCAGGCGGTGGAGAGCACACCCGAGGGGAGCTCCACAGCCGCGCCACAGCTCGAACAGCGACGGGTGGTCATGTGAGGTGGCCGCTGGACAGGACCTGGCCGACGTCGCCTGGCGGCCGGGCGGCCGAAGTGCCGTGCAAGTGGTGGGGCGGTGCCATCGCGTGCGGTCTAACGTCCACGTCAGCGAGCGCCGACCAGCCGTAGGAGACGCCGGGACACGTCGGTAGGCGAGGCGTTATCGGGCAGGTAGTCAACCGGTGCGTGGCGCTCGCTGAGGCGCGTCCACCGATGCGGCTCGCCGTCGAAGTCGTAGGAGAGCAGCACCGGGAGATCCGAGCCCGCTTCGCGCAGCGCTGCCAGCACGAACATCCCTTGGTGGTCCTCCATGAAGCGCCGTGCGGCGACCGGATCACCGTTGTGCCGATCGGCGACGGCTTCGATGTCGCCAAGGAGCTCTCCCTCCGGTGCCCGATCGAATCGCATGTCGAGGAACACCGCCTCGAACTCGCTGGTCGCCAACAGCGCGAGGGCCTGCGGGCCGCTCCCCGCACGCACCCACTCGAGATCTGGCAGGAACTGCCCCAGAGTCTCGCTGTATTCGAAGCCGTCTTCGATGATGAGCACCCGCATGTTCACCCCTCCTCCCCTGTGCTCTCGACCCTAGGCAGCCGAATCGCCACGGCCTTCGCCCACCCTGGGTGGGCCTCGACATGTACCGAGCCTCCGCTGCGGCTGATCAGATCCACCGCGAGCCCGAGGCCGCGTCCGATGTACCGACCCCGGATCATGGCTGTCGACAGTCGCTTCGGGCTGTCGTCGGACACCCGGATCCGCACGAGCTCGAGGAAGGTCACCGGGTCCTCTTCGAGGTCGACCGATACGCCGACTCGGGTCGCGCCGGCCTCGATCGTGACCTCGAGGCTGTTCCGGAGCAGGTTCACCAGGATGTCGTGGAAGTCGGCCCGGAACATGCGCACGAGAACTGGATCAGGCGGGAGGCGAAGATCCAATGAGACCTGGGCGGGAGGCCGGAGTTCGGCGAGCGCCACCTGCCACGCCTCGCGTACGAGCGCGGCCTCGAGCTCGAGCAAGCACACCCGTCGCAGCAGGAGACCGAGGGCGCGGTAGCCTGTGACATTCAACACGACGGCCAGGTCGCGCAGCTCGGCCGTCCGCCGGTGGCCACGACCGCCGCGCAGATCGCCCTGGAGCGCCTCCAGTCGCTCCATCGCCGCGATCAGGGGCCCCAAGGTGGGGTCCCGGTGTCGCAGGTTCAATCGAACCCCGTGGGCCCGCCCAAGGCGCTCGAGCTCCGCGACGAGGCCGGCGAACCGTGCTGCGGCGCCCCGCGGGCCGAACAGCCGATCGGCAGCCCACAACGCTGGCTCCGGATCGCGCGCGTCCAGCGCATCGGCGACCGCGCGCAACACCGTGGTGTTGTGCTTGATCACCTCGTGCCGGATCGCCGCACAGGTCCGCGCCACATCCCGGTAGGTCTCGGGCACGCGCTCCAGAAGCTCGCGCAGCCCGTGACCGCTCCTCCGGCGCACCCACACCGCCAGTGGCAGGCCCGCCCCCACCGCAATGGATGTGCCAGCGATGGTCGCAGCACCGCGGATCCAGCGATCGAGTTCGACCCGGAGCTCCAGCGCAGCGGCGTACTCGGGGCCGGATGCAGTGCTGCTGAAGTACCGCTCGAGGTGATCGCGGGCTTCGAGCAGATCGCCTGCCTGCCACGCGGCCCTGGCGAGCGCATACAACGACGCCGCGCTGCCACGTTCCGCGGCATCCAACAGCAGCGCTGCGGACGCCTCGTCGCGTCCGTTTTCGGCGTATAGCTGCGCGAGAAGCTCCATCACCCGGATCTGGCCCGGTCGGGCTGCGAGAGAGCGCTCGTACAACATGATCGCGGCGGCCGGTTCGTCCCGCACCTGACGGATCTCCGCCTCGAGGTTCAGCGCCTCGGGCCAGTCGCGCGTCAGCTCCCGGGTGATCTCCAGCTGCTCGAGCGCCGCCTCCAGGTCGCTCGGGCCAGCGAACCGACGGTGGGCAAGCGCCAGGTGGAATGCGGTCCAAGCCGCCTCGGGTACCGACGCAGGCCTCCCGGGGGCGGGAGGGATCTCGGGTGGCGGAAGTCGGCGTCGCTCCGCACCTTCGAGGAACCGGGCCGCCTCGTCCGCCCGCCATCCATCCCGGGTCTGCTCCACATAGGTCCTGGCTGAGGCCGCGGCGTCTGCAGCCCGTCCCAGTGAACGCAGCACCCAGGCCCGATCCAGCCACACCTCGGCGCTCGCGCCGGGGCGCTGCAGGGCGCGGTCGAGCCCCGCCAGCGCATCCAGGTCGAATCGCCCGGCGAACCTGTCGTAGAGCAGTCGGCCACGACGAGCCGGCCACTCCGCCGACAAGGGGTCGAGCACCTCGGCCGTGGCCAGTGCACGCTCGGCCATCGCCCACATTCCGGTCGCTTCGTGCGCAGAGGCCTGTGTTCCCCAGGCCTCTGCGTTCAGCGGCGACTGTTCCAGCACATCGGCGAGGAGTGCGATCGCGGCCGCCGGGTCTCCGCGGCCGAGCGCCGCACGGGCAGCCTCGAGAGTGCGCTCCTGGTCGGGCAGGAGGGGCTGGTTCGCCGCCCGTCGCAGCATCTCCGCGTCCGCTTCGACCCGCGCGCGGTGCTCGAGCTCGGCCAGCAGTTCCCGCTCAGGCACTGCCAGATCGAGCCGGCCCAGCTGCTCCACCAGCGCCCGGGACCGCTCCGCCTGGGCGTGGCGCCGCAACCGCTCCGCCACCCGCACTCCGAGCCCCACCGCCTCACTCGACGGCCGAACCCCAGGCCGCTCGAGATACTCGGACAGCAGGTCCGCGGCGAGGACCGAGTCGAAGGCAAGCGCGGCCTCGGCTTCCAGGAGGCGCCCTCCGTTCCAACCAGGCCGCAGCTTGCGCAGCTTCTTGAACTGCTCCAGGGCCTCAACCGGTCGCTCAGAGTCGAGCAGGAGGTGGCCGAGTGCTTCGACCGCGTCGCCGTCCCACGGCGCGAGCTCGAGAGCTGCGGCTGCGCCTCCAGGGTCGTTCGCAGCCGCGAGCACGCGCCCCAGATCGACGACCGCATGGTGGAACGTAGGCTCGAGCTCCCACACCTTGCGGTACCGCATGGCCGCCTTCTGCAGCTCGCCCGTCGCCTCGAGCCGCCGCGCGTCATCGTACAGCCGGCGCGGGATCGGCTCCAGGGCGTCAGCGGGCGCTGCGAGCGCCGGCCGCCACATACACGCGAGCAGCAGCACCGAGGCGAGCCTCACCGCAGCCGCTCCTTGAGCTCGCGCACTTTCAGCCCGAGCTGATTCAGTCGCAGCTGGACCTTCCGGCCCGCGGCCTCGTCACCGAGCAACACCTCCGCCATCGCCGAGAAATCGCCGCCCTTCTCCACATAGAGGCGCTCGAAATACTGACGTTCACAGCTCTGGGCGACCTTGTTCAGGGTCTCTTGTGGCTCGATGGTGACCGCCGCGGACCAGCCAGACGCATCCGCCCCCTCCGAACCCATCGACGCCGCCCGGAGCAGATCGCGCACGAGCTTCGGGCGAACCTGGATGATGTCGGCGCGATCACCGCCTCGCACGCCCGACAGCTCAGCGAGCGCGAACAGCACGGCGTTCTCGGCCACCATCGAGAACTCGCGCAAGTTTCCAGGCCAGTTGTGCGCCCGGAGCAGCCGCATCGCTCGCGTGGGGAACAGGAACACAAGCACGCCGGGGTGCATCTCCGGCACGGCCACGCCCGCGAGCACTGCCACCGGACCCGCACCGATGCCATGGCGCGCACGATAGTCCTGCACCATCGAGGCCAGGGTCGGCCGCTCCAGCGCGCGCTCGAGGCAGTGGGCGAGCAGGGCGTCCATGTCCAGGGCGCGGTCCGCCAGGCTGGGTAGGGTCACGGCCGTAGCGGGGTTCAGCCGCATGTACAGGTCGCTGCGGAATGTGCCTGCACGGACCCGAGCCACCAGGTCGTCGTTCGTTGCGACCACGACCTTCACGTCAACCGACCGCTCCTTGAGGTCGCCGACCCGGGTGACGAGCCCCTCCTGCAGCACAGTGAGCAGGATCTTCTGCGCGTCGAGGGGCAGGTTGCCCACCTCATCGAGGAACAGGGTGCCCCGGTCCGCCTGCTCGAACGCCCCGATGCGATCGGCAACCGACCCCGTGTAGGCGCCCCGGACCGAGCCGAACAGGTGAGCGGCCATCAGATCGCGCGGGACCGTGGACAGATCGACTGCCACGAACCGCCCGGGGCGCTCGGACCGTTGGTGCACGAAGTGGCGTGCGAGCAGGCTCTTTCCGGTGCCGGTCGGCCCGAGCAGGACGACTGGCAGCCGGCCCCGTGCGAGCACTTCGAGGCGCTGACGCAACCGCCGCATCGCGAGCGTGCGCCCCCAGTACACGGGGCCGTCAGCGAGGTCGCCTCGGCGCGCGGCCACAATCCCGGAGATCTGCCCTTCGAGGGATCGCGCGTCGACGTAGTCGTCATCGAGGAAGTAAGTGTACTCTTCGGCGTTCATCTCCTCAGCGTGGTGCTCCAGGGCCAGCTCTTCGCGACTGGTCATCAGGATCACAGGAAGATCTGGGTGGCGTGCGCGAAGCGCCCCGAGGATGTGCAGGCCTTGTCGGCGCCGAAGACGGCGGAGTTGATCATCGGTCGTGCTGTCCGTCCAGCCGAGCAACTCCTCCGCTGGGATGTCGAAGTTCACGTCCAGGAGCACCAGATCGACCCGACCCCTGGCCCGCGCCAACGTCTCCGCAGCCTCGCGCCAGCTCCTGGCCGGCCCTCGATACCGATGCCCGGGGATGGCCTTGCGGCACAGCTCGATGTACCGATCCTGATCGTCGATCACGAGGACGTCGGCCACGATCCCTCCGCTTGAGTTCGAATCCGGCGCCACAGCCGCCGGCAGCCCTCCGACACCGCCAGCGCCGCCGCCCGACCCCTGGCCTCGAGGGCGGCGTCGGTGCGACCTTCCCGTAATGCCGTGACCACCGCATCGACGGTCACCATCTCACGCCGGATGCCGGACAGATCCGAATCGTCGTGGATGTCCGGCTCTGCGATCGCGAAGGCCTGCTCGAACCCGCGCCAGACCTCGACGGCGTCGACCTGGCCGGTCGGTCCGCGGCGTGTGGAGAGCAGATCGGCCGACAGCGCCGCCCGACGCTCGGCCTCCGTCGCGGTGGGGAGGACCCATCGCTGTTGCAGCGCGATGTACTTCCCTAGATCGTGCTTGAGGCGGCCGACGAGCTCGACGAGCCGCGCCGCATCCGACGGTTCGAGGTCGTCGATCAGGGCCATCAGGCAACGCTATCCCGTTGGGTTAGGGCGCGACCATGCACGTGTACCGATGGGACCTCGACAGGACCTACCTCGACACCGACATCCACTCGGTCCGCGGGCTGATCCGCACAGCCTTCGAGACGGCAGCGGACAAGCGTACGCTCCCCGGCGCTCCCGCCCTGATGCGCGCGCTCTCGGAACACGATGCCTCGTCCAAGGTATTCATCCTGTCGGGCTCCCCCACCCAGATGCGCGACGTGCTCCGGGAGAAGCTCGCGCTGGACGGCGTCCGGGTGGACCGCCTCACGCTCAAGGACAACCTCGGGAATCTCCGCCGAGGTCGGCTGCGCGCCGTCCGGGGGCAGGTCGGGTACAAGCTGCCGGCGCTCCTGCAACAGCGCGCTGGCCTGGGGCCCGCGGTCCGCGAGACGCTGTTTGGAGATGACAGCGAGGTAGACGCCGTCATCTACGCCACCTACGCCGAGGCGGTGTCGCGCCGGATCGACGAGCAGACGCTCGCGCGGGTGATGGAACTCGGGGGGGCCTACCCAGATGCGATCGCCGCCGCGGTCGCCGCGCTGCCGCGCGTGGGCACCGCGGACGCCGTCGAAGACATCTTCATCCACCTGGACCGCCGCACACCGCCAGGGCGGTTCGCCCCTTTGGGACCGCTGGTCGTGCCAGTGTTCTCCTGGTTCCAGGCCGCCCTCGTCCTCCACCGCCGCGGCCGGCTGGAGGCCGCCGACCTGGCCCGGATCGGCGAGGCTTGTGCAACGGAGGGCCATCTCGATGAGATCGGACTCGCGGGTCTCGTCCAGGATGCGGTGCGCCGCCGCCTGGTCAGCGCCGAGACGGTCCTGGAGACGTTCGAATCGCATGATGCACTCACACCTCTACGCGACGCCGTGCTGCTCGCTGTGGAACGGCTGGGCCAAGCCCCTCCGCCAGGCCCGCCCGCGCTGGTGGACCTGCTCGGATGGCTCCGAGCGCGCGACCGGTAGCGTCCAGCGCCTGTGAACCCGCCCCAACTTCACCATCGATCCTCGCACGAACGTGTCGGGTCGTGCTACGCTCGCCGGGCAATGCAGACATGCAGCCGGAACCGGTCCGGCATGAAGGGAGCATGGGTAGCAAGCTTTTCGTGGGCGGGTTGAGCTGGGACACTACGGACCAGACTCTTGGGGCTGCCTTTGAGGCGTTTGGTCAGATCCGCGAAGCGCGGGTGATCCTTGATCGCAACACCGGCCGCAGTCGTGGATTCGGGTTTGTGACGTTCGAGGAAGACACTCACGCGCGTATCGCCGTCGAGAAGATGAACGACGCGATGCTCGACGGACGGACCATTCGTGTCAATGAGGCAGAAGAGCGACGCGGTCCAGGCGGACCGGGTGGACCGGGTGGACCGGGCGGCGGAAGACCTCCTCGAGGCGACTACGGCGGTCGACCGGAGGTCCACACTCGTGGGCGTGGCCCCGGCGGCTATCGTGGCGGTGACAGCGGCGGCGGCCCTCCGGGCGGTGGCGGCGGTTATCGGCCAGGCGGCGGCGGCGGCGGATATCGCCCCGGCGGCGGCAGCGGCAGCGGCGGCACTCCCGGCGGCGGCGGTGGATATCGCCCTGGCGGCGGCAGCGGCGGCGGCGGCGGCGGCGGCGGCGGATACCGACCAGGCGGCGGCAGCGGCGGCGGCGGCGGTGGATATCGTCCCGGCGGCGGCGGCAGCGGCGGCGGTGGTGGTGGGTACCG
>JBLFXJ010000215.1:0-13893 GCA_047609825.1 Myxococcota bacterium
GCGCGATGCGTCGGGGGTCGTGGTCACCGAGGTGCGGCTCACCTCCGTGGTGGGACCGAAGAAGGCGTCGGCGCAGCGGGTGGCAGCATGATGCTCCCGTTGCTCATCGGCGTCGCCTTCGCCTTTCCCCTCAACAGTCCCGATCCCGAGATGATGGACGGCGCCCGGTGCTTGCGCCACCCGGTGGACGACCGCAACAACATGGAGCTCACCGACCACACCGTCGGCGAGGCCCCGCCGGGGGCGCCCGTGCTCGGCGACCTGGCCTCGGTGTTCACGCCATTCACCACCGATGACGCCAAGAAGAAGGCCGCCCGCGGCAAGGGGGTCACCTCCCTCCCGGCGGTCACCAGCCTGGTGGCGGATGGGCAGCCGGTGCTACGGGCCGCGTGCGAACGCGCAGCAGCTCTGGGCGACGACTTCACCGAGGGGTGCAAGCGCCCCAAGGCCTGCTCGGTGCAAGTGACCGTGGGCGGAACGCCCATGCAGACCGGCGATTCGGGCAAGCTCGGGCCCAAGATCTCCCCCATCGACACCGCAAAGGCGGCCTACGGCCTGGTGGCCCTGGTCGATCAGGATGTGTTCCTGCCGCTCACACCCCTCGAGCTCGCGGAGTGGGCCGAGGAGGCGGTGGGCTACCGCGCCATCACCCCGGCGATGCCCTGGGTCGAGGTGGAGGAGCGGACCGACGGGTGGATCGTGCGCGCGGCGCGAAAGGTCGCGTGCGGATGCGAGCGCGACCTCGTGCGGCGGGCCTACTGGGTGGACCGGGCGGGCAACCTGTGCCAGATCGAAGAGACGCCCGTGCCGTTGGCCCAGGCGGTCGATTTGGACGGCTGCGACTAATCGAGCAGGGTGATCTCATCGCCGGACATGTTCACCTGCACCGTGGCCGTGTTGTTCGACAGATCGAGCTCGGGGATCAGGCCCACCGGGTTGGTGGTGACGATGATCTCGTAGTCGCCATCCGCCATATCGGTCACGTCGATCCACTGGCACTGCAGGCTGTTGTGGTAGATGTCGTAGCAGCCCGACGAGATGCCCTGGTTGCCGCAGTGGTACCACTCGCAGCTGCCGCCGCTGATCTCCTCGTCATATACGCCGAGGTCCATCACGCAGAACCCGGCCTTCGCGCCGATGGGCAGCACCTCGCCGGTGGCCAGGTCACGCAGGTCGTACCGGGCATACTCAGTGAAGTGGTAGTGGCCATGGCACTCGTCCCACACGAAGTCCTCCGACTCCGTGGGGTCGCCCAGGTACATGTCCTCGTTGCCCACGTTGCCGATCATCGTGTCGAACCGGATCACCTTGCGAACGCCGATGTCGCGGACGCAGCCCTCGAGTACGAGGCAGGAATCCGCGCCCACGTCCACGTAGTCGATGTACACATCGCCGCGGAGGGTGGGCTCATCGACCACGAGGTCCGGGCCCATCGGGCACTCCTCGGCCGGGGTGGGCTCCAGACCCGTCGTTCCACCGACGCAGTCGGCGCAGTCGTCGCGGTAGGCCTCGCCTTCGCACACATCGGCGCAGTCCATCGCCAGGTTGAGGTCCACCTTGCTCGACCCGCCGGCGCAGTCGCCGCAGTCATCCGCGATGGCCACGCCGCCGAAGGTGCCGGTGCAGTCCTGGGCGCAGCCGCCGTCCACCGTCTGCACGAAGACCTCGCCCTCGCCCTCTGAGTCCAGGTCATCCCACATGACGGCGAGGAACGCCCCGTTCCGGACCGACGGCAGGTTCTCGTCGCGGTATCCGGGCAGCTCGCCCTCGAAGTGCACCACGCCGTTGGAGAGCACGGTGACCGCGTCGTAGGGGGTGCCGAGGAACGGGAAGTCGAACCCGAGGTCCACCTCGATGCGGCCGTCGTCGGACAGGCCGAGGGGCGCGCCCGTCCACCGGATGTCGTCGAACTCCAGCGGGTGCACATACTCGACGCCGGGGAGGGGTCCGACGGTGCTGTCGAAGTACACGTTGGGGTAGTCCAGCGGGTACTCGGTGTGGTGGGCGAGCTCGACGAACGGGTCGCCGCCCACCCCCTGCCAGCCGATGGTAGGCGTGAGCGCATAGGGCTCGATGCCGGTGTAGTAGTAGGCGAAGTCGCCGTTTTCGTGCAGGACGGCCTGGAAGGTGTAGGGGCCGCCGTCGCCGCTGAAGTGCTCCACCTCGGTCCACTGCACCACGAAGCGGGAGCCGGCGTCGGGCCCGCACACGTCGCAGGCGTCGAGCACACCATCGGCGTCACGGTCGTCGGAGGCCGGCACTCGCCCGGTGGTGCCGCCCACGCAGTCGAGGCAGCCATCGAGGTAGGCCTCGCCCCCGCACACGCCGGCGCAGTCCAGCTCGTCGTCTACACCGCAGATCTCGGGGATGTCGACGCACACGGGAGCCGAGCCCACCGAATCGGACCCGCCAGCGCCGCGGCGGGCGGCCGCCTGGAAGCAGGCCGTGCGACCCGCCATGATCTCCGGCACCACGATGCCGCGCACGGCCTCGCCGTCGCCATCGGCGCGGAGGTCGAGGATGCGGGAGGCCCCCACCAGCTCGAGGCACATGCCGCCGAGGGCGGGAACGCACGGACCCGCGCCGAGGGCCCGGCCGGTAGCGAGGCTGACCGACTCGCCGGGGTCGAGGCCGCGCACGCGGAAGTACATGGTCTTGCCGGGGTCGGCGGCGGAGACCTCGAGCAGGATGCCGCGTGCATCGGGAGGGGCGAGGGCGCCATCCGCGGCATCGGCGCCGAACGGTGCGGGCCCCGGCGCCGAGCTGGGTGACACCGAGCACGCGAGCAGGAACACCGGCAGCAGACGCGACATCGAGGACCCCCAGGAGCGAGTCTCAAGGTAGCAGACCCCAGCGCCGGGCGCGCCTGGGATCGACCTCGAGCTCACTCCACGTAGCCGAGGGCCTGCAGATGCGCCTGCTGGGCCTCGCTGAGGGGCTCGGGCTCGGCCGCCACCCACCGCGACAGCTCGGCGGCCGCAGAAGCATGCTCGGGGGGAACCGGCAGCGGCGTGGCCTCGTGGGGGTCGCGGGTCAGGTCGAACCACTCCGGTGGGGCGCCTCGATGGACCAGGAGCTTGCCGTCGGGGTACCGCCGCGCCGCCGCCGGGCCCCGCCGCCACTCCCCGACGCCGCTCCGATAGCCGAGGGTGGGCCTCGCCTCCTGCCCCGTAGTGAACGACGTGACCGAGTCCCGGCCCCGTCCGCCGACGGCCGCGACCAGCGGAGCCGGCGAACCGTCGGTCACCGCGCGGAGAGTGGCGGCCACGTCCTGCACGCTGACCAGCGCCGAGGAGCGGGAGCCGGGCGCCACCTTCCCGGGCCAGCGAAGCACCAGCGGCACGTGCAGGGTCGACTCCCACAGCCGGGCGCCGTGGTTGAACCAGTAGTCGTGCTCGCCGAGGCTCTCGCCGTGGTCGCCCACCAGCACCACCACCGCGTCTGGGCCGGCCGCCGCGAGCAGCCGCTCCACCTGCCGGTCCGTCCACCGCACCTCTCCCGCGTACAGCAGGCGCTGCTCCCCCGGGCGTCCGGTGAGCAGCCCGCGGAGGGCGGTGGTGAGGTTGGTCACCTCGGACTCGGGCGGTGGGTCCTCCTCCACCTCAGCCAGAGCGGCCGCGCTCGGGCGAAAGGCCCCTGGCGGATCGTAGGGACCGTGCGGGTCATACAGGTGCACCCAGGCGAACCACGGCGTGTGGACCGACGCGAGCCATCGCTCGAACCGATCCACCGTGTGGTCGCCGCGTCGCACCATCTCACCGTCGCTGCGCAGCGGCATCCAGGCCAGGCGCGCATCCCCCCACCGGTCATCGAAGTGCTCGAAGCCCGCGTCGAGGCCGGTGGTACGGTCGAGCACCCGCGCCGAGAGGAACGCGCCCGTGCGGTAGCCGGCGGCGCGCAGCTCTGGCACCACGCTGCCGTCGGTCCGGCGGCCATTCGACACCAACCCGTGCTCCCACACGTCGAGGCCGGTGAGCATGCTCGCATGGGACGGGGCGGTGAGCGGCGCGGTGGCGTACGCCCGGTCGAAGGCGGCGCCCTGGGCGGCGAGGGCGTCGATGGCCGGGGTGAGACCGGCGCCCACGTGGTCGGCTCGCAGCGTGTCGAGGCTCACGAGCAGGATGTTTGGACCGTGCGCCACCCGGTCGGCCCGTGGGAGCGGAGGGGAGCCGCCGGGCAGGACGGTGAGCCACACGATGAGCACCGCGGCGGGCAGGGCGGGCTCGATCCGCGGGACCCACCTCAACACCGGCGCAACCGCAGCGCACACGAGGGTCCAGCCGAGTCCGGCCGCCAGGTGGCCGCCGAGCACAGCCACGCCCCACAGCACCCGCTCGCCGGGCAGGGCCACGCGCCCGTCATGCTGCCAAGCCGCCACACCGGCCACGCCGATGCAGGCGATCCAGCCGACCGCCGCCGCGAGCCGCGTGTTCATCTGGAGATCAGTAGTACCAGCCGGTGTCGCCGCCGCCGCCGCCGCTCTTGCCGTACCCACCGCAGTTCTCGGCGTTGAACTTACCCTTCCAGTAAGTGTGGTCGAAGCTGCCCGACACCGTGCCACCGGCATCGTCGCTGATCTCGGCCCACCCGCCGCCGCCGCCGTAGTACCCCGAGGCGTACAGGAAGCCCTGATCGAACACGACCATGCCCATGCTGCGGTACTGCTCCGCCTCGTAGGCGACGGCGTAGCCGCCCATCCACAGGCCCTCCCAGGACGGCATGCCACCGCCCCGGTCGGCCTCGTAGTTGGAGTAGTCGAACGCCATGATCACGCCGCTGGAGTCGTCCACCAGCTCGTACAGCTCACCGGAGTAGCGGATGTCGAGCACCTGGTTGCAGGCGACATCATCGGACGAGAGCAGCAGCACGCCGCTTCCGTACCGGGCGTCCGACGTGGCTTCGAAGGCGAACAGTGCCGTGGACACGCCCTTCAGATCGAACGGCGCCCCCTTCTTCGACACGATGGATGCGGGACCGCTCGAGCAGGCGAGCAGGGCGACGAGGGTGACGGGCAACATGGGCGCTCCAACCTGAACGGCACCAGCATACTCGACAACGCCAGCATGTGCAGCCTTACCGCGTGATTCGTTCCCCGCACGACCCGATCAAGGGGCGTCGCCGTACAGCACCGAGTCGCCGGTCACCGGGTCCATCTCGTACACGTCATCGCCCGCGGCGCCGAAGCCCGCGAGGTAGATGTTGCCCGTGACCGGATGGGTCGCCACGAACAGCACCTTCGCTGGCACCGTCCCGAGCACCGTGGCGGCCCCTCCCTCGGGCGGGATGCGGTGCACGCTGGCCGGCTCGGTGTTGCCCTGGCTGCAGTACAGCGAGCCGTCGAGGCCGAGCGCCATGCCATAGCCGTCGACGCAGCCCGTGCCCCAGACGCTCCGCTCGCTGCCGTCATGCCGCTGGCGATACACCGTGGTGCTCTCCATGGTGTACACCCAGTCGTGGGTGTTCACGACGTAGTCCCGGAGAAAGTCGACCCCGACCTGCGAATCGTCCGGGCGGATCACGAGACCCGGCCGACCCGTGACGATGTTGCCATCGACGTCTCGGAACAGCTGCGACACGCCGTAGTAGTTGAACGGGGTGTCGGCGATGGTGGCCCAAGTGCCGCTGCCCGGGTCGAACCGCGCGACGCCGGACCCACCCGTCTCCCACAGCACGGTGCCGTCGTCTTCGACGAAGGGCGTGCCGCCGTAGCCATGGGCGCCGACCTCGCTGTCGTGCACGTGCAGGGTGGACACGCCACCGCCGGGCGGAGTGCTGGCCAGGTAGCCGCCGTAAGTGAGGTACCACAGGGTCCCATCAGGCGCGAACACCCGTTGTCCGCCCAGAGTTCCGGGCAGCGGGGCGTTGAACTCGCCAGGGACCGCCGCGCCGCCGCCGCCGTCGTCCCCGAAGGTGGCCAGCGGACTCACGGTGCACGACGACACGTCGACCACCACCATCGACCGGTCGCACACATGGTCGCCCACCACGGGGCTCATCGACATCGCGCCGTCACCGTCCACGTCGCGCAGCGGCCCGAAGGCCTTGAGCGGGCCGGCGAGGCCCAGGGCCGTTCCAGTGCATGGGCCGTGGGGGATCACCTCCGCGCCGGGGCCGCTCCCCGCTACGATCACGATGTCGCCACCGGGCGTTGCACCGGCGACGTCGATGGTCACGGGGCCGGGGCAGTCCCCGCTGAGGGTGAGGGCGGGTGCAGCCAGGGCGGACCCGGAAAACAGGGCAACGATCGCGAGGGACATGCTCGACTCCGTGGAGGAGCTGGAGCATACATGAACAGCGTTCGCGCACTCAGCGGCAGCAGGCGGGACCGACTCACGCCAGCTTGGTCGCCACCAGGCCCTCGGGCCCCGTGATGGCGTCGATCTCCGACACCACGCCGGGGCCGATGGCCACCGCTGTGCGGGTGGGCACACCGCCGAACTCGGTGCGTCCCGCGTCGGTGATCAGCGAGCACGGGAGCCCGGCCGCACCTGCCGCAGCGTGCACGGCGAGCAGATCGGCCTCCGTCTCCACCGAGAGCACCACCTTGGCCGAGCCGCGGCGCAGCCACACCGCCGAGGGGCCGTCGAGGGGCACCACCAGGTGGTCTGGCGGGCCCTGGTCGCGCCGGGTGAACACGCCGATGCTCGCGTGGGCACACTGGGCGGCGATCTTGCCCTTGCGCATCTTCAGGTCGCGCCGGTAGCAGATCACCTGCTTCACCCGGGACCTGCGGTACACGCCGGTGGTGCGCACGCCATCGGTGCGCTGCACGACAGTGAGCGTTCCACCGTCGGGCGAGACCGTGCGATGCGCCTCGAGCACCACCGCACCCTCGTGGGTCGCCTGGGTGTACAGGCCCGTCGCGTCGAGCCGACCTGCCAGCTCCACACCCGAAGGATGCGAGCGCGGGGTGCCGTCGAGCGGGGTGGTGAAGGTCATCACCTGCCGTTCGCCGGAGGCCTCGGTCCACTGGGCGTGCGCCCACACGCCGCCATCTGCCGGCATCAAGCAGTACACGGCCCGCACGGGAGCCGGCGCGTCGCCAGGATCGGAGGCCGCTGGATCGAGCACCCAGGCGCCGAGGTACGGGTCGAGCATGACGCCGGCTAACGCGCCGGAGCCGATCGCCCTGCTCACGCGGTACACTCCCGCCCGTGGAGGTTCTCGATGCGCGTGGTCACCGTCCTTCTGCTCGCCCTCGCCGCGTGCGAATCCTCGAACCCGGCCGACGACAAGCCGCCGGCGGAGATCTGCGACAACCTCGAGGATGACGACCTCGACGAGCTCGCCGACTGCGCCGATCCGGACTGTGCCGCGCTGTGTGGCGAGGTGTGCACCAACGGCACCGACGATGACCTCGACGGGCTCATCGACTGCCTCGACGACGACTGCGACGGGCTGTGTCCCGAGAACTGCGGGGACGGGCGCGACAACGACGCCGATGGCGCCATCGACTGCGACGACCGGGACTGCTTCGGCAGCTGCCCGGAGGTCTGCGGCGACGGGTTCGACAACGACGGCGACGGCAAGGTGGACTGCCTCGACGAGGAGTGCGTCGACCCCAGCTGCGTCGAGGTGTGCACCGACGGCCGCGACAACGACGCAGACGCGCTGGTGGACTGCGCCGATGATGACTGCAACGACCCCAGCTGTGACGAGAACTGCGCCGACGGCCGAGACAACGACGCCGACGGTCGGGTGGACTGCGACGACAGCGACTGCGACGGGGACTGCCCCGAGATCTGCGATGACGGCCGCGACAACGACGCCGACGGCCGCATCGACTGCGACGACGACGAGTGCGAGGCCGAGTGCGACGCCGACGGAGATGGGTTCTTCAACGCCGACTATGGTGGCGACGACTGCGACGACTCCCGCGCCGACATCAACCCCGCCCGCCCCGAGATCTGCAACGGCGACGAGGCCCTGGATGACGACTGCGACGGCCTGGTGGACGAGGAGGACCCCGACATCGACGTGTTCACCCTCATCGCGTTCGGGCCCGACCGCGACGGCGACGGGTTCGGCACCGACGACGACATCCTGTTCGCGTGCCAGGTGCGCGAGGGCTGGGGCTTCGCGAACATGGACTGCGACGACACCCGGCCCGACATCAACCCCGACATGCCGGAGATCTGCAACCCCGACCTCCCGGTGGATGATGACTGCGACGGCCTGATCGACGACGACGACCCTGATGTGTCGGAGGACAGCTACCTCGAGTGGTACGCCGACCGTGATGACGATGGCTACGGCTCCGGAGTGGACTTCGAGTACGGCTGCAGCCGGCCCGATGGCACCGCACCGAACGACGACGACTGCGACGATGTGGACCCCGCGGTGGGTCCGCCGAGCCTGTGGTACCCCGACGGCGACCGCGACGGCTTCGGCGCCGGCGACCCGGTCGACCCCACCCCCACCTGCGACTCCCCCGGCCCAGGCCTGCGCCCCGACTGGATCGGCCTGGACTGCGACGACGGCGAGGCCCGGATCTTCCCGGGTGCCGACGAGGTGTGCGAGGACGGCATCGACCAGGACTGCGACGGCGCCGACAAGCTGTGCATCGCCGACAACCCGGAGTGCCACGCCTACGCGGTGCTCGACAACGCCGAGCGCCACGTCGACTGGGTGTACGACTATGCGCGGTGCGACTCCTGGATCTCACCCAGCGGCGAGTGGTTCCGGTTCGAGGGCGACGCCGGCCGGCGGATTCCCGAGGTCGACCCCGACGAGTACTCCTGCGGCACCCACGCCGCGGGCTGGCTCAACGGCGTGCACCCGGTGGGCATCGGCGACACGGTGACCCAGGAGGTCTGCTACTCGTGGACCCCGGGCCCGTGTTGGCAGGTCAACGACATCCAGATCACCGACTGCGGCGACTTCTACGTGTACAACTTGTACAAGCCGCTGTCGTGCAGCTACGTGTACTGCGGCGAGGGCTGATCGGAGGCGGGCGCGGTGCCGCCCCGGTGGACTACTGGGCGGGCATGCCCACGTTCCAGCTGTCCGACACCGACGCCGTGGCCTGGCTCCGCGCCTTGCCCGACGCGTCAGTGGATCTCGTGGTCACCGACCCGCCCTATGAATCGCTGGAGAAGCACCGGGCCAAGGGCACGACCACCCGACTGAAGCACTCGAAGGCGTCGAGCAACGACTGGTTCGAGATCTTCCCGAACACCCGGTTCGCGGAGCTGTTCGACGAGGTGTACCGGGTGTTGAGGCGGGACCGCCACTTCTACCTGTTCTGCGACGCCGAGACGATGTTCGTGGCCAAGCCACTGGCTGAAGCGGCCGGGTTCCGGTTCTGGAAGCCGCTGGTGTGGGACAAGGTCGCCATCGGCATGGGCTACCACTACCGAGCGCGGCACGAGTTCATCCTGTTCTTCGAAAAAGGCAAGCGCAAGCTCACCGATCTCGCAGTGCCCGACATCCTCACCGCCAAGCGCGTGTACCGCGGCTACCCCACCGAGAAGCCCGTAGCGCTCGCCCACACGCTGATCCGTCAGAGCACCCAGCCGGGCGAGCTGGTGGTGGACCCGTTCCTCGGCAGCGGGAGCACCGCGGTGGCAGCGGTGGCCTCGGGGCGACGGTTCGCGGGCACCGACATCGGGGCCGAAGCGCTCCGCGTGACCCGCCAGCGACTGATCGAGGCCGGGGGCATCGAGACCACCCGCCCAGTGGGCTCCGGGCAGCCCGCCACCCCACCCCTGTCGCCCTGACCTGGAGCGTGCCGTGCCCGACCCCGCCTCGCTGTCCGACGTGCGCCCGATCCTGGTGTCCGCCCGCACGATGGCCGTGCTCGGCGCCCACCCCGACCCGAGTCGCCCCGCCCACTATGTGCCCGCATACCTGGCTTCGGCCGGCTACCGCGTGGTGCCGGTGAACGTCACCAAGGCCGGAGAGACGCTGTTCGGCGAGCGGGTGCGGGCGTCCCTCACCGAGCTCGGCGAGCCCGTGAGCATCGTGGACGTGTTCCGCCGCGGGCCCGATGTGGCCGGGCATGTGGACGAGATCCTGGCGATGGACCCCCGCCCCGAGGTGGTGTGGCTCCAGCTCGGCATCCGGAACGACGACGCTGCGGCGACCCTGCGGGCTGCGGGCATCACCGTGGTGCAGGACCGGTGCACGCTCGCGGACCATCGCGCGCTCGGGCTGCGCTGACCTGCACCATGGACGGGGGCCGGATAGGCGCGGAGCTTCAACCGCGCTGGAGAGTGCCCCACCATGATGACCTTGAACATTCGGCGACGACCGCTGGGCATCATCCAGTGGCAGCTACGAAACATCCTCTACTATGGGGTGGCCGGCACCTTCGCCTGGGCGCTGATCGAGCCGCTGGGCTTCAAGTTCCTCGAGCTGCCCGTGATGCCGGTGACCATCGTGGGCGCCGCCATCGGCATCTTTGCCTCGTTCCGTGCAAACCAGGCCTACGACCGGTGGTGGGAGGGGCGCAAGCTGTGGGGCCGGATGATCAACAGCTCCCGGCACTGGTGCACCCAGATCACCCACTACCTGGGGGAGTCCGACAAGGAGCTCGCCGAGGTGCTGGTGCTGCGCCAGGTGAGCTATGTGCACGCGCTGCGCTGCCTGCTCCGGGGCGAAGACCCCTTCGCAGACGCTGACTATCAGCGATTCGGGGAGTCCGACGACGCCATCCGGGCCAGCACGAACCTCACCCACGCGCTGCTCGACCGGCAGTTCGATGCGCTGGTGCCGCTGAACAACGCAGGGCGCCTCGACGGGCACCGCTTGGAGTCGCTCGACCGGTCGGTGCTGGACTTCCTGAACATCCAGGGCGGCTGCGAGCGCATCAAGGGCACACCGCTGCCCCGCGGGGTCGGGTTCATCGTCGAGCTGCTCATCCAGACCTTCGCCCTGATGCTCCCGTTCGCCATGGTGCACGAGCTCGGCTGGGTGGCGATCCCGCTGAACATGCTGGTGTGCCTGGCGTTCGCGCTGATCAGCGAGGCCGGTCGGGTGCTGGAAGACCCGTTCAGCATGTTCTGGAATGGCCTGCCGCTCAACGCTCTGTCGATCAAGATCGAGCAGAACCTGCGCCAGCGATTGGGCCACACGGATCTGCCACCCACGGTGCAGGAGAACCCGCCCGGCGTGCTGATGTAGCGGACGCCGGGGCGCTGCAGACCTGTCGCCACGGTCGCGTCGGGCTGCGTGCCGAACCGTCACTCCAGACGGGTCGCTGCACGCGGTCGACCGGCGCACATTGTACGCTGGGGCATGCGCACCCTCTTCCTCCTGCTCATCGCCGGCTGCGGCACCTCCGACCCCAAGCCCGGCTCCGACACCGGCACGCCCTCCACCACTCCCACGGGCACCGCCACCGGGAGCACGCCCACGGCCACGCCCACGGGCAGCACGGGCGGCGGCACGACCCCGACCGGCACCACCGGCAGCGGCACGACGCCCACCGGCGCGACCTCCACCGGCTCCACGCCAACGGGCACCACCTCGGGCCCCACCGGCGACACCGCCCCGCCCGCACCCACTCCCCGCGCGGTGATCCTGCTCATCGGTGATGGCATGGGTCCGGGGCAGCTCGAGGCCGGCGGATTCTTCCGCACCGGCGCCGCCGACGGGCTCACCGTGTGGTCGCTGCCGCACCAGGCCATGATCAACCCATCGGGGGCCTCGGGCATCACCGATTCGGCCGCCGCGGGCACGGCGATGGCCACCGGAGCGGTGACCTTCAACGGCCGCATCGGCATGGACCGATCCGAGGCTCCCGTGCAGTCTCTCGTCGAGCTCGCCGCCTCGCTCGACTACGCCACGGGCGTGGTCACCACCACCTCGCTCCAGCACGCGACGCCTGCATCATTCACCGCACACTTCCCGGATCGGAACGACCAGGTGGCCATCGCCGACCTGCAGGTTGCCGAATCGCCCGTGGACGTGATGCTCGGGGGGGGTCGGCTGTACATCAACCCCGAGGGGGTGGACTCCCGCCGGGACGATGACGGCCTGCTCACCGAGATCGCGGACCGCGGCTTCCACTACGTGACCACCGCGGCCGACCTCGAGGCGGCGCCGGACGATGGAAAGCTCTGGGGCGCGTTCGCTGGGGAGCACCTGCCCTATGTCGAGGCACGCGGCGTGGACGTGCCATCGCTGCCCGCCATGGTGAGCAAGGCACTCGAACTGCTCGAGGACGACCCGGAGGGCTTCTTCCTGGTGATCGAGGCAGGGCGCATCGACCACGCCGGTCACGGCAACCTCATCGAACGGACGGTGTCCGAGGTCGCCGAGATGGACGAGACCGTAGAGGTGCTGCAGGCCTGGATGGACGGACACCCCGATGCCAGCCTGATCGTCACCGCCGACCACGAGACCGGTGGGCTGGACGTCCTCTCCGGGGGCGCGGCCGGTGAGATCCCCGAGGTGGAGTGGCTGTGGGGGTCGCACTCGAGCCGCCACATCCGCGCGTTCGGAATGGGACCGGGCACCGAGCCCCTCGACGGCCTGCACGGCAGCCACATGGACGTGCACGCCATGCTGCGGTCCCGTCTCACGGGCGAGCCATTCGTGCGGCCGGAGGCGGTGATGCTGCCGAACGGCGATCTGTCGGACCTGCCGGCGGAGGCCGTCCGCCAGGTGAACCCCACCTCCTATGGCGAGGGGTTCAACCAGCTCGACGCGCTGCAGGTCGGCGTCGACGCGTGGGGGCTCGTTGTCGGCATCGAGGGGCTGTTCGAGCTCGAGTCGAACACGGTGGTGCTGCTGCTCGACATCGACCGGGAGCCAGGCAGCGGTCCGGCCCAGCTCCATGGCGCGCTGTCGGACAACATCGGGCCGCTCGATTCGGTGCTGTCGAACCTGAAGTTCCTCGCACCCCCGACGGTCCCCAGCTTCGGGGCCGACTTTGCGATGGGAAGCCTCGGTGGCGCCGAGGTGGTCAACTACTCGCAGTTCGCTGGGCTGCGCGGGCTCGACCCGCCCGACAACTTACCGTGGCTGTTCGGGGCGGTGGTGTTCGGCCCCGGTGTGCGAGCGGACGGCGCCCCTCTGCCCCCCGCGCCGCCGTGGGGGCTGGAGTTCGCCGTGCCGTGGGCGCTGGTGTTTCCCGAGCTGGAGGGATCGGTCCCCCCAGGCGCTGAGGTGGCCATCGCAGCGGTGCTGGTGAACGGTACCGGCACCCACACCTCGAACCAGGCGCTCCCGCCGTTCCCCCCCGGACTGTCCGAGTCCCCGGGGGCCACGCCGGTGCCGCTCCCCGGCGTGCTCGTGGTGCCCATCGACAGCGACGGAGATGGCATCGGGGATGGCGGCGGCGTGCCGTGGGTGGAGTAGTCAGTCCGCCGGAACCAGCCGCTCCAGCATCAGGGTGAGGTCGAAGCCCAGGTCGCTGCTACCGGCCGTGGCCTGGTGCAGCTCGACGGCGAGCACGTTGCGTCCCTCGACCAGGCCGTCGGGTCCGTGGTCTGTCGGGGTGTAGGTGGTCTCGTCGGCGCCGCCCATCGCGGACAGCGCGCGCGTCCCGTGCTCGATTGCGCCGAACGGCAGGTTGGTGCGCACCAGCTCGACGCCATTGAGCCGAACCAGCGCGCCGTCGTCGCGGAGGAGCTCGAGCACCAGCGTCTGCACCTGCTCTGGTGACTCCACGTCGAAGCTGTAGCGGAAGTAGGCGGCGGGCCACTTGTTCGCGCCGTCGGGGCCATACGGCAACACGCTCACGATGTGCCCATCGCCGTAGCCGAGGGGCCCGGGATCGGCGGTCCATGAGCTGTCGTCGAAGTCCCCCGCGAACCAGTCCGCATCGGGCGCATCTTCGCCCGTCCACCACCGCCAGGTGCCGCCTGCGGCGAGCACCACCTCGTCCACCCGGACCGGCGGGTCGGGCACGATGTTGCTCACGCCCGGGGTACCGATGAACGGAAA
>JBLFXJ010000216.1:0-13854 GCA_047609825.1 Myxococcota bacterium
CCACGGTGTCGAAGTCGAGCGACGCCTCGACCACGAACCGCGTCGGCGCCGGGGCGACTGCCGCAGGCGCCGGCCGGTCAGGGGCGCCCGCGGGCGCCCGTGGAGCCTCCTGTGCCTCCCCCACGCGCAGCCCGACAGCGAGGAGGACCGAGCTGTCGAGGCCGCTGTTGGCGACGCATGCCAACTCCTCGGTAGCGAACGTGCGCTCGGCCGCCTCTACCAGTTCGACCAGCGTGTCGGCCGGCACTTCCGCCTCGGCGAGGCGCGCCTACGTCGCACAGCTCACGCCCTTCGACTCGAGGACACCGACCGCCACGATCTGGTCCGCCGTGGCGCCTGCCGCCGCGATGCACGCTGACTGGCCCGAGGCTGCGCCCGAGACCACGAGCTTCACGACAACAGCCAACGTCTCATCCAGGGACCGGTCAGATGCTGCCATCGCCTCCACGACGGAGCAGTCCGTGCTGCTGGCGCTCGCGGGAATAGCGGCGAACAGAGCGATGGCAGCGAGTGCAGCGAGTGCAGCGGAGCGGAGGATCGTGAGCCAGCTACACGGCTTCATCGGTGACTCCAGACTGTTGGCCTGCCAAGTAACCATGGATTGGTGTCGGCTTCAGGCGCCGCTGGCCCTGGAAGGACGCCTGCACGAGGGTGCGGTGTGGGGGGGGGGCCGGTTGAGGGGGCCAGCGCGGTCGTCCGCCTATAGACGGGCGCCAACAACGGTCCCGCTCTGGCGGGGCAACCCCTCGAGCCGCCTCGCGGAGGGCACCGGCTATTCCGACGCCCCAGCTGTGGCGGTCCGAATCCAGTCGGCCCACCAGGCTGGGGCGCTCATCCTGTCTCTCTCGCGGATTTCGGAGGCGGCGGCGGCCGAGAGCGCGTGCGCCTCGACAAGCCGTCGGAGGAACCAGGGCAGGGTCATCACGCGCTCGCCCAGCTCGTGCACGCCGAGCACCACGGCACCCTTCTCCGCCGTCACGAAGACGTGGTGTTCCCGACACGACGCCAACGCTACCGACGCGCACTCGCCGGCGTCGTTCGGCGACGTGCGGCCCTGGCGAAGGGCCGCGTACAACGCCGCCTCGGGCCCACCCAGTGGGATCGATTCGACGTGGATGTTGCTCGCGTCGAGGGTTGCCCGTGCTCGCCGCGCTGCAGCCAGGACCCGTGGCCTCCTGGACACGGGGTCAGCGACTTCAAACCAGACCTCTTCGGCCAGGGCAATCCGGAACGTCGCCGCCACGTCGAGCAATTCGGAGAGCCGCCCGGCGTCTTCTGCCCGGATCAAGATGCATGCATCAAGCAGCCAGGTCATTGCCCACCGAGAACAGCGTGATGAGCTCGGATCCACGTTGACCCGTGATGTGCTCCGCGTCGGCTGCCTCCAACACCCTGGCCGACAGCCAGTCCGACGCCTCATCGGCAACCGCAATGTCGGTGCCGGCGACGTGTGCAACCAGGGCTTCACGGAGATCCAGGTGCACGTAGCGGTGGTTCGCGAGGTGGTTCGCCACAAGCTCAGGTGGCGCACCGAAGATGCTCGACACTGTGGCGACATACTCTCGCGCAGTCGAGGTGTGGGTGGTCATCGCGGGGATGCCGAGGTGCTCATTCAGCCCCGCGAGTGGGACCAACAACTCTGCCGCGAACGCGCGGGCCCGCTGTTCACGCGGAGATGCGTCCTGCTCGCCAGCGGAATCCTGCTCCAGGACGGCATCCGCGGGAGAATCCTGCTCGTCGTACAGCGCGTGACACAGCTCGTGCGCGAGGGTGCGACGGCGCATCACGCCGCGGCGCTCCACGCGGTGGTTCAGGACGATGGCGGCGCCTTCGCTGCTGTAGACTGTCACGGCTTCGAGCCTGGCGGTGTGCAGCGGCGCGGACGCGACGAACACGTCGAGGAGCCCTCCGGCCAGGTCGTACAGGTTCGGCAGCGCGCTCGTCGGCGCGCCAAGATGCGCACGAAGCTGTCTCGCCAGGCGATAGCCGTCCTCGTAGAACGGCGGGCTGCATGAGACGCGTGACGGGCGGTAGCGGGCACCGATGTCGGCCGCGAGCAGGTCCGACATGGCGCGGAGCGTGCAGCCTGCCTCCAGCGCGCGGGTGAGCAAACGCATGTCGCCTTGGTGGAAGTCGGGCCAGGATCCGCGCAAGAAAGCAAGTGATGGCGCTGCGGGAAGGGGGCCCTGGGCCCAGACGGCCGCGGGGTCGACGCCGGCCACCCTGGCCAAGCGCTCGACCATCCCGGTCGTCCAACCCGCCAGCGCCCCCGCGAGCGCCTGCTCCAGCAGGGGGAGTCCGATGGTTGTGTCGTTGGAAAGCCGGCGCAGATCGCCTTCCGACGCCCGCTCGATCAGTGCTCGGATCTTCGCTTCCATGACTACCTGCTTAACGCACGTGTCCACCGCACACACCGCGGATGACGCGGTCGTGGTGCGCTCCGGCCAGGTGAAGAAGACGGAGTGTCCATGAGCGCATCACCTCCGATATGCTCGATGCCCATGCTCCCCTTCCTGCTCCTCACCATCGCCTGTTCGCGGATGCACATGCCCGACGGCATCCGCGATGCGGCCGCACAGGCTCGACAGGCCTCCAGCGCCTTCGAGGGAGCCCAGCTGGCGACTGCCGCGGTGTGCTTTTCACCGGATGGCAGCCTGGCCCGCGCAGACGCCGACCAGCTCCAGCGCGCTGTCCAGGACAGCTGGTCCCGCTCGGACATCGAGGGCTACCTGGTCCAGTGGCCCGGGCCGCCCTTCGCCGAGCAGGCCCGCGCTCGCCTGGCCGACTTCGCAGCTGAGGAGGAGGCGGTCACGGGCCTGGTGGCGCAGCGAGACTATCGCCGAGGGCAGCTGCTGGGCACCTGCTCGGCCTTTGTCGCCTGATGTCGGTCGAGCACGCCCACCACAAGAACGCAGCCGCCTGGGTCGTCACGCTACCGGTGGCCGACGCGCCCGCACGCTGGGCGCACGACCGACGTTCCGCGCCACCGCCCCGTCCGCTGGCCCTCAGCGGGGCGGAAATTTCCCCGGCCGGGTGAACGCGACACCCGGACAGCCTGCAGCGCCGGCGTGCGCGCATTCATCAGTATCTAAATCATTTATCACCCACCAACCCCATCCGGAACGCGGGAACCACCCCCGGCCCGCCCCAACCCGCACCCGATCCCGCCCTAGACTCCGAACCCTCACGTTCGGAGGAATCATGACCGCGCCACGCCCCCTCGTATGGGCCCTGCTCGCAGCACTCGCCGCTCCCCCCGCCCACGCCAGCGATGCCGGCTTCCTCGGGTTGTCCATCTCCGGCGACGGCGTGACCCCCAGCGCCGCCGACGCGCTCTCGCACGAGCCGCCCGTCAAGCCCATCGCGCTCGGCGCGACCGCCTCGGGCCAGGGCGACGCCCAGTACGGCATACCCCTCGAGTTGCCCCCCACCCGCCTCCCGCCCAGCATCGGCCTGAGCTACTCGTCCGCTGCCGGCGCGCACGGGTGGTTGGGGCGGGGATGGTCGCTCTCCGAGGGCATGACGCTCACCCGGATCACCGGGCAGGTGCGCGCCCAGGCCTATGACGAGGAGCCCGTGGCGCCGTATCGGCTGTCGGGCGGCGGCGTCTCGGGCATCCTGTTCTGGCGTGACGGGTGGGAGCTGCACAGCACATCACCCACCTCCGCCGTCGTCACCGAGCACCCCGACGGCACGTGGTCGGTGAAGCACCAGGGTGTCACCACCACACTCGAGCCTGCGCCGCCGCTGGAGGCGCCCGACACCTGGCGCACCCGCGCCGTGCAGGACGCGTGGGGCAACCAGGTGGTGTACGAGCGGGAGGGCGACCAGCTGCACAGCGTGTCGTGGGGCGGCACGGTTGGAGGCAGCCCCGGCGAGTGGGCGGCTCCCGCCCTGTACACGCTCGACGTCGTGTACGAGGCCGCTCCGACCGTGTCATACCGCGCGGCGCCGGGCGGCATCACCGTGGTCGACCAGCGCATCGTCGGGTTCACCCTGGACGTCTCTGGCGCCTGCGCGGACGAGGAGCTGGCATGCGACGGCATGGCCATCCCCGCGTGGGACCTCTGCTACGGGCCACTGCCAGGCGGTGGCGGCGAGGAGGTGCTCACCTCGGTCTACCTCCGCAATGACTCCCACCCCCGCGGCGGTGTCTGCACCGACGGCGAGACCGACGCCGCTCGGGTGCTGGCAGAGCTCGAGTACACCGAGTGGGAGGCGCTGAGCCCGCACCCGGCGCCGGGTCCAGGCCCGTTCGGCGGCTCCAGCACCAACCCGGCCGAGGACGACGCGCGGAGCACGTTCAACCGCACTGTCACCGCTCTCGCCGACGTGAACGGCGACGGGTGGGTTGATCGGCTGTCGTCCGGCGGCGGGAGCGCCCAGGTGCAGGCGTACCTTCGAGACGGTGGGCCCGAATGGGCGTCGGCCGATGAGGCCCGCGCCGTCGCCCTGCCGTGGGGCCCCGTCGGATGGACCGAGCTGGACGAGTCGGTGTCGGTGATCACCGGGTGGTCGGTCACCGCCGACCCGTGGAACCCGTACCACGCCTCCCGCACCCGCCTCGCCATGCAGCGCTGGGTCGACCTCGATCGCGACGGCTTCCGCGACTTGATCGTCGCGAGGGAGGCGCCCGACGGGATCAGCCTGATCACCGACGAGAGCACGTTCGCCGCCAACCTCGGTCGCGACCCGACCACAGCGGGCCCGCTGTACACCTGGGACGTTCACTATGGGCGCGCCTGGGGCCTCGAGGAGGCCGTTCCGCTGTCGGCGCCGTTCCGGTTCCCCGACATCGCACACAGCCCGTCCCATCCCCGCCGGTACATCGTCGACGGCGACGCGCTGGAGCGCACATACGACAACGTCGACACCCAGCTGGTCGACCTGCACGATCTCACCGGCGACGGGTGGGTGGACCTCGTCTACGTCGAGGGCGGGTCCGTCTACCTGTACCCGTTCCTGCCAGAACTGGACGGGTGGGCCGACACGCCGGACGTGATCGACCTGCCGGCCGCGTATCGGCTCGATGGCGCGAGCCTCGACGCTCTCCAGGTCGTTCGCCACCACACCACCATCGTCGACCTCGACGACCCCTCCGATGCCCTGCGCACCTACCAGCAGCCCCGGATCCTCCATGCCGAGGTGATCCGCCGGTTCACCGACCTCAACGGCGACGGCCACGTCGACCTGGTGGATGCCGCTCCGTGGGAGGGCGACGGCACCTGGCGGGTGGTGCTCGGCCACCCGGGCGGGTTCGCCGCCGACGCCATCGACTGGCCGGCGCCCGTCGGGTTCCTCACGCGCACCTACGAGGGTGAGCCCGCTGTCGACACGTGCCAGGGCCCGCCCATCGTGGTGGAGTTCGGCTGGCCCAGGTTCGACGGGCCGGTGCTGGACTTCGGCGGCGGCCTCGAGGACGAGGTGGGGGTCGCCGACGGTGTGGGGGACGCCGACACCGACGTCGACACCGACACCGACGCCTACGACATCTTGGACGACGGCCCGCCATTCGGCGTTGAACTCTATGGGTCGTACTACGACGCTGGTGATGCGCCGATGTGGGAGGGGCTCGAGGCCCGTGTCGCGAGCTGCGGCTTCGGCACGTCGCCCGATCCCCAGCGCGTGCTGGTCGATCTCATCGACCTGGACGGTGACGGCCGGCTGGATGTCGTCGATGCGGACGCCGGGTGGTGGTATCGCAACCTCGGAGACGGCTTCGACGTGGTGGGAGTGCCGATCCCGTGGGCGGACTTCCCGACCGAGCTCGCGCGCTCCCAGGCATTCACGACGGTCACCTTCGCACCCCGCGCCGAAGACCCCATGGCCATCGAGGCCCTGAGCCCGTCCCACGGCGACAACGAGGTGCTCCTGCGGGTGCAGGACGTGAACGCGGACGGCCTGCCGGACGTGGTCACTCCAGACGAGGTTCGCCTTGCGCCCTACCATCCGCCGGGGCTGCTCGACACGATCCGGTGGAGCACCGGCGCGATCACCACCGTCGACTACGACACGACGGCGTCCGGGGGCGGCGTGTCCGACCCGGAGCCGTTCACCGCGCATCGGGCCATCGTGCAGGCGCTCACACTGGCCGATCCTGCGACGGATCAGCACGCCCGCACCGAGGTGGACTACCTGGGGCCACACCAGTTCGAGGGTCAGTTCCAGGGCTTCCACGAGGTGGTGCACACCCAGTCCATAGCCGACGCGCGCACCCGGTGGACCATGGGTGCCGGCGCATTCCAGGAGTTCTCCACCACGCGCACAGTGTTCGCCTTGGAGCGCGACTTCACCGTCCCCGGTCAGCAGACCTACCAAGTCGATCAGGCGTTGCCCTGGATGCCGGTTGACGGTGCGCTGCCGACCTCCTCGATGGGGGGCTCAACCGACCTGCAGACCGTGTCGACGGTCGTGAGCGTGTACGAGGACTGGGCTCGCGGCAAGCGGCTGGATCGCACCGAGGTCGAGTCGCTGGGAGACGGCGGCGCCGGTGGCGTGTGGATGACCATCGACGCCGTGTGGGACCCGGAGACCGACCATCTCGCCGAGGTGCGCAGGTACCCGGGTCTAGGAGCGTGGAGCGAGGGGCCGGAATCCACCCGGGTGCAGTTCGAAGACGTGGTCACGTCTGCAGGCGGCAGCCTCCGGCTCCATGGGACGCAGCGCACGTTCGGCTGGGACACCGAACTCGGCGCCGAGGTCCAGCAAGAGTGGGTGGAGTTCGTGTACGACGACGGCACCGACAGCCCCACCCACGGCGCCGCCCCGGTCACCCCCGCGGTGATGCGGCAGTCGGCCTGCGGCGGCGTGCCTGGCGACGATGTGTGCGCTGATGCGTGGGAGACCTGGAGCTTCGAGCGCGGCCCACGGGGCGAGGTCGAGGCGATGAGCGGACCGGGCGGCGCCTCTGCGGCATCAGGATGGGCGCTCGGCGGGAGCGTGGTCGTGGGTGCAACGGACGCCATGGGCAACAGCACGACCATGGTGGTCGACGGGCTCGGCCGGGCCGCACGCACGACCGATCCGAACGGCGTTCGCACCGAGGTCACCCTCGACGCGCTGGGCCGGCAAGCAGCGCTGACCCTGCAGGGCGTCGGGCAGGAACCGCGCACGATCAGCGAGTGGCACCATCACCACGACACGTTCCCCGAGTGGGTCGAGGAGGTCCGCTACACGGCGGATTCGCCCGGCGACGAGGCCCTCCCCCGCTCGTTCTTCGTCGTGTCCGACGGGCTGGGCCGGCCCGTGCAGCAGTGGTCTCCCGAGCTCGGCCCCACTGGCTGGACAGTCTTGGAGGTGCTCACCGACTTGTCCGGCAACGTCGCTGTGGAGCGGGAGCCCCGAGGAGAGGCCCTGTTCGAGGCGGCGCCCCCATCGCTCTCCACGCCGGGACCGTGGGACACCCTGACCTACACCGACGCCCTGGGCGTCGCGCGGCTCGCCTGGTCAGCGCACACCGGCAACATCCGCACCTCCCGACCCACCGCCACCTCTGCGCTGACCGCGGACGGTGGCGACCGGCAGACGCTGCTCCACACCGACCAGCTGGGCCGGCTCACCACCGTGTACGAGGGCGACCCGACCGCGTGGACCCGCACCGGGAGCTACGCATGGGACGGCCGCTCTCGCCTCACTCAGTTCACCGACGCCAACGGCAACGCGTACCGGTCGCTGTACGACCAGGTGGGGCGCTTGCTGGAGGTGGACCGCCGGCCGCTGGCGCCGGACGCTGACTGGGAGCCGTGGGTCGCGATGACCTACGACGGGCCGTACCCCTCCGCGATGTTCGATGCGGACGGCAGCCTGACGGTGAGCTGGGAGCACGACGCGCTCGGGCGCGCAACGGAACGCTTCGTGTTGCGCAACGGCGTGATGGACCACACGGTCACGCGCTGGGACACCAACTGGGTGGGGGTGAAGGCGTCGGAGGTCACCTCGCGCGTCGACGAGGTGCTCACCACGCTCACGTTCGAGATCGACGCCGGCGCGCGGTGGGGCCTCGGCCACATCACCGGGCAGACCCACACCTGGTTCGATGGCCACGCCGTGAGCTGGGCCTTCGAGCGCGACAGCGACGGCGCGCCTACGCGCACCACCCTCCCCGAGGGCTACACGGTCACCACCGACCGCCTGCCAAACCGCTGGCACCGGGCCGACACGGTAGACACCGGCGCCGACTCGGTGACCGTGCTGTACGCACCCGGCGACTTCGGGCATGCCCACGGCGGGTGGTCGGTCGACCGTGCCGAGTGGAACTGTCCGCTCTCGGTGGACCTGGGGTTCGCGGATCCAGTCCGGGTCGACCGGGTGGATGTGGGGCGAACCGACTGCTCCACCAACCAGCTTCAGCTCGGCTGGGACGCCGGTGGGCGGCTCACCTCCCGGGACTACACGGGCGCGGGCCTGCCCGCCGGCCTGTTCGAGTACGGCTATGACGATCTCGGCCGGGTGCTCGATGTGTTCCACGGTGCCGAGCTGGTCGAGCGCATCGAACGCGACCGCCTGGGGGTGCCGACTGCACTGACCCGCGAGATGCACCCCGGCCTGATCGACCCGGCGCTCCCCACCCCGGTGCCGACCACCTGGACCTATGCCCCGGCGGAGCGCTTTGGCGAGGTCGCCGGACGCGACGGCGCGTCCGTCGACGCGCCCTGGATCGAGGAGGTGCTGGCCTGGGACCCGATGGGTCGACTGGAGCGGGTGTCGCACCGGGAGCCCACCGAGCGGGCCCACGAGCGGTACAGCTACGACGGGTTGGGCCGGCTCGCGCGCCTCGACGGGTACGAGCGGACGGTTGACCCAGAGACCGGCGACGTGGACATCCTCACGTGGGCGCAGACCCACCTGTACGGGACGGACGATCAGCTCGTGTACGAGGCGCGGACCGCGCTGGAGCCGAAGGTGGTGCACCGGTTCGACGGGTACCTGTCGGACACGCGCACCGGGGTGACGGTGAGCGCCCTGCCGATGGTCCGCATCGTGGACGGGGAGTTCAGGTTCTCGGTCCAAGAGCCGAGCGGGCACGCGCCATGGGTGTTCGACGGGGACGGGGCTGAGCTGAACCACTCGGTGGTCGGTGCGACCGGGGTCGACTTGTACCAGGCCGGTGCGGGGTGGCACCTCGACGGCATGCACGGTGCGGAGCCCGATGCGGTGGTCGGGCTGACCCATCACGGCATCCGACACGCGCGGCTGGATGACGGGCTGTGGCTGCAGCCGGAGCCGCTGTTGGCGTTGGGGCTGGCGAACAGCAATCTGGCGCGCCCGCTCGGCTATGGCCCAGCCTATGCCATGGGCGACACACAGACCTGGTCCGACCGGACAGGGTTTGGCCTGTACGACGGGATCATGGCGTGGCTGGACAGCGTCAGAGCACACGCGACGGATCCCACGAACAAGGGGCATCAGGCGGACCACACTGGATCGAAGGCCGGGGGCGAGGCAGTTGCGACCCAGGTGGTCGAGGAGAGCCCGTTCGGCATCCTCGAGAGCGATTCGCTGCAGGCAGGGGCCGCTCTCGATGACGAGGACTACCTGACTTTCTTCAAGATCATGGCAACCGCCGCGACGATCGGGGCCATTGCGGAGCGGGCAGGGCTGCCGGGCGGTCGGGCCTCAAAGGCAGCAGCGCGTGGAGCCCCCGAGCTGGGAGGCTTCGCCAAGGGCGTCGCTCCTGACGAGATCGCCAAGATCAACCGCGGCTTCGGAGGGTCGGTTGAGCTAGGCGGATCCGTTGATGCGGTGCTGGCTTCGGCGTCCTTCCACGATGGATTCTTCAAGAAGGCAGCGGTCGTGGTGCGCGGTATCGCCCACGGTCACCTCTTCGACAACGGCAACAAGCGAACCGCCAACGCCGTGCTTAACCTGCTTCGGTCACGCAATGGTGTGACGACTGGTGCGTCTGCCTCGGAGACACGCCAAGTCATCAACCAAGTTGCGACCGGCGAGCTGTCGGATATTGACGAAATCGCAACCGCATTGCGGGGATTCTGATGGAACAAGACCAAGAGCAGCTTCTCTCCATTGCCAGTGACCTGGGCATACCGCTCACGCCGGGCTGGCAGGGTGTGGATGCGGTCTGGCCTCTAGTCGAGCTGATTCGCCATGAGGGCGCCGTGGTGGTCATCAAGGTCGATGGCGAGCGCGCCGGCCCTGACGACAACGGCCCATATACCGCCATTGTCACTGGAACCCGGCTCGTGGGGGGCCCGATTCGGACGGACGCGGAGTCAGTTGAGGCCGCGTTGACCCGCGTGCTGTGCGAGTACGCGCGCCGCATGTGGGGCTCGCGCGATGGCTTGCCGCCACGCGGCTCGACCACAAGCGGGGTATGACTGCCTGACTTGTGCGAACTTGGGGTGCGGGAAGTAGGGCATGGGCTTGGACTTCCTGGTTGAGCAACAGCCTGAGCACGGAGTGGTCGTGTTCGAGCCCGGTGAGCACAGGACGACGTTTCAGAACCGCGATGTGCTCCTGGCGCGCTACCCGTTGGTCTCGAGGCTTCTGTCCTACGTCGACGATTCGGCGTGGGATGTAGGAGAACTGCCTGCGTTACGTGAACAACTGGTCGCGTTCTGCGACCGGGCAATGCTCGACCACCACCTGACCGGCAAGCTTCGACGCCTGGTCGGTCTGGTGGATCACGCGGTTCGTGTTCAGAGGCACCTGGTCGCCGAGGCCGACTGACGGACTGGCTGGTACCCTCCGTACCAATCACATCCCGCCGACCAGGGTTCGCTCTACCGTCCCCGACGACCTGAGGGCCCCCCTTGATCCCATCGATCAGGGACTCAGAACACTGGAGCAGCCGGGTCGGCTTCAGTCGCCAGGTGCAGGACGTGCCGGCCTCCTCTCACACCAACCGCACCCGCGCACCCGCCCGGATCTGCACGAGCAGCCGCGCGCGGATCTCGCTCACCAGCGCCTCGACCTCGGCCTCGGTCTTGATCTCCCGATTGCGCAGCTTCAGGTCCACTGGCCGGATCAGCTGATCGGTGCTCAACAGGGCATCGAGCAGCCTCCTCCGTCGCGCCCACACCTCCACCGGACGCCGAGCTTCCGGCAGAGCAACATCACTGCCGCCGAGTGTGCTCAAGGCCTGGATCACGGTCCGGTCGATCCCTCCGGATCATGCGACGGCCACGAGCTTGCGCGGGTTGCTTGCGGCGGAAGCGGATGCGTGGCGACACTGCCCACCGTCCGGACGCAGGCCGCTACTTACACCAGCTGCGAACTGCCCTCCTGCGCTCGCCGTCTGACATGCGCGCGGTGCGGATGGCCTAGGTCGGGTGCTGGAGCGGAAGCCCCGAGAGAGCGAAGGCGCGGGTTTGGAGTGTCCATCACTTCGCGCGATCCGACAAGAAGCCCAGATCGAGCGGGTCGCTCTCCACGTAGTCGCGTGCCGTCAGGTCATCGAGCGTCTGGACAAGCCCGTCTACGACGGTGAACCTGCCGGCGGCCGCGACCCGACCGAGCCAGTCCTCGAGCAGGCTGTCCCAGGGCCGCCCTTCGAAGTCGTGCATGTTGGGCTCGCGGATGAAGAAGAGCGTGATCTCGACCGCGGGCGCGTGCCAGGCGGGAGCGGCCCGGACGCGGATCTCGCGCAGCGACCGAAGGGCTCGGCCTTCGTCGCTCTGCTTGTCGTGCTTCTGGATGAGCCGCCGCTGGAGCGGACGCACCAGGGAGACGAAGTCGTCGGGGAAGGCGGTACGCGCTCGCTTCCGAGCCAGCGCGAGCGCGAAGGTGCGCCAGCGACGACCGCCTTCTCCACGGTCATCACGCGATCCAGGTCCGCTGCGAGGCGCCGCTCGGCGAGCCCAGGCACGACCGCGAGGTGGGGCCGCCGACCTCGCACGGCCTCACGCCAGCCGTCTTCCGACAGCGGATGCAGCGGCGCGAGCTCGACGTACGGGCGCTCGATGCAGCGCCGCACGAGGTCACAGGTCTGGGTGAGAACCGCGAAGCCGGGCACCTCGCCCTCTGCGTTTCCTGTGTCGGCGTCGCAGGCCTCCCTGCTCTGCTGTGTGAGCGGACGCTCGGGGTCGGCTCGGAAGAGGAACCAGTGGGGGCCCAGCACGCAGTCGCCCTGGCGCCACGACGCCAGGCGCGCGTCGATCTCGGCGTACTCAGGGTCAGGACTCGCCACGGCCCTTGCTCCGTCGCGTGCGAACCGCCCGCCCACGCCCTTCGACGGTCTCGTCGCCGCTCACCTCGCCGGCGGCGAGCACGTCGACGGGCAGCGGGCGCCGCGCGTCGGAGGCGCTCGCGGAGAGCGGCGTGCGCGGCTTCGACGGGCGGGCCGCTCCCGACCCCTTCACGGCTCGCAGTGCGAGCTCGGCTGCCGAATATCGGCGGCTTGCGAGGGACTCGAGCACCGGTTCACCGTCGACGACGGACAGCAGCGCGCCGCGAAGGGCGTCTGCTGACGTGTTCGCACCCCGGATCAGGGCGAGCAGCCGGTGAAGGTGCTCCTCGTGTTCGGAGGTCATGGGCTTGCCGCTGGCCCAGTAGTGGACGCTCCGGCGCGACACGGAGAACAGGCGCGCCACCTGGTCCCAGGTGAGGCCCGACACCCTGCGAAGCTCGGTCAGGCCGTCCCGAGCGCTCCACCGCGGCTCGTGCGGTTCCGCAGTCGGCTCCAGGTGCATCGCGCCACCAGCGCTGGTGGCCTGCGCGCCCATGACCACGGCGTTGGCGAGGAGGCGGTGGTCGCTGTTCGACGAGGTGGTCGACATCGTGAATGCGCCTGTCGCCAACACCACCATGACGGCCTGACGAGCCCCGAGCGGGCTCATCGCAGAGGTGGAGATCAGGCCGCTCTGGCCAGCCAGCTCGTACCCGATCCCGCTCATGGGGCTCCCCCGAAGTGCGTGAGGAATTCCTCGGTAACGGACCACCGAAAGAAGGAGTAGCACCGCTCGGAGAGCCCGATGGCCTCCTGGAGCACCGCGCCCACGTCGAACGCCCGCTCGCCCTGACGGAAGGCATCGAGATCCAGCACCCAGCTGCGTTCGTCGACGGGCTCGATGGCGTTGGGGTCGATTGTCGCGTTCGCCGGAACGACGCCCCAGCGGGCGCGCATCTGGCCGACCTCGTCAGGGAGGTCGAACAAGCTCTCGCTGACTGCGACGCGGGCAAGGGGACCTACTGCGGTGCCGAGTGTTCCCAGCAGCGCCGGCTGGATGTACGCGGGCAGCGACTCGAGCGGTGCCCCCACGAGTCGATCGATGTACCGAACACCTACCCGGTCCAGCGCTCCCGGCCGGACGTGTTGCTCCAACGCGCTCAGCAGGCGCTCGAACCGAGCGAAGAAGTCGGTCCTGCTCGTGTACGCGCTGGTCTCCAGCGCCATGAAGTCTGCGGCCAGCGTCACGCGCCAGTGGTGTCGGAGATCGGTGAAGCGCCAGACGGTGCTCGACCGCACCTCCACCGGGGCCTGGCCGGGCAGGTTCACAACCAGGTTGCTGGCCGACTCCTGACGCATGACGGCGTAGTCGCCTCGGACCGCCTCCTGGAATGGGGCGATGTAGTCCCGCTTCTCGATGGACGCGACGATTGGAAACCGCACCTGCGCGATCACCCGGACGAGCGGAGCCGAAGGCAGCGGCACCTCGGCTGGCGGTGGGCCGGTCAGGGGGTTCGCGGTCATGCTCATCCTCCGTGGCTGCGGAGCCGAACAGGGTGCTCCCCGTTCATAGTCCCTGCTGGCAGTTGTGTGAAGTATAGAGTGAAGCAACGCACCGGGACTCTGCACTGCAGTGCCTGTGTGGCAGCGGCGACGAGGCAGCGCGTGAACTGATTGACGGGATCAGCGGACGCGCACTCGGCGAGCCACATCGATCGCCTCATGCCCAT
>JBLFXJ010000217.1:0-13771 GCA_047609825.1 Myxococcota bacterium
CGCTCGCTGAGTGCCAGGGAACCGACGGCCCGATCCCGTGCCCCGACGAGGGCGGCTCGGCCACCTGCGCCGACACCCCGCTGTGCGGGCAGGACGCCCAGTATGGCTGGGACACGGTCCGCGATCCCGACCAGCGCTACACCGTGGTGGGCGCCGACACCGAGCCGGTGGTGACCGACACGGTGACGGGGCTGGTCTGGCAGGGCTGCGCCAGCGGTCAGGGTGCGGGCTGTGCGGGCGAGGCCACCCGCGGCTCATGGCATGGCGCGGCCGCCACCTGCGACGGGCTCGACTGGGGCGGGCACGCCGACTGGGAGCTGCCAACGGCCCCAGCACTTCAGTCCATCGTGGACTACGGCACCACCTCGCCGGCGATGAACACCGACGCCTTCGCCAACGCCCCGAGCCGGTTCGACGTGGACGGGGACGAGTGGTGGATCGAGTGCACCTGGACGGCGACCGAATCCGCCGATGACCCGGACATCATGTGGGCGGTGATGGTGAACAGCGGCGACGTGTTGGCGGGCTCAGGCGTGGACTATCACCTGCACGACAAGGACGCGTCCGGGTGGGAGGGCTGCTACACCCGGTGCGTTCGGCCAGGCCCGACGCCGACTCATGCGCGGTTCCTCGCCGCGGGCACCGATGCGGAGCCCGTTGTGGCGGACGTGGTGACCCAGCGGTCGTGGCAGGGCTGCTCGGTGGGCCAGCAGGGCCCCGACTGCGACGGCCCGGCCACCATGCTGCCGTGGGCCGAGGCGTTGTCGGCCTGCGAGGGGCTGGAGTGGGCCGGCTACAGCGACTGGCGGCTGCCGAACGTGACCGAGCTGCGCAACGTGGTGGACCTGTCCTTCACCCGGCCCGCCATCGACCCGGAGTGGTTCCCGAACACGCCGTACTACGTCGGGGGCGACGATCGGGAGGGCCAGTACTGGTCGTCGACCGCCCGGTGGTACAACGCGTTCGCCCTGTACGTGTCGTTCCACGACGGCGGCAACCACTTCTATGTGCAGGACGAAGCCCGACATGTGCGGTGCGTGCGGGGCGGGTGACCGCCGTAGGCCTGAATCACTCCACCGACAGGGTCATCGTGATGTCGATGATGCGCACACCGTCCACGCGGAACCGATCTGGCGTGCGGCCCAGCTCCACGAACCCCTCGCTCTGGTACAACGCGATGGCGGCGGGGTTGTGGGCGAACACGCCGAGGTCGAGCCAGGCCACCCCCGGGGCCTCGACGCACCACTCCACCACGGCCCGGAGCAGCGCACGGGCATGCCCTTGCCGGCGGGCGGCAGGACGCACTCCCATGCCCAGGTGCAGCCGGTGGGACTCGGAGGGCAGCCCCCCGCCGCTGATGTGCGCCACCCCGACCAGCGTGCCGTCGGTCCAGGCGCCCCAGTACCGCCGCCAGTCGCGGGCACCCACGGGTGCTGTGATCCGGCTGGCCGTGCGCTGGGCGAAGTCGGGCGGCAGCGGGTCGCCCGCGGGGTAGGGCCCGTGGTGGTGCTCGGCGACGCCCGACAGCGCGCTCATCTCGTTCTCGTAGGCGACGAATGCAGGGACGTCATCCGGCGTGAGCAGGCGCACGGTCACGTCAGCCCTCCAGTCGCAGCGGGCGCCGGCCGATGCTGCGGCCCACCCGCACGGTCTCACCCACCTCGACCGACCACTGCCACCGCCCCGGGGGCGCCACGAGCACCACCGTGCTGCCCAAGTGGAAGGTGCCGAGCCAGCCGGCGCGCTCGAGCCGATGGGGCGGGTCGAGGCGGGCACCTGCTGCGGTGCCGCCCGTGTTCGTGACCAGATCGGTGACGGCCGCGGTGATTCGCCCCACTCCGAACGCGCCGACAAGCACCACCTCGAGGTCGCCCTCGCTGGTCTCGCACCGCACCACCAGGCGCTCGTTGCGGGCGAACAGGTCGTCGATGCGACGCACCGCGGCTGGGAACACCGGCCACAGGGTGCCCGGAACGTAGTGCCAGCTGGTGGCCTCGCCCTCCCGCGGCACGTGCACCCGGTGGTAGTCCTTTGGCGACAGGTACAGCACCACCACGTCGGCCTCGCCGTCGAGGGGATGGCCGACCAGCGCCCCAACGTCCAGCGTGCGGCCCGGTGCGAGGGCGATGCGGCCGTCTGCCGTGGGGCCGACCCAGGCGCAGGTGCCGTCGACCGGCGACACGATGGCCTCGGGCGCGTCATCCACCGGGCGTGCGCCATCCCGCAGCGTGCGGGTGAACAGCGCCTCGAGGGTGGGGTAGTCGGTGAGCTCGCCCTCGGCCTCGCTCAGGTCCACCCCATAGGCCTTGACGAAGGCCGCGGTGATCCAGCGCGACGCCCGGCTGCGCGCCACACGGCCCATGGCCCGCGCGCCGCGGCGGCGGGGCACGAGGGACAGGGCGCTCACGATGAGGGCATCCTTCATGAGCGCTCCCGGGGGACCTACTGGCCGCCGCTGCCCGTGGGGGGGAGCATGCCGGGCTTGCCGTTCGGCTTCGCCTTGCCGCGGCGACGGTTGCCGCCGCCCGCGGGCACCTCATCCTTGAGCGTCCAGGTGCACTGGCCCTCATGGCAGCCGCAGGCGTCCAGCACGGCGAAGCACGCCTTGACCTCGGCGGTGGTCATCAGGTCGGCAGCGCCGGCGGTGGTGGTGCACACCTCCAGGCTCGCGCCGCCCTTCGCGCAGTCGTCGTCCGTGGTGCACTCGTCGGCCGCCTGAGGCTTCTCCACGCGGTCGCCACACTCCTCGTACAGGCTCTGCGGCGTGGCCTTCGGCGCGGGCTCGGGCGCAGGCGCAGGCGCGGGCTCCGGCTCCGGCGCGGGCTCGGGGGTCGCTTCGGTACCGCCACAGGCGGCGAGCAGGAGCAGGGTTGTGAGCAGGCGCGTCATTCGTCATCCGGTCGGGAGGTGGTGCGGGGACGGTCCCCGGGCGGAGGCAGGATAGTTCACCCGGCCTCGTCGTCAATCGCCGAGTTCATGGTGGGGACACAGGCGGTCTGTTGCCATGGGCCGTCCACACCGCGCTGGAACCGTGTGCAGCCCGGGCCGCCCACCTTCAGCTCGGGGCGGTTTCGCTCGATCTCCGTGGCACATTCGGCATAGCCGTCCTCGGTGGCCTTGTCGTATGCCGCGGTGATGCGGTGCACCTCCACGGCGAGTGTCTCAGCGCTGGCCTCGACGATGGCGAAGCCGAGGGTGCAGTAGGATTCGACGGCCATCTCGGACCGCCGCCGCTCGCCCTGGGGGCCGGGCCCGGAGGTCTTTCCGCCTGCGCCGACCACCACCGACGCGGTGCCGTCGGGATCGAGATGCACCTGGGTGTTGTGGTCGTGGCCCGACAGGTACAGCGGCGCCTGCCCCCGCACCTCCTCGTCGAACAGCCGGCGAAGCGCGCGGCCCCGCCACAGCGGGAGGCCTTGGTCACGGTAGTGTCCAACGTCGCCGTGGTGACCATTGCTCCGCCACGGGTGGTGGCCGACCACGATCGTCCACGGCAGTTCGGAGGTGATCAGGCTGTGGGCGGCGGCCTGCAGCGGCGTGAAGTCGCGCTCGCGCACACCGGGATCGCCCTTGCAGCGGATGCCGCGCGCGCCCATCCGCGTGTTGCACCGTCGCACCACGAAGTTGGTGTCCAGCGCCACCAGCGACAGGGGCCCGGACTCGGCCTGCCAGAAGTGCGCATCCCCGCCGACCGTGACCTCCCGCGCGGCGTCCAACGCCACCAGGTCGCGGAACATGCGCTGTGCCCGGTCGCGCTCCGGCGCCTCGTAGTCGCCGTAGGCCACCGGCCCCCAGTCGTGGTTGCCGAGCACGAACCGCAGGTCGCCGGCCCAGGACCAGGCGTCGACGAAGTTGCCGAGCCAGGCCGTGTCGTCGGCCCCCTGGACACCGTTGGTGTAGAGGTTGTCGCCGAGGAACACCGCCCCATCACAGGTGCCGCCGCAGGCCGCCTGGGCCGCCTTCGACACGGCGAGGGGGCCCGCCGCCACCTGGGTGCGGTCGTCGGCGCGGCGGATCCCGGCATCTCCGGTGAGCACGAGGCGAACGGTGTCGTCTCCCCCGAGAGCGGGCTGCGGACGCCACGACTGGCCCACCTCGCGCTGCACCTCGCACGCGGCGGTTTCGGGGGTGGGCGTCACGCCCTCGTCGGCGGGGCGGCAGGCGCTGTCGATGGCCATGTCGCTGGGGTGCGGCTCGAACACCAGCCGCTGCATGCGCGGGCCGGCGCACCCCGCGAGGAGGAGGACGGTGATGATCGGGAGATTCGAAGTCGGCAGCATTGAGAGTGCGCCTCCGATCCCACCTCTACTCGCCGTTGTCGGTCACGTCGATCCGGCCGCCGACTGCCTCCTCGCCGATGGCCTCGGCGGCAGCTTCCGCGTCGATCTGTGCGAGGGAAGCGTTCGACGCAATGGTCAGGTTCTCGCCGATGGATCCGATCGTGTGCAGTCCGGTCACGTCCACGAGCCCATCGTTTTCGACCACCGCCAACGAGCCCTCGATGGCGGTGATGAACCGCAGGTGGTTCAGGTGGGTGATGCTGTGGCAGCGGGCCAGCTGGACGAACCCGTTCACCTGGTCCAGCCGGCCCAGGCCGCGCAGGTCGATGAGGCTCGGCAGGTCGCGTAGGTCCACCCCCTCGAGCTCGCGCACGAGGTCGATCCGCGGCAGTCGGAGCAGCGCAGAATTGTCGTTGACCACGAGGCGCCCGGTCACCTGGCGCAGCGCACCGAACCCCTCCACCGAGGTGAGCGCGGCGTTGTCCTGGATCCGGAGATCGCCGCCGAGCCGCTCCAGCCCGAAGAACCCGAACACCCGGTAGAGGGACGCGTTTGCCGACACCTCGAGCCCGCCGTCCAGGGTCTCGAGCACCGGGAACAGGTCCACGGTGAGCAGCGCTGGGTTGTCCTCGATGTGCACGGCCCGGGCGGAGGTGACCTGGTCGTGGGCCGGCAGCGAGACGAGCCCGGTGTTGCGCACGAGCAGGGGGGCATCGTCTGGGAGGACGGCATCTTCGCCGATCGACGTGAGGAACTCGTTGCCCTCCCACGTGGTGAGGACCGGCGCGTCGGTCACCTGGATACCCCCACCGACCCGCTCGAGGAGGAGGGCGGTGAGCAGCAGCTCGAGCTGGGGGTGATCGGCGACCACGAAGTCGCCGTCGAGGGAGGCCAGGCTGTGCAGCCCCACCAGCTCCACCAGGTCGCGGTTGCCGCGGAACACCAGATCGCCGCCGATGTGGGTGGTGCGCGGGAATCCGTTGAAGGCCACCATCGCGTCGTTGTCCACCACCTCGAGATCGCCGCCGATGGACAGCGCGCTCTGGGTGTTGTCGAGGTCGACCAGTCGGCGGTTGCCGATCACGTGAACGTCGCCACCGAACACCACGACCCGGGGCAGCTCCACCCGCCGCAGCATCGGGTTCGCCTCGATGCGCACGTCGCCGGGCACCTCCACCAGCGCGCTCAGGTACAGCGCCTCCAGCAGCTCGGTGCCCTGCACGATCACGTCGGCGCCGATCGCCTCCACCCCCTCGATGTCGAGGGTCCCGAGCGCGGGCGCATCGGTCAGGATCAGCGATCCACCGATGCTCTCCAGTGACTCGAGCTCCAGTGTCGCGAGCGCTGCCGCCCCCTCCACCCTCAGGTCGCCGCCCACCCACTCCAGGTGCGGGGCGACGACCTCCGAGCGCTCGCCGACCTGTAGATCGCCGTCCACCGCGCACAGGCAGGACAGGTCGGTGTCGGCGTCCACCACAAGATCGCCTCGCACGGCGTTGAACCCGTCGGCACAGGCGGTCGCCGCGTCGGACCACAGCAGCAGGTCGCACGGTCCCGGCTCGGGCTGGGTGATGGTGGACTCGGCGGGGGCACCACACGCGATCCATTCGACCAGGGCGTCCCGCTCGAGCGCCGTCATCCCACCTGCGGGGGGCATTGTCTGCACGCCCACCTGCACGGAGGTGGCGACCGCGCCTGCCCACCGCAGCACATCATCGCGGGTGTCGAGGGTCACCCCCTCGGGCGCACCGGACCGATCCACACCCTCGACGCTCGCTGAATGGCACGGGGCGCACCAGGTGGTGATCACGGGGTTGGCGAAGTTCTCCCAGCTGTACGGCGTGCCGTCGTCGCACTCGCCCGCCGTGGACGTGGAGGTGGGAGCGGTGCCCACAGGCGTGGACGCTGGCTCGGTGGACGGTGCCTCGGTGGACGAAGGATCCGGTCGGACGCCGGGACCCACCGTGTCAGACAGCCACGACACCTGCGCACAGCCCAGCAGCAGCAGCAGCGGCCACCACCTCATGCCATCGCCCCGAGGAACGGGCGGATCCCGGGGAACCACGGCTCGGGGTCGACCCCGACCAGCGCCAGCACGCCGGCGGCGAAGTTGTCGTACTTGCACAGCGCCCCGTGCGTGGGGTCGAGCTCTCCGGTGTCGAGGTTCATCGGGAGGGATTCGAGCAGATCGTCGGTGCCGCCGCGCACCCGTCCGCCCACCACGCCGCCGCCGAACAGCAGGGCCGAGGTGTGGGGCCAGTGGTCCTTGCCGCCCTCCTCGTTGAACTTCGGCGTGCGGGTCATCTCTGAGAGCACCACCACCACGGTGTCGTCCCACAGACCCGCCGCCTCGATGCCGTGCGCCAGGGTGGAGAGGCCGTTGAAGGTGCCGTCGTAGTTGTCGTGCTGGGGGAGGTTGCCGGTGTGGGTGTCCCAGCGGCGGGAGGTGTCCATCAGCACGGCGTGGCACAGGCCCATGGCGATGAACGACACGGCCAGCTCGGACTGGATGCTGAGGTTCGGTTCGCGGCCGAGGTTCAGCTGGTCGGTGATCGCGGTGGCTTGGGCGGCGAACCGCTCGGACCGGTCGAGGCTGATCGCTAGATCGGCGAGGCGTCGGTCGTTGTGGCCGCCGTCGGTGCGCGCCCGTCCGAACCGGTCGGCCCGCCGGCGGAGGAAGGCCCGCACCGCGTCGTCGTCCTCTGGGGTGGGGGTGAACTGCGGGTAGGACCAGTCCGATCCGGACGGCGGGTCGAAGGTGGCCTGGTCGTCGAGCAGGAGCTTGAGCTGGCTGCGGAACCCGACCCGTCCGGTAGAGGCCGCCAGGCTGCCCGCCAGGGAGAACCCCGACATGTCCACCGACCCGAGGGGGAGCGCGTCGCCGTGCACGCTGCCGGTCACCACAGTCATGTCCGGCACGGTGCCGTCGGCCGACCCGCTCAGCACCCGCTCGCGGCTCGGGTCGTGGGCGATGGAGCCGGTCCAGATGCCGTTGACAACCGCCACCCGGCTGCCGTAGTCGGCGAAGAAGGACCGCACCGCGGGCCGCTTGGCGTCGTTGACCATGATGGGCAGGCCGCCGAGGGTCTCCACCGCCTCCCGGTCGTCGGGGTTGTCGGGGTCTTGTTCGACCTCGGGCCCCTCGATCTCCGCCACGCCGAGCTTCGGGTCCATGCAGTAGGTGACATCCCACCCGCCGTTGGCGAGCACCACGATCAGGTGCTTCGCGGAGCCGGTGGCGCGGGCGCGGGTGGTGGCGGCGCCGAGGCCCACGAGGGGCGCGGCGGCGAGGGCGCGCAGCAGGTCACGGCGGTTCATCGGCCTCACAGGTACAGCATGCGCACGTCCTGGAGGAGTGCGGACAGGGTGAGGGTCCACGCGAGCGCGGGGTCGCCCGAGCGGTCGAGGGCGGCGGACCACAGGGCCCAGGTGTCGTCGATCACAGGGTCATCCGGGGGCACGGGCTCGCTGAGCACCCGGGCGTGGAGCAGCGCGAGCTGATCACGGACCGCGGTCTCGTCCAGGGTGTCGGCCTCGACCTCCGTGAGCAGGTGGCGCGCCTCGGGCGGGACTCCGAAGTCCTCCCGCACCACGAACGCCGCCGCCTCGGACGCGAACTTGCGCATCACGAGCAGCTTGGTGGGGGTGGCGGTGTGGGTGGGCCGGCGGACCGACATGCTGTCGATGCCGCCGGACATCGCCCGGAATCCGTACACGTCGCTCACCGCGAGGTCGGCCTTGATCCAGCACAGGGGCTCGCAGCCGCCCTGGTCGGGACGCACGAACCACTCGAACCCGGTGAGATCGGCGATCACCCTGCGGTATTGCTCGGGACGGATGGTGAGCAGCCCGGGCACCCGATGCTCCGGGTCCGGCGTGAGCGCGCGGGCGGCGCCGAACTCCGGCGACAGCACGATGTGGCGTACCAGCGCCTTCGCCCGGAAGTCTGCGTCGCGGAGCACGTCTGTGAGCGCGGCTACGGTCTCCAGGGGCACGGCGTCGCGGTCGGTCTGGGTGAGCCAGCCGTAGAAGGTTCGGGCCGTGCACTGGGCAAACCGAGGGTCGTCCGCGATCAGCTGGCCCAGGTCCTCCAGGGTCTCCCCGGTCTGCCCGTAATAGGACGGCGGGCGCAGGTCCCACTGCTCCCAGTCGTCCTCCATCGATGGCACGTACAGGTTGATCGGGTAGCAGTGGTCTTCGGGCACGCGGTCGAATGGCGGCGGCTCCCCGAGATCGGCATCCCAGTGGCACCCGCGCGAGTAGCCTCGTTGAACGCCGACGCCGGTGAGCTGGCCCTTCCACCCGAAGAAGAATGCCGCCAGCGGGTCGAGCGCCTGGTGGCAGCCGACGCAGGTGGGGATCGACCGCACCGCGTGGGCGACGGCGAACTCATCGGAGATGTCGATGCCGCCCTCCACCACGATGTCGCGGGTGGCGAAGTCGGCGCACAGCAGGGCGTCGGCGATGAAGTTGGCGCGGCCGCGGTGGAAGTTGCTCCCATTGCTCACGTGGTGGCGCCACAGCTCCGACGAGCTGAGCACGCCGGCCTGGGGCCGACCGTCCGCCCAGCGGGTGGGCTGCCACTCCGGACCGTCGGGGTCGTAGTCCAGCCCGTAGACCAGTGCGACGACGGGGTCGGCGAGCATCCAGTCCGCGGTGACGATCTCTGTATAGGGCCGATCTTCGAGCACAACCCGCTCAACCAGCCGCAGAGGCTCATCGGTGGTGGCGGCGTGGATCCGCCACACCGGCACGTCGCGCAGCGGTCCGTAGCGGGGGAGCTGGCTGTCGGTGTCGGCCCGCACCTGGAGGTGCTCCGCGTGCAGGTCGCGCACGGTCTCGCCGAACTCCGGCGTCTCGAGCCAGGCATCCACCAGGGCCACTACGGCGCGGGGGTCGGCGGCCACCTGGTCCAGCTCCTCCAGGGTGGGCCGAGCGCCGCGCAGCACCACCGACACCCGGGTGAGGTGGTCGATCGGGCTCAGGCGCTCCAGCTGCAGGTCCACCGGAGGCGTGGTCGTGGAGGTCGTCAGGGTCGTGGCAGGGGTGGGTGCCGAGGTAGCAGCGGTCACGGATGCCGGCCGGTGCCGGTCCTGCGGCAGCGGGGAGCACCCGAGCAGACCCATGAGGAGGCCGATCTGCGTTCGGAGGTTGTGTGCGATCGGTCCTCCCCGGCACAAGGGCTCGTCGGTGATGCTGCGGATCATACCTGAGACCCTGCATTTCCGCATGTTGCGAGGAAACTGACAGCTTACGCGTCGTCGAACCTGTGACATGGTCAGGAACCCCCCGGCAGGAAACTGCGATGCGACGCGACACCTTCCAGGCACTGCTGAGCGAGCTGGATGACGGCGCGCACTCTTCAGGTACGCTCTCCGCCCGGTTCGGCCTGGCCGAGGGGCCCGTGGCGGTGTTGCTCGAGGGTCTGGCCGAGCGGGGTGTGTTGCTCGAGCTGATGCCGGGCCTGTACATGCGCACGCCCAGGGGCACCACGCAGCATGGGGAGGATGCGCCGATCGACCCCACCGAGATCGCGACCGTGCATGAAGCGGTGGCGCCGGATGGCTGGGGTGAGGCCGACGCACCCACGTTGGTCGAGGAGGACTTCTTCCCGCCGGGTGCAGGCATCATGCTGGTGGACTCGCCGGACGCGCCGTCTGCCGGAGGCTTGTCGCCACGGGACACTCCGACCCCGCCAGCATTGCCAGACGATGTGCCGGTGGTGGGAGAGCTTCCGCCGCCGGGCGCCTCGTACCCCGCACCCCCCGGTCGTCGCTCATCCCGCTCGCCGGGTGGGTCCACCGGGAGTCCCGCGCCCGTGGTCCAAGCCCCGCGTATCCCTGTGCCAACGCCGGCGAATGTCGACCCGTTTCGCCCGATCGTGCCGCCCCGATCGGGGGCTGGCGCGACGTCGCCCTACCGGAAGAACGCGCCGTCGACACCGATCGGCGTGCTCAACCCGGCCTCGCCGCCGCCAGCCGGCGCGCACGGTCGCCCGGTCGGCCAGCGCGATACCCCGCTGGAGATCGAGCGGTCGAACGCGCCAAAGTCCCCGGCTCCCCGGCGTCTCGAGCCCATGTCGGTGGATCCCAGCCGGATGTCGTGGGATCGCCAAGGCGCCGTGCGCCGTGCCACGTGGACGCCTCCGCCCGAACGGCATGGCGCGATGCGGAAGGCCGACTCCTCGCGGCTGGTGCTGTTGGCTGGGGTCGCCGTGGTGTGCGGCACGCTCGGCATGCTGCTCGCCATCAGCGCGTTGGTCATGCTCGGCTGACGGACGTCGCGGGCGCTGCCCGGTCCGGCTACTGTGGCCGGATGCGGTTGCTCTGCGTGATGCTGGTGGTCGGCTGCGGCGACAAGACCCGGTCGGACTCAGGGGGCGGCGGGGCGACGGCACCGGCCGACACGTCCACCGCCCCACTCCCGGAGCCGGGCACCCTCGAGCTGGTCGCCACCCCGTCGGGCACCCTCGTCACCCGGTGGGAGCTGGTGGTGTTGGCGGCTGAGCCGTTGCTGCCCACGGTCACCTGCACGGCTGCAGAGGACCGCGAGGAGCACTTCGTGTTCGCCGCCGCTGAGCTTACGCGACGGGCCAGCTTCGACGTGGGCGGGCTGCTCGCCAACACCCAGTACACCTGCTCGGCCACGGCGGATGGACTGGTGGGCAGCACCCGGTTCACCACCGAGCCTCTCCCCGACCACCTGCCACAGCTGGTCCCCTCCGGCGCGCCCGGGCCGTCCATGGCCAGCGGCTATCTGGTGTTCAACACCTGGCGGTTCGGGGTGAGCAATGGGCAGCAGCTGGTGGTGACCGATCCGCAGGGTCGGGTGCGGTGGTACGCGGCCGCACCCGACGCGAGCCAGGTGGACGTGGACGTGTCGTTCGTCGGCGACGGCTTCCTCGCCGCAGGGGGCACCACGCTGCCCCCGACCAAGTGGGGCCTGGACGGCAGCGTCGTGTGGCAGTCGGCCTTCCATGAGCCCATCGGCTGGCACCACGACGTGCGGCTCGCAGGCGACGGCATCGTCGCCCTCACCCACCGCGACAACACCTACGCCGACGTGACCTTTCGCGGGTTTGGCCTGGAGCTGCGGCGCCCGTGGTCCGACGAGGTGCTGTGGACCTGGGACAGCCAGCAGGGGGTCGATGCGGGCACGCTGCCTCCCGTGGGTGGCGAGGGCCAGGACGCATGGCACCCCAACGCCATCACCTGGCTGCCGGACGACCCCTCCGGGCCGGCGTACTGGGTGAACCTGAAGTACGAAGACCAGATCGTGCGGCTCGAGCCCGGAACCGGCACGCTCACGGAGCGCATCGGCCACGGCGGCGACTACACGCTGATCGACCCGCTGGGGCTCGGCTGGTTCTATGGGCACCACGATCCGGAGCTCACCACCGACCACCTGCTGGTGTTCGACAACGGTGTGGGTCGCCCGGGCGACCGCTACTCCCGGGTGGTCGGCTACGACGTGGACATGGTGGCGCGCACGCTCACCGCCACCTGGGAGTGGACCGAGCCGGGGTGGTATGACCCGCTGTTCGGCGACGCCGACACCCTGCCCGATGGGCATGTGCTGGTGGACAAGGGGCGGTGCAAGGACTGCAACGACCCGCTCGGCGGCGATGACCGGGTGTGGTCGATCATCGAGCTCGATCCTGCGACTCAGACCGTCGTATACCGCCTCGACTCGGCTGTTCCGGACCAGTCCTCTTACCGGGCGGACCGCATCGATGGCTGCGCGCTGTTCGCCAACACGCGGTACTGCGTTCCATGATTGTGTGGGCCTTACTGCTTGGGTGCTCCGGACCGGTGTCGGCCGACAGCGCAGGTCCGCCATTGACTACAGAGACAGCACCTCCGATCACGCCCCCGATACTGACGGTGAGTACCACTGAGGGGGGCACCGCCAGCCTCACGGTGGATGCCGTGATCCCGACGGTGGTGCGGGTGGACTGGTCCGGGGCCGACCAGGCGTGGGCGGTCACCCCCTACGGCGCGACCCCGGTGGACCGCACAGGCCGGTTCGCGGTGCTCGGCCTGCCCCATGGGGCGACGGTGCCGGTGGAGGTGGTGCTCGACCGCGGCGGCACCCTCACGACGCTCGACCTGGGCGCGGTGACCCTCGACCCGGCGCCGGACCCGCTGCCCGAGTGGACGATCACGGTGTTCGACGCCGATCGGAGCGAGGTGGTCGGCAAGCACCTGCTGGTGGCGATCCAGGGCAACGCGGCAAACCACGCGTTCATCATGGACGATGCCGGTGCGTACGTCTGGACCCACACCTCCGACCCGCACCCGTACAAGATCACCCGGGCCCGCTGGTCCCACGACCGACGGGCGGTGGTGTTCTCGCAATACGACCGCAGCCGGTCCACCGACATCGGCCAGATCGTGCGGGTGCCTCTCGATGGCAGCCCGCGCGTCGACACCCGGGCGCCGCTGCAGCACCACGACTTCGTGGAGCACGACGACGGCACCTATGCCTGGCTGACGTTCGCGATCGAGGACCGGGAGGTGGAGAACCGTGGCGTGCTCCCGGTGGTGGGCGACGGGGTGCGCACGGGCCCGCAGGGAGCGGTGGACGACCAGGCGAGCACTCAGATGTTCCGGTTCCTCGACGACTGGGGGCCGGCGCCCTGGTGGACCTGCGCGCACTTCGAACTGGATGAGTGGATCCCCGGCGGGCACGACTGGAACCACACGAACTCTATCGCCTGGGAGCCGGTGGAGGACGCCTGGTATGTGATGTCGCGGCACATGGACACGATGGTGAAGATCGACCGGTCCACCGGCGCGCTGCTGTGGACGCTGTCGGGCCCATTCTCCGACTTCGCCATGCCGGATGGTGGGTTCCATCACGCGCACTTCAGCCAGGTGCTCGGCCCGGACCACCTGCTGGTGTTCGACAACGACCTGCACACCGGCGAGACGGCCCGGGTTGTGGAGTACCGGCTGGATGCGGGGACGGGGACGGCGGAGGTGCTGTGGGAGCAGCTGGATCCGGAGGGCGAGGTGACTGGGTACCTCGGGGATGCGCAGCGGTTGCCGGGGGGGAACACGTTGATCGTGTGGTCGCCGAATGGACGGGTGGAGGAGTTTACGGCTGACGGGGAGCGGGTTTGGCAGGGGCGTGTGCCGGATGGAACTGTGGTGGGGCGTGTGGAGTTGGTGGACGATTTGTATGCTGGGTGGCGGTGAACTTGTGGTTCTTGGTGGATCTTGTCGGGGCGTTTGAGCGGGTCGGTGGATCTGGGTTCGGGCGGGATTGGTGACGGCGGTGGATCTGGGTTCGGGCGGGTTCGGTGAGGCCGCTGGTGGTGGTGGCTGACAGATCGTGGTCCGGACGTGTACAGGGAGAGCCGGTGCCTACTGGCGGAATGTGTCAATGGACTTGGCACAGATTGGAAGAAAATACTCTGGGGTTGCGGATCCACGGTGGGGGCTTCCCTCGAGCAGGAGGACAGGCCTTTGAAGGTCATGGACCGGCCT
>JBLFXJ010000218.1:0-13680 GCA_047609825.1 Myxococcota bacterium
CCCTCGGCGTAAGCCTGCAGGAGGCGCTGGCCCAACACGAGCACAGGCTGATCGTGGCCGCGCTGAAGGAGTGCGGAGGCGTCCAGGCGAAGGCCGCTCGAAGGCTTGGGTTGTCTCGTTCGAACCTAAACTACCGCATAGGGCGACTCAACATTCAGGTACGCGAGATCGAGTACGACTGACCGCGTCATTCCACGGGCGCGTAGAGCGCAATCAGCTCCTCGCATGAGAGCCGGGACACGTCGCGCGTGGTCTCCGAGCACACGTCCAGCGCTTCTCGAAGGTCATTCGAGGACAGATCGTCCGCACGGCGATCCCACTCGTCGCGGCATCGATCCGCAAAGTCGGCCCGCCCACGAGCCCCGAGATCCTGCCACGTCAGCGACGTGCCAACGCGGCAGTTCGCAATCGCCGAAGCGGTCTGCTGGCAGAGCACTTCGCACCGGTCTCCGCAGCCCGCCGTCGTGACGAGGAGCATGAGGATGGCCAGGGAGGGAATCGAACCCCCGACACGGGGATTTTCAATCCCCTGCTCTACCGACTGAGCTACCTGGCCGTGCATTCGGTGCGAATGCACGGCCGGCTTAACGACCGCCCGCGGGCCAGTCAAGCGCACCAAGTCGCCCTCCTACATGCCGGGGGCAAGCCGGATGGCCGCATCGCCAACGATCCGGGCCTGACAACCCAGGCGCTGCCCGTCCACGTCCAGAAACGGCCGCTCCTCTTCTTCTAGAGGACTGAGGCCGCCGCCCCTGAGCACATCGACGCGACAGGCATTGCAACAGGCGAAACCGCCACAGGCCGAGTCCATCGGGATGCCGTGCTCCTCACACACCTCAAGCAGCGTCGCTCCCCGTTCGGCGGCAACGGGCTCCCAGCCCTCAACGTGGAGCAGCAGAGCCACGCCTAGTCCATCTTGAGGTCGAAGCTCTCGCCACAGCCACAGACCCGTGAGACGTTCGGATTGTCCAGGTGGAACCCGGACTGGAACTCTTCTTCCGCCCAACCGAGCTTCGACCCTGCCAGGAACGGCACGTGCAGTGGGTGCACATAGACCTGGGCTCCGTTGACCTCCAACACCATGTCGTCTTCGTCGGCCTCGGCCTCGAACGCCATGAGGTAGGCATAGCCAGAGCACCCACCATCGCGCAGGCCCACCCTGAGGCCCGACAACCCGGGCTGTTCACGAATGACCTCGCAAATCCGTGCTGCCGCCCGCTCGGTGACCTCCAGCATTTCGTCCTCCCACCCTCGTTCCCAACCAACGTAAGCGCACTACACAGGGCCGACCAGCGCCCCGTTGGATAGGCACCGCGCGGAGGTCGGGTGCGGATCACCTTGATCGACAGTCGCGACTCCTTCGTGCACAACCTCTCCCAGGCGCTCCAGGTGCTCGGCGCGACGGTGCGCACCGTTCAGAGCACGGAGATCCACCCGCTTCGCGTGTTGGACGATGCGCCCGATCGCCTCGTCATAGGTCCAGGTCCAGGTCACCCCGACACTGCGGGGCACATCGTCGATGTGGTGCGTCATGCAGCCGGCAAGGTACCCCTGTTGGGCGTGTGCCTCGGGCATCAGGCCATTGCGCTGGCGTTTGGCGGTGGGGTCATGCGTCACAACCGCGCCGTGCACGGGGTGGCGGAGCCAGTACGCCATGACGGGCGGGGACTGTTCCGGGACCTGCCGCCAGGCGTCGAGATGACCCGTTACCACAGCCTGGTCGTCGATCCAGACGCTGTGCCAGCCGCCCTGCACGTCTGCGCATGGAGCGATGACGGTGCCATCATGGGCCTGAGACACCGCACCCTGCCGGTGTGTGGGGTCCAGTTCCATCCGGAGTCCGTGCTGTCCGGTGCGCCTGGACTCAGACTGCTACGCCAGTTCGTCTCGTCGGGCTGCGAGGTCCACGGACGATCCGGATGAGTCGGTACGGCACCTGAATCGCGATCAGGCCGAACAGCGGTGGACCGAGCTTGTTCATTGACCAGGACTCAGCCACCAGGCCGTGCGCCATGTAGGTGAAGCTGCGCGTGAGCCCGCAGCCGGGACACTCGACGCCGAAGATCCGTCGCCAAGTGCACATGACCGGAATCTCGAAACCGAACAGCGTCAGGTCGCCCGCGGACGGAGTGATGAGCAAAGAAGACGCGAGGACGGCCGCCGCTACGATGAGGATCGTCGCCTCCCACGTACGATGCTGCCCCACGTCACTCAATCGGGCCTCCGCGCGCGCCCTCGTCTCGAGTCCAGCCTACCTAGCGAGCGCCCAACCCGATCGACGATTCCGTTCACGAATGCGCGGGAATCGGAGCCACCGAAGTGCTTCGCGAGCTCGATGGCTTCGTTCACGGACACGTTGGCCGGGATGTCGGGACACTCTGAGAGCTCGTACGACGCGAGGCGGAGGATGTTCCGATCGACAACAGGCATGCGAGCCAACCGCCAATTCGTGGACGCGGTCTGGATGTGCTCATCGAGTTGCTCCCGCGCCGCGACGACCCCCTCGACCAGACGCTGGGCGAACTCCACTTCCTCGCTCTCCGGCGGGCGCAGCTCATCCACTCCATCGCCGTCCATCAACAAGGACCACAGCTCGTTCTGCGCGTCCTTGGGCGGCCTCGCGACGATGTCGATCACGTACAGGATCTGGAGCGCATACTCGCGTGCCCGACGCCGTGATGCCACGTCAGGCTCCAAGCTGTTGAAGCAGAGACACCATCTCGATCGCTGCGCAGCCTGCCTTGTACCCATTGTTTCCGGCCTTCGTGCCCGCTCGCTCGATCGCTTGCTCGATCGACTCCGTGGTGAGCACACCGAAGATCACGGGTACGCCGGTGTCGATCGACACGCGTGAGACTCCTTTTGCGGCCTCGCCGGCGACATAGTCGAAGTGCGGCGTCGAGCCACGGATGACCGCCCCAAGCGCGATCACGCCGGCGTATTGCCCCGACTTCGCGGCGCGCTGACACGCGAGCGGTAGCTCGAACGCGCCGGGAACCCAGATCAAGTCCAGTCGCTCCGCCGGGTCGATGCCGTGCGCTGCGAATGCCCCTTCGCAGCCGGCGATCAGCCGGTCTGTGATGAAGTCGTTGAACCGCGCGGCGACCATGGCGAAGCGTCCGCCAGGATCCACCAGCCTTCCTTCGATGACCCTGGCCACTCGGCCTCCTCTCGTTGCGGACCTAGAAGGTGGCGACTCGCTCGACGATGCGGAGGCCATAGGCCTCGAGACCAACGATGGATCGACTCGAGCGGGTGAGAAGGCGAAGCTCCCGCATGCCCAAGTCGAGCAGAATCTGGCAGCCCGTGCCGAGGTCGCGGAGGGCATCTGCCCGGGCCTGGGGCAGCGGCAGCGGCAGCGGGCTGCCACCGAAGTCCTCCACGAACTGCGACTCGATGACACCGGCGCTCGGTCCCAGGTGCATCAACACGAGCGCACCGCAGCCCGCGGACGCGATGGCCTCCAGCGCTCCGCGCATCGTGGTCGCCAACGCCGACTTGTTGCCGTCGAGCAGTGACCAAGCCGGAGGAGCCGATTGCACCCTGCACAATGACGGCTCGCGACCAAGGGCCCCACGCCACACCGCGAGGTGCCGGCCTCCGGACCCAATCCCTTGGTACAAGCGCGTGTGGAAGGTTCCGAGCCCTTCGACCTCGATGTTGCCATCCGCGACCCGACTCACCATGCGCTCGGTACGGAGCCGGAACTTGATGATGTCGGCGACGGCGACGATGCGGATGTTGTGTCGGGCGCCGAACTCGAGAAGGTCGGGCAGCCGCGACATGCTCCCGTCCGGGTTCATGATCTCGCAGATCACCCCACTCGGGTTGAGCCCAGCCAGACGCGCGAGGTCGACCGAACCCTCTGTCTGGCCGACCCGTTCGAGCACACCTCCGTCGCGAGCCCGGAGCGGGAACACGTGCCCGGGTGTGACGATCGACCGAGGCGTCGCGTTCGGATCGATGGCGACCTTCGTGGTTTGGGCGCGATCTGCGGCGGAGATGCCTGTCGTGACGCCCTCACGAGCCTCAATTGAGACTGTAAAAGCCGTGTTGTAGGCGCTCTGGTTGTTGGTCGCCATCATGCTCAGGCCGAGACGCTCCACCTGGTCTGCGGTCAGGGACAGGCAGATCAGGCCGCGCGCATGCGTCGCCATGAAGTTGATCGCCTCTGGGGTGACGCACTCGCCAGCCAAGACGAGGTCTCCCTCGTTCTCGCGATCCTCGTCGTCCACCAAGACGACCATCCGGCCTGCTCGGAGGTCGTCGAGAGCCAACTCGACCCTGACGATGGGGTCGTCGTGCATCACTTCGAATGCATTGCCGGTCTCGTGACTCAAAGGGTCTCCCGCTGAAGTGCCGCGTCCACGGCGGGGCGGTCACGTAACCGATCTGCCCCAGGGGTCGTGCGACGACAACACCGGCAGGAGGCTCACGCGCAGGTCCTCGCCGAGCAGGTCGACCGACGCGATGCGGAGCGACGGCGCGTCGGCGAGGCGCTCCAGCGGCGAGCCGCCCACCCAGCGTCGTCCCCCTGCAATGACCTTTGGCGCCAGGTACAGGCAGAGTCGATCCACCAGCCCCTGGTCCAGCAGCGATCGATGCACCTCGGCACCTCCCTCCACCAACACCTCGTGCAGACCCAGCGCGCCCAGCGCCATGAGCGCCTGGCGAGCGTCGACCCGCCCATCCCGGCATGCCACACGGAGGATGTCGGCGGGCAGGATCCGTTGCGGCGCTTCCTCGGTGGTGACGACCACCGCACGCGTCGGTCCGTGGAGCAGCCGGGCCGTGGCGGGTATGCGAAGCCCAGAGTCGAGCACGACGGGCCGCGGATGCGATCCGCCGGGCAGACGACACGTAAGCCTGGGATCGTCCGCGGTCACCGTGCCAAGGCCCACGAGGATCGCGTCACTCTGATCGCGGAGGGCGTGGCCGTCACGCCGAGCGGCCTCCCCAGTGATCCACTGACTCTCCCCAGTCGCAGTGGCGATGTTCCCATCCAAGCTGAGCGCCGCCTTCGATGTGACCACCGGCAACCCGAGTGAACGACAGCGCGCCCATCCCAGGACCAGGCGGGCGCAGCGTGGATCGATCTCGCCCGGCTGGCCGGGCCAGGGCACGCCCAGCGTGATTGCCGCCAGGTCGCCAAGCGCGGGCTCCTGTTCCGGTGGAAGACCCATCGTCGCAGTCAGCCGACCACCGATCAGGCCATGCCGATCCGCGAGCTGGAGGATCGGATGACGCCCGTCCTCCCTGGTGACCGCGACGTCTCGGAGACCGCCACGCTCGAGGATCGCGGCGGCCGGAGGATGTGGTGAGCACCGACCACGCCGCTCAGTGGCCAGCGCGACGGCGTCGTCGAGTGCCGTCACGACTCGCGCAGGGGTGCCAGCGCATCGACGAACTGCTCGATGCTCTCGAACGCATGATAGACACTGGCGAACCTCACATACGCCACAGCATCCACATCCCGCAGCTCCTCCATCACGACGGCACCGACCTCACCCGCGGTGATCTCACCCTCCCGGCCACTCGCGATTCGCGTCTCCACCCGGTCGACCAGCGACTCCAACGCTTCGTGATCCACGGGCCGCTTCCGGCACGCCAGCGCGAGCCCGGTCATCACCTTGGACCGCGTGAACGGCTCCCGACGGCCATCCCGCTTCACCACCAATGGCAGGCGCTGTTCGATGCGCTCATGGGTCGTGAATCGGTGCCCACACTGCAGGCATTCCCGACGTCTGCGGATGGCGTCGCCCGTCATTCGGGAGTCGACGACCTTGGAATCCAGGCCCCGGCATGCAGCGCACCTCATCTCAACCCGCGAACCCAGGCGGGTATGGCAGGAACGCAGCGCAAAGAGCTCGGACCTGGGCGCCGATCCGGCCCAGCGCTTCCACGTCATCACGCGCGTGGATCGCGTCTGCGATCCAGTCGGCAACCTGGCCCGCGTGCTCCACCGACATGCCACGGGTGGTCATTGCCGGCGTACCAACACGAATGCCCGACGTCACGAACGGACTTCGACGCTCACCTGGGACCGTGTTCTTGTTCACGGTGATGCTCGCGCGACCAAGCGCGTCTTCCGCGTCGCGACCGGAGCACAGCTCCCCGAGATCCACCAACAGCAGGTGGTTGTCGGTCCCTCCACTGACGAGGGACAGCCCTCGCTCCTGGAGCCGCTCCGCCATCGCGCTCGCATTGGCTAGCACACGCCCAGAATATTCCGCGAAAGCAGGCGTCGATGCTTCTTTGAATGCGATGGCCTTGGCTGCGATCACGTGCATCAGCGGCCCGCCCTGGGTTCCCGGGAAGACCGCCTTGTTCACCCGCACCGCCCACTCCCGAGACGAGAGGATCAGCCCGCCACGAGGGCCCCGCAGCGTCTTGTGGGTGGTCGTGGTGACGAAGTCACAGTGAGGCACAGGGCTGGGATGATGCCCGGTTGCGACCAGCCCTGCGATGTGTGCCATGTCGGCCAACAGCAGGGCGCCAACTTCATCGGCAATCGTGCGAAACGCTTCGAAGTCGATCAGGCGGGGGTACGCGGATGCTCCCGTGATGATCAGCTTCGGACGATGCTGATGCGCGAGGTCACGGACCTGGTCCATGTCGATGCGCCCAGTCTCGGAATCGACCCCGTAGTGACGCGCTGTGTAGAGCAGGCCGGAGCTGTTGACTGGGCTGCCATGGGTGAGGTGGCCGCCATGGCTCAGGTCGAGGCCGAGAATCGTGTCACCGGGCTCGAGCGCCGCCAGGAACACGGCCGCGTTCGCCTGCGCACCCGAATGGGGCTGGACGTTCGCACCGATCGACCCAAACAGCGCTTTGGCCCTCGAGCGCGCCAGTTCCTCCACCACGTCGACCTGTTCACAGCCGCCGTAGTAGCGCTTTCCGGGGAGCCCCTCAGCGTACTTGTTGGTGAGGACGCTCCCCATCGCTTGGATCACGGCCGGTGACGCGTAGTTCTCCGACGCGATCAGCTCGAGTTCCTCCTGCTGTCGGACGAACTCGGCTTGCATCGCCGCGAAGACCTCGGGATCCGTAGCCTCGATGTGGTTCACGACCCCTCCTCCTCAGCGCCAACACCAGGCTCGATCTTCCCGACCCGACGGGAGTGCCGGCCCCCCTCGAACTCGCTCTCGAGCCACGCATCGACACACCGCAGCGCCAGCCCAACGCCCACCACCCGCTCTCCGAGGCAAAGCACCCGGGCATCGTTGTGGGCCGTCGCCATCGCCGCCGAGAACGTGTCGCACACCACGGCCGCTCGAACACCCGCCACCTTGTTCGCAGCCATGGCGACCCCTTGGCCGGTGCCGCACACGAGTACGCCCCGTGGAAATTCGCCAGCCGCGACGGCCTGCGCCACGGGCCTCGCAACGTCGGGGTAGTCGACGGAGGCACCATCGTGGGTGCCGTAGTCGAACACTTCGTGCCCGAGCGAGCCGAGGTGAGCCACGATCGCGGCCTTGAGCCGCACGCCCCCGTGATCCGATCCCACGATGATCTTCATACGCTCACTCCAGGCGCCGAAACACCAGCACTGCGTTCGTTCCGCCGAATCCGAACCCGTTCGACATCGCGACCGAGGGCTGCAGCTCGCGAGCCCCGTCCGACACATAGTCGAGATCACATGCCGGATCTGGATGCTCGAGATTGGCCGTTGGGGGCACGATCCCCGTGCGAAGCGCCATCGCCGTCGCTACCGCCTCGAGCCCGCCGGCCGCGCCAAGTAGGTGGCCGGTGCAGCCTTTCGTCGATGACACCGCGAGTCGATCCGCATGTGCACCAAACACCGTCCTGATCGCGGTGGTCTCCGCGGGATCGTTAGCCGGGGTACCCGTGCCATGGGCGTTGATGTAGTCGACGTCTTCGGGGCGCAGTCCTGCGATGCGGAGCGCGAGCGCCATGCAGCGAGCAGCCCCTGCCCCGCCCGGAGCCGGAGCCGTGATGTGGTGGGCGTCGGTCGTGGCAGCATAGCCAACCAGCTCTGCGACGATTGGCGCACGACGCGCCCGTGCATGCTCGAGCGACTCCAGCACGACCAAGCCGGCCCCTTCACCCATCACGAAGCCATCGCGCTCAGCATCGAACGGGCGCGATGCGTGCTGCGGATCGTGGTTGCGCTTCGTGAGCGCCTTCATGTTCATGAACCCACCGAAGCCAAGGGGGCTGAGCGCCGCCTCCGCTCCTCCGGCCAGCACCACGTCCGCCGTGCCGTCCCGAATCACGCGCCAGGCTTCGCCGATGGCGTGATTCCCCACCGCGCAAGCGGTGGCGACGCACAGACTAGGACCTTGGGCGCCAAGGCGGATCGCCAGCTGACCGGCCGCGAGGTTGATCAGCGACGTGGGTATGAAGAACGGCGAGAGGCGGCGCACGCCCTCTTGGGAGACGACATCTGCGCCCGCGCAGATCTCCGGAAAGCCACCGATGCCTGATCCGACGTAGATGCCGAATCGCTCGGGGTCCGGCCAATCGCCTGTCCGGTCGTAGCCCGCCGCGCCCATCGCCTCGTCGCCGGCCGCGAGGGCGAACTGCATGAACCGCCCCAAGCGCCGCGTGTCGCGCCGCCCGAACCGCTCGACTGGATCGAATCCGTTCACTTCGGCCGCAACCTGGCACGCGAGGTCGGTCGGATCGAACCGGGTCAATCGCCCAGTACCGCTCCGAGCCTGACACAGCGCTTCCCATGTAGATGGGACGTCCAAACCGCACGGATTGACCGTTCCGAGGCCCGTGACCACAACCCGTCGGCTCACGCCGCCCCCCATGGCCGCTCCGGACTGCGCCTCCTCAGTTCACGTGGCCGACGATGTAGTTGACGGCATCTTCGACGGTGCGAATCCGCTCAGCTTCGTCGTCCGGGATCTCGATGTTGAACTCCTTCTCGATCGTCATCACGAGCTCGACGATGTCGAGGGAGTCTGCGTTGAGATCATCGATGAAGGAGGCACCAAGCACTACCTCGGACTTCTTCACGCCGAGGCTCTCGGCGATGAGATCCTTCACCTTCTGGACGAGCTCCTCATTGGACATGTCCGCTCTCCTCTCAAGCCGTGAGGCTCGGTTCAAAACTCTGCAAGCAACTGCCGAATCAGCCGTCGCTACCCAGAGTGGGGACCGAGGGCGACGAATATAGCGCGCCGCCCGTTCGGAGCAAGCGCCAGCGTCAAGGCGATGGCCCCTCGGCCGCACGCGCAGCCGCCACATACCGCCGCACCGCGGCGGGGAGGTCGGCGCGACATGTGTGCCGCGCACTCTCGATCGCAGCGGTCACCGCCTCGGCGCTCGAACGCCCGTGACCAACGATCACCACCCCAGGAGTGCCCAGGAGCTGAGCGCCGCCGAGGGCGTCCCAGCTGACCCGCGCACGAAACCTGGCCAGCGCCCCTCGAAGGAGGAAAGCGCCTACCCTACCGCTCCAATAACGGTGGATCTCGGCTCGAAGGATGCCTCCGACCGTGCTCACCGCGCCCTCGGCCGCTTTGACCAACACATTGCCGACGAACCCGTCGCACACCAGCACGTCGCACGCGCCAGACATCGCCGCCGACGGCTCGACGTTGCCAACGACGTTCAGCGGCAGGGCACGCAGCGCGGGCAGAGCCGCCCTCACCTGAGAGTTGCCCTTTCCATCTTCCTCGCCGATCGACAGGAGTCCCACGCGGGGGCTGTCGATTCCCAGCAGCTCTGCGTGCGCGGCCCCCAGCAACGCGAACGATGCCAGCAACTCCGGGCGACAATCGACGTTTGCCCCCGCATCCAGCAAGATCAGCCTCCCCCCGTCCGAGCGGGGCAGCACGGTGGCCAAGGCGGGCCTCTGGACATCGTCCAGCACGCCGATCTCGAGCACCGCGGCCATCAATGTGGCCCCCGTGTTGCCGCAGGACACCATCCCGTCCACACGGCCGTCAGCCACCATGCGGGCGCAGACGCGAACGGACGCGTCTTTAATTCCGCGTACGGTGCGCGGAGACGCATCCATTGCGACCCGCCCGGCGGCGTGCACGATGACCACGGATGAACGCAGCGGAACCAACGGTCGCAGGACCAGCTCGTCGCCGACGACGAACACGGGCCCACCCGTCTTGGCGGCCGCGACCGCGCCTGCCACGATTTCGCGCGGCGCACGATCGCCCCCCATCGCATCCACTGCGACTCGAGGGGTACCGATACCAGGCGCCACATGCCCTCCACCATCGCGCTGACCGGCGACGGCGGCGCCTCAGTCCGCGTTTGCCTCGACGATCGCGCGACCACGATACGTGCCGCACGCCTCGCAGAGGTGATGCCGGAGCTTGGGCTCACCACAGTTCGGGCAGGACTCCACCGCGGGAGTGACCACGAGCGCATCGTGAGCCCGTCGCATGTCACGACGGCGGCGCGAAGTACGCTTCTTTGGGACGGCCATGATTCGACTCCTGATTGCGCCTCGGGACCTGAGCCGCGCGCGAGACGCTCGGTGTACACACGAGCCGCGCTCTTACTGCAGATTGAGCAGCGCGGCAAACGCTGGATGCCCGGACGGTGCGCCGTCGTGGGCGCGAGCGAGGAGCAATGCGGTCCGTGCGTCGCAGTCGGCGCGTTCGGCACACGCCAAGCGCAGCGGCAGGGCAAGCGCCAGCGCCTCGCGGACAACATCTCCGACCTCGATTGCGCCGTCTTCGTACCAGCCCACCTCCAGGTCCGACGAATCCAGCTCGAGCTCGCCGCCTCCTTCCTGAGCGGTACCCGCACGGAAGTACAGCAGCGTCTCGTTGGTCTCGACCTGGACCGCGACCGGTTCGCCACAGCGATCGCAAGGGCGCGCAGCTGTGGCCGAGAGCCGGCACCGGACATCGACACGATTCCCCCGCTCCGGGAAGCTGATGTCGACCGCTCCACCTAGACTGTCGGGCGCAACATCGAGCGCGTCTGTCGCAGCCTCGATGGCCCAGTCCGTGTCCATGGTGACGGCGAGCTGACGGCCCCCGCGCGGGATCTCCATGACTTCGACACGCACGATCACCTCCCGCTGGCTCCCTACCCCAGCCCAGGGGTGCGTCCCACCCGGACCCCGAACCGCGAGAGCACGGCTCCTTATCCTGGCGACCACACATCGGGAGGCGGTACCCTGGGCACCGTTGGACTTCGCGGACAACCCGCCCAATCGACCGCCGACGCTCCAGGGGAGCGGCAGGCTTGTACAATTCGACGACCGCAAGCGGATCGCGAACGCGACCAAAACCCAGTCCGACCATGGACTCACAAGCGATCCAGAGCCATGACGCCCTGTCGCGCTTGACAACAGATCTCGGCTGGTTACCTGTCGGGCGTTGTTGATCCGTGGTCGAATTGGCAAGACGTCGGGTTCTGGTCCCGAAGATTCTAGGTTCGAGTCCTAGCGGGTCAATCATCAGCTCCCATCGTCTAGCGGTTAGGACGCCGGCCTCTCACGCCGGAAACAGGGGTTCGATTCCCCTTGGGAGTACCATTTCGAGGACCGCCCCGCCGCTTGGCAGGGCGGTTCTCCTGGTCTTGGGCGCATCCGCTGGCGTGGCATGCCAAGCCGACGAGGGCGCTGTCCGACGGCTGGACGGCGCGCTCGCACTGGCAGGGCGCGTAGTCGCGGCCGTCAGCGTGCCGGTGGAGATCGACCACTACGTCGCCGAGGCTGGCCTCAGGCACGGCGGCGCCAACAGCTGTCCTCACCTGGACCCGATCGACGCTGACGCTTGGCTGCTGGACTATAACCACGGCTGCGTTCCCCGCAGTGGCTGGCTTCCTGCCACGGTGTCTGGCACCCTCGCTCTGGACGTTGGTCCGACCGCCGTAGTCGCGACATCGCTGGACTTGACCGTCGATCTCGAGGCGCGCGTAGAGGCGAGCATCGAGCTCCCACGCTCATCTGACCAGGCGATTGGCTGGGTGAGCGCCAACGACTGGGTGGTGGAGCTCGACATCGCGATCGTGCGGAGTGGCGACCACGCGCGCATCACTGGCTCGGCGGTCGTCGATGGCGTCGACATCGAGCTCGATGATGTGAGATTGGGGCCCGCAACCACGGCTTGCATTGCCCCTGTAGCAGGCATGGCGCGGGTTCCGTCCGAGATGACATCGATCACGTTCGGGGACCAGGTCGAGGCCGTCAGTGGAACATTCGCGGCGAAGGTTGGGGCCTGTCGCTACGCCGCGCTGTTCTGAATCACGTCCGCCACGGCGAGAACCGCACCAACGCCGAGAACGCCCACGAAGTCCCACGCTGCCGCCACGACGCACCCTGCAGCCGCGCCAGACACTCCGCGCACCCCCGCGAACCAACCCGACCCACCCAGAGCTGCGCCGATGACCGCTCCTACAACGGCGGCCACCCACAGCGCGCCTGGGATCGGCACGAAGGCTCCGAGACACGCTCCGAGAGCAGAGCCAGTGGCGGCCCCTGCGCCTCCGCCCAACCCGCGACTCGCGATCGGCGGACCCAGCGCCTGGCCGAGCACCCCGATCGCGGCGAGACCCGCCGCCACAGCGAGCGCACGCTGGTCCACCGGGGAGAAGTCCGTGAGCCCTGCGAACGCCACGAGTCCCAGCAGCGCGACAGCACTCCCCGGGATGCCGGGCACGAGCACCAGCACCAGGCCGAGTCCGAGTCCGGCGACCGCACAGATCCAGGCGAGTCCGATCACCCCATCTCCTCCGCGCATGTTACCGCCGACCGATGCAATATCGTGGCCTGACCCTCGATCCATTCCAAGTCAAGGCAATCCAAGCGCTCGAGGCCGGCCTGTCGGTGCTTGTCTGCGCCCCGACTGGGACTGGCAAGACCATCGTGGCCGATTGGGTCGTCGACGCTGCGCTGGCTGCTGGCAAACAAGCCATCTACACCGCCCCGATCAAGGCGTTGTCGAATCAGAAGTTCCGCGACTACTGCCGGCTTCACGGTGAGGAGAATGTTGGACTGGTCACGGGCGACCTGGTGATCCGCCGTGATGCGCCTTGCCTGGTGATGACTACCGAGATCCTCCGGAACATGCTGCTCGGAGGCGACCTGCTCCCCGATCTGCAGGCCGTGGTGCTCGATGAGATCCACTTCCTCGACGACCGGGACCGCGGGACGGTGTGGGAGGAGGTGCTGATCTACTTGCCCAAGCGGGTGCAGATCGTGGGCCTGTCGGCCACGCTCGCGAACCTGGACCAGTTTGCGTCCTGGCTCGAGGAAGTGCGAGAGGCACCGATCCAGGTGGTGATCGAGGAGCAGCGCGCGGTCCCGTTGACGTTCCACCTGTACAGCGTGGACACCGGTCTGGTCTCGCGCAAGAAGTACGACGCGAAGTGGCGGAACAAGCGTCCAGCGTTGGAGCGCGAATCCGGACGACAAGCCAAGCGGGGCGGTGGAGGTCGTCGGCGCAATCAGCGTCGCACCACGCACCTGGACGCGTACCGGGCTCTGGCCGAGAGCGAGCTCCTGCCGTTCCTGTATTTCGTATTCTCCCGCCGCGATACCGAGGAATGCGCGCGGGCCCTCGGGCGTGCCGTCGGGCGTCGGGGCTTGCTCGACAGCGAGGAGCGCCGCGCTATCGCGGAGCGGCTCGACAGGGCGCAGGACGAGCTCACGGATGCCTTGGACCCCGAGCTCGCCAACCTCTACTCGCGCGGAATCGCATTCCACCACGCCGGACTGCATGTGCAGCTGAA
>JBLFXJ010000219.1:0-13614 GCA_047609825.1 Myxococcota bacterium
CGGTGACCGGCTGGTTCATGAAGATCAGCAGGCCGCCGTCGGCCAGGTGGTCGAGGTAGGCCCCCATCGCCTCATAGGTGTCGAGGAACTTGCGGGTGTGGCCGGTGCGGCTGGTGTGCACCGCCCCGTTGTTCGCCACATAGATCAGGTCATAGGTGCGGTCGTCCCGGTTGAGGAAGTCGCGCCCCTCGGCGTTCACCAGGTCGATGTTCGGCTTGTCGACGAACTCGCCGAGCCGGTACTGCTCGAGCTTGGGGTGGTGGGCCCAGTTCACCACGGTGGGGTTGAGCTCCACGCCCACCACGTCCGCTGTGCCGCCAGAGAGCGCGTCGAACGCGATCATGTCGCGGCCCGCGCCGGCGAAGATCACCAACACCGACTTCGGCTCCAGACCGAGCGCCCAGGCGAACCGGCGCTGCCACTCGGCCTCGTACACCTTCTCCCGAAGCCGATCTGGGCGGTAGGGGAGCACGGTCACGTTGGACAGCCCGTTGTCCTGCACGATGGACAGGCTCGTCCCTTGGCCCTTGCCGTGCCGCGCTCGGAGCAGTGCGGTCCGCGCGATCTCGTTCCACTCGACATCCACCACCTCGACCTTCTTCGCGCCGCGGGCCACCGTGCGGGCGAGGGACATCGGGTCGGGCTGCTCGTGGAACACCAGGCCGCCCGCCGCGAGACCGGCGATCAGCACCGTTCCCACGACCCCGGCGCCGCGAACCGCCGGGGTGCGCGGGCCGCCGACCCAGAGCAGGGCCAGCGCGCCGAGCAACACCACCACCAGGGTGGTGGACAGGTCGGTGAAGGTGAGCAGCATCGGGGCGAGCACACACCCGAGGGCCGCACCGGCGAGGTCGAAGAAATACAGCCGGCCGATCCGGTGGGACCACTCGCTGAACAACGTGGCGAACAACGCACCGAAGATGGCGTATGGCGGCAGGAACAGCGTGGCGTACACCACGAGGCGCAGCGCATCGGTGGACGGATTGGCCAGGCTCACGTGGATCTGGTCGAAGAACACATTGGACACGACGAAGAACGCGACCAGCACCAGCGCCAGGGTGGGGAGCAGTGCTGCTGAGAGGGTCTGCACGAGCCGATCGGAGGGGCCCCGGTAGGCGAAGTGCCGATACATCGACCCCATCGCCAGGCCGAGCAACGCGATGGGAATCGCGAGGAAGTCCATGCTGTTGCCCAGGAAGAAGGCCAGCATGCGGACCTGGACCAGCTCGTAGGCGAGGCTGACAACGCCCACCAGGAAGACCACGGCCATGGCGCGGCGCTCGGCGTCCATCCAACCCTCTCGAAGCGCAGACCGGCGCGACTAACGCGCACCCCACGGCAGGGCCCGCGTCCGGGCGGGCGGCGTCGTTCCGATGGCGATCACCCCGGAAATCCGAGCCGCTGGGTTGTCCGCGCGGTCCGGACCGGCACTACGACGTCGACCTCAACCCGAGGTGTTCCCATGACTTCAGTGCTTCCCGCGCATCGCTCCACCCACGACCGCACCCTCGTCATCCGGTTGGCCGCGCCGTCGTCGGTCCACAGCCGGCTGGAGGCGGAGGGTCGGTTCGGGAACGCGCCGGTGACCGACCCCGAGTGGGTGCATCACTACGCGCAAGGGGCCCTCGGAACGTATGATCTCGTCGACGCACGGGCTGGCCAGTCGCCCGGCGGCGGCGTCTGGCTCGAGGTGGAGGGCCGGGGGTGTGCGCTGGTGGATCCGCTCACGTTCACCGAGGAGGTGCTCTCCATCCCGCTGGATGACCTGGTGCATGGCCTGCCGGAGGCGATGCTCAGGGCGCCGGGCCAGGCGCCGGTGAGCGTCGAGCCGTTCGAGGTGGAGGTGTCGTGGTCGATCACCCTGCCCCCTGGGTTTCGGGTGCTCCACCACCCCGACGACGCGTCGATCGACCTCGGGCCGCTGTCGAGCGAGGTGGCGTGGCGGGTGGAGGGGCGCTCGGTGCAGGTCAGCGCGCGGCTGCGGGGCCAGTCCGCATTCCTCGGGCCCGCAGAGCAGGAGCCGATGTTCCGTTGGCTGGTCGCCCAGGCCCGGCCGGAGGTCCCGCTGGGGTTCGCTCCGCTGATCCTCGGCGAACAGGGCGCGTTCTGCGACGCCATCCGCCAGGTGGATGCGCTGGCCGCTGCGCACCCGGAGGAGCGGGGACTGGGGGCGGCTCAGGCCATGGTGCGAGCGCGGGCCGGGCTGCGCGAGGCTGCGGTGGCCCGGCTGGAGGGGCTGGCGGAGCCGCACCGCTCCTACTGGGAGGGGGTGGTGCTCGGCCACAACCTCGCGGGGGAGGACGGGGGCCAGGGCCTGGACCGGGAGGGCAGCATCGCGGCACACCGGCGCGCGGCTGAGGGGGGGCATCCACTGGGCAGCGTGTTCCTCGCGTGGACCCTGCGGCACAACGCGGCCGTGGTGTTGCACGGGCACGGCAGTGCGCCCGAGGCCGCCATCGAGGCGTGCATCCAGGCCGACGCCCAGGGCCACCGCGCGCGGATGGACTGGATGGTGGAGGATCTGGTGGCGGTGGGCCGCTACCGCGACGCGCTGAAGGTGGTCGCCGAGCAGGCGTGTCACATGGCCGGTTCGCCAGCGGCGGTGTTCGCGGTCGGGCAAGTGCATGGCCTGGAAGCGGGGTGGGCCCATGCCCAGCGCGAGGTGCAGTCCAGCCGCGACCTGCACCGGTTGTTCGGCAAGGGGTGGGAGGTGGCCCTGAGGCGTGGCGACTACGCTGGCGCCCGGGCGATCCTCGAGCGGGTGCACTCCAACGGGCGTCGGCAGGAGGGGCTGCGGCTGGGGATGAACCCGCTGGCGGCGGAGGAGTGCCCCTGGGCGCCCGACAGCCCCGAGGCGGCCGTGGTCGCGGCGGTGGAGGCGGCCGAGCCCGGATCGGCGCTGGCGGATGCGCTGGCGGCGCCAACGAAGCTGTACGGCCCGGAGGCGGCCCTGGCGCTGTTCCGCGGCGGGCTGGAGGTGGTGGAGCGGGAGCCCGGCGTCGGCGTGGCCGTGCGGGTCGACCTGCTCCTGTTCGACCGCACCGCCGTGTGGCTCGCGGAGGAGGCCTCGGGCTGGCGGGTGGTGGGTGCTGAGGGCGATGGTGCGCCGATGCTCGCCGAGGCCCTGCGTCACCTGCACGGCGACGCCCACGCGATGCGCACCTGGGCCCGGTGGGCGGTGGATGCGGCGGAGGGCGTGGGCTTCACCTCCAAGGGCCACAACCCGGTGACGGCCACCATCGGCCGGCTGTTCGGGCGGGTCGGGCTCACGGCCTTCGAGTCTCGCGGCGGCATGGGTGGCACCAGTCCGCTGTCCCGCGGGTGGGCCGCGGTGCGGCCAGGGGTTGTGGAGGAGGTGCGGGCCTTCGTCCAGGCGTTCGCGCTCGAATCCACCACAGCCGCACCCCCCGACCTCGACGGCCTGCGCCCGGCGCTAGTCCAGGCCCTGGCGCCGCAGGTCTTCGACGGGCTGGTCCGGCAGGGGCAGGTCGAGGCCGCCCGCGAGGTGCTCGATCACCTCCCCACCGACGCCCACCTCCTGCTCGACATCGCCCGGGCTCACGGGGCGGCCGGGCGGCACGCCGAGGCGCTGGCCGTCGGGCGCGAGGCCGTGGCGATGGCCCCCGACGACCCGTCCGTCAGTTCCCGGTGGGTGCATCGGCTGCTCGGGGCTGGCGTGCCCCGGTCCGAGGTGCTGTCCGACGTGCGCGCCGGGGGGGCAGCGATGGAGGCGAGCGGGACCGCGGCATGGGACCTGTGCTGGTGGCTGTTGTTCGGCGACGCCGACGACCACGCCCGCGCCCGACGGTGGGCCGAGCATGCCTACGCGGCCGGCGACCGCCACCACGCCTTTCTCCACACCCTCGCGCTGGGCCGCGCCCTCGACGGCGAGGTGGACGGCGCGCTGGAGGCGATGCACGCGGCCTGCGTCGACGGCGCCCTCGACCCCGTGTTCGCCGGAGTGCGGGCCCGGCTCGCCGCGGTCCTGGGCGACGCCAGCACCGCCACCGCACTGGTGGCTTCCTTGCCGGAGGGGCCGTGGACCGACCGGGAACGACTCACGCGGTGAGGGCGGCCAGTGCCCGGCGCAGGCTGGCAGAGGCCTCCTTCGCCACGCTGGCGAGCCCGTCGCCCTCGATCATCCCGAACATTGCGTCCGGATCGAGGGCGCTCACCACGGTCACCCCCGGCTCCATCTCCTGGAGCAGCACGTTGCACGGCAACAGCAGGCCCACGTGGGGCTCGGCGTCCACCGCCCGGCTCGCCAGCGGCGGGTTGCACGCGCCGAGGATCCGATACGGCCGAATCTCTCGTCCGAGCTTCTTCTTCAGCGTAGCGGCCACGTCGATCTCGCTCAGGATGCCGAAGCCCTCCGCGCTCAGCGCAGCGACGACATGTGGCTGCACCGCGTCGATGCTCCCCGCGACCTGAGTGACGATGCCGTACGACGGTTTGTCCATCTCTGTCCTCCATGTGCAGTGGATGCAGCAGACGCCCCAATCGTGCCGTGGTTCGCGAGTCGCCGTCGGCTGTGGCATTGTGTTGCCCCACGCGGTGGGCGCCGCACCCGGCGAGGGGCCCTGTCGCGCGTGGCTGGGCGGCTACTGCCTGGGCCTCGAACGGCCGGTGGGGCTCGCAGCCCGCGCGGTGGCAGACGGGGATGGGCGCGCCCAGTTCAGCCTGCCCGCGGGCCGGTGGGTCGGTGGGTCGGTGGGTCGGTGGGTCGGTGGGTCGATGGGTCGATGGGTCGGCGCCGAGTACTGCTACCAGGCGATGGTGCGCCGCGGTCCGATGGGCATCGCGAGCGGGTTCTCAGAGGTGCTGTGCGTGGAGCACTGCTCGGTAGAGGACGACGACGACGACGGCATCTGCAACGCGTTCGATGTCTGTCCTGGGGGCCGCGACGACCTCGACGGCGACGGCGACGGCATCTGCGACGCGCTCGACCTGTGCCCGGACGACGTAGGCGCGCCCGACGAAGACGGCGACGGCGTGTGCGACACAGAGGATCTCTGCCCAGGAGATGATGCCGCCGACGAGCACGGCGACGGCGTGTGCGACGGCCTCGACCTGTGCCCCGGCGATGATGCGGCCGACGAAGACGGCGACGGCATCTGTGACGGCCTGGACTTCGGCGACGGCATCGGCTTCGACGCGCTCGAGTGGACCGGCACCCTGCGCGACGTGTCGGTGTCGCCCGACGGCAGCGTCTCGCTCCTCGCGGAGACCGGTGGAGAGCTGTACGTCACCTGCTACAGCTCCGATGGAAGCGCCTACGCGGCCCGGTCGCGGTCGGCGACGAGGGCGACGTGTCCAATGTGGCGGGCATCTACCGCTCACGGGTGTCGGGGCACACGTTGGTCACCTGGCGGGGCTACGGCGGACCGGTGGAGGAGCTCCGCTACGCCCACCTCGACCCCGACTGCTCGGTGAACGTCTACGAAGGCGTGCTGTGGGACAACGACTACGTGGAGTTCCACGACGCCGCCATCGCGGATGATGGGCGTGCCGTGGTGACCTACTCCGACGGGGCCACCTGGGTGGCGTTCCTCGACGCCTCAGGCGGCGTGCTGCGCACCGAAGAGGCGTTCGACATCGGTGCGGCCTACGGCGGGCATGTGGCGATCAACAAAGTCACCGGCGCAGGCCTGGTGGGCGGCCAGGTCCACAGCGGCAATGGCATCTACTACCGCAGGTTCGACGCAGGCTTCGGCTGGGTGGACGGCGCCGAGGTGCACATGGACACCAGCAACTACCACTACTGGTATGACGGCTACACCGTCGGGATGAACGACCGGAGCGAGTTCGTGTTCCTGTGGAAGTCGGCCACGAACCAGATGGACGCCCGGTTCTTCGACGCCGGCGGCGGGCATGTGAACCAGATCTCGTGGGGCACCCCGGACATCGGCTACGGCTGGGACTCGTTCCGCGCCCGGCACTCCGAGATCCCGCTTCGGGGTGACAACTTCATCCTCGGAGACGTGTTCAGCTCAGGCGGGGAGGTGGTGAACCACTACGAGTACACCCCGGCTGGCGCGCTCGTGTCGACGAGCGACACCACCACCTTCGTGTCCCAAGGACTGTCCATCCGCACGGATGACTCGGGCACCGCGCTGCTCCGCGAGGGCAACACCCTCGAGGTGCGGCTCGACTACCCCTGAGCGTCGGGCCTACCCCTGAGCGTCGGGCTGACGGTCGGGGTGGGACGCCTGGAACACCGGCATTGCCGCGCACCGGGCCTCCACCGCGAGCAGCGTAGGCAGGCCGCTCAGGTCGCACGCGAACCGGCGGGCGTTGTACAGCTGGGGCACGAGCAACAGGTCGGCTACTGTGGGCGCATCGCCGCACAGGAACGGCGTGCCCCCATTGGCCATCGCCTCCAGCGCGGCGAGCCCGCGGCTGATCGCCTCCCGGCCCCACACCACCCGGTCGCCGCCGATGGCGTCGATCCCCTGGAGCACCGCCAGGTTCTGCAGGGGCTGGATGCCCGAGTTCACCACCTCCGCCATCGCCCGGCAGCGGGCCCGCCCGAGGGCGTCGGCCGGGAGCAGCGGCGGGCTCGGGTGGGTCTCGTCGAGCCACTCGAGGATCGCCAGGCTCTGGGTGAGCTGCGTGCCGTCGGCCAGCTCCAACACCGGCACCTGGCGCAGCGGATTGCGCGCCGCGTGGGCCGGCGCGCGTTGCTCGGCCTTCACCAAGTGCACCGGCACGTTCGTGTAGTCGAGCCCTTTCAGGGCCAGGCCGATGCGCACGCGCCAGGCGCTCGAGCTGCGCCAGTAGCCGTACAGGATCATCCGGCGACCGTCTGGTCGATGGCTCCGAACAGGCTGTGCCCGCTGGTGTCACTCATCTCGATATGCACCGTATCACCTGCCTTCATGAACGGCGTGGTCGCGGCGCCGGTCTCGATGATCTCGATCATCCGGCGCTCGGCGAGGCAGCTGATCCCCCGGGCGCGGTCTTCATTGGACACCGTGCCCGAGCCGAGCAGGGTGCCGGCCGTGAAGCTGCGGGTCTTCGCGATGTGCTCGATGAGCTCGGCGAACGAGAAGTGCATCTCGGGGCCGGCCTCGGTGTCGCCCACCAGCTCGCCATTGTACAGGGTGCGCAGGCGCAGGTGCACCCGGCCGCCCTGCAGAGCGTCGCCGAGCTCATCGGGGGTGACGGCGAACGGCGCGAACGCGGTGGCGGGCTTGCCGTTGAAGAACCCGAAGCCCTTCTTCAGCTCGGTGGGAATCAGGCTCCGCAGCGTGATGTCGTTGCAGATCGTGATCAGCTTGACGTACTGCATGGCGTCGGCGGCCTTCGTACCCTGGGGCACGTCGCCGAGCACCACGACCATCTCGGCCTCGAAGTCCAGGCCCCAGGCGGGGTCGGCCAGCGGGATGTCCTGCGTGGGGTCGAGGAAGATGCCAGAGCCACCCTGGTATACCAGCGGGTCGGTCTCGAGCGTGGGGGGCGGGTCGGCGTTGCGGGCCTTGCGCACCAGCCGCACATGATTCAGGTAGGCCGAGCCGTCGACCCATTCATAGGCGCGGGGCAGCGGCGACCGCAGGGTGCGGGTGTCGACCGGCTGCGACGGCACCCGGCCGGCCTCGAGGGCCTCGGCCAGCGCCCGCAGACGCGGCTCGGTGGTGTCCCAGGCGTCGAGGGCGGCCTGCAGGGTGGGGGCGATGGCGGCGGCCGAGGTGTACGCTGCGTTGTCGTGGCGGACGAGGATCAGCGACCCGTCGCGGGTGCCGTCATTGAGCGTGGCGAGCTTCATGCGGGGCTCCTGAGCGGCGCCGTGCATAACGCGACGGTCAGGAGGCCGGCCGGTCCCAGCTGTGCATGAAGCCGTGGGTGTTGAAGCCCAGGCGCTGCACGATGGGCAGGCTCGTGGTGGTGCGCGCATACAGGCCGACCGCCGTGAGCCCGGTGTGGCGCGCGGCCTGGACCCGCGCCTGGAGCAACGCCCGGTACGCACCACGCCCGCGAGCGTCGGGCACAGTGCCGCCGGCCCAGAGGAAGCCGAACCGTAGCTCGGGGTACAGGTTCAGGCCGCCACCACACACGGGCCGGTCGCCCTCGTACACGACGAACCGCTGCACGCGGCTGCCGTCGCGGCACTCCAGGACCTCGGCCTCGGCGGCCGCGTCTCCGGGATGGGCGTCCCGTCCGAACGCCGCGCCGGTGGCGGCGTACAGGTCCTCGAGCTCGGCCCGGGTGCGCACGGGACGCACGGTGTGGCCGGTATGCACCGTCTGCCAGTCGTCCACCGGGAGCACCGCTCCCCGGTGCTCTCCGTACCGCCGGTAGCCGGCCGCCTCGAGGTGCCGCGCCAGGTCGGCCGGCGCGCTGTCTGGCACGAGCGACCACCGGCTCACCCGCCCGGCGTGGGCGGCGACCACCTCGGCGATGGCGGCCTCGACCGCATCGGGCGACAGACGCGTGCGGTACACCTGGTTCAGGTAGGTCTGGTCGCGGGGGCAGTGGGTGTAGCCGAGCGCCGGGCGGTCCACTTGGGTGGCGTCGGACGGGAGCCAGAAGGTGTCCCACTGGGTGCGCTCGAGGATGGCGTCTGGATGCATCGGGGCCTCTCCGTCGGGCGCAGGTATCCTCCAGAGACGAGCTTGGTCCGCCGCCGGCCGGTCCGTGCCTCCCCGCGGTCATCCCCAGTCCCGGCGCGACGCGTCAGCTCTTGAACTCCTGCTGCGCATCCCGGATCGAGGCGTGCAGCGACCCGCGCTCCGTCTCCAGGAACTGCAGCCCGTCGATCAGCCACGCAGCGAGGGCCGGCTTCTCCAAATGGTAGTATACATGCCGGCCTTCGCGGCGCCTCTGCACCACGTGGTGAGCCCGCAGGACCGACAGCTGCTGCGACACCCGCGACGGGCTCACCTCGAGCAGCTCCGCGAGCGAGCCCACATCACGCTCCTCGCTCCGTAGCTCTTCGACGATGCGGATGCGGTCGGGGTGGCCGAGCACCGTGAGGAGCTCGGCGAGCTCTCGGATCGCGAGGGAGCGTGGCATGGCGCCCGTGTAACGCAACCTCGCAGCTTTTATTACTATACATATTCAAACATCTACATATATTCAGGTAAGGAGTTGAAATGCACGACGCCGCCGCCCTGCGGGACGCCCGCCTGATGCTCGCCGATCTCACCTCGCTGCTGGAGCGGAGGCGCGGCCGGTGGCTGGCCTGGGGCCCCACCACGCCCACCATCGATGCCGCGTTGATCGATGATCTGCGCCGCATCCTGGCGGATGTGGGCATCCCCTCGGCCCTGGTCGCGGCTGCCGAGGCCCGTGGCCCCGGGGTTCCGCTGCCCCTCGCCTGGTCGACCTTCGGCAAGATGCAGCGCCGCGGCGTCGCTGCGGCCCGCGAGCTGAGCGCCACCGTCGATGCCCTGCTCGCCGAGACCGGGCAAGATGGGTGGCGCCCCCTCGAGCGGTCGTCCCCGTCGCGGTCCAGGCGCCGGTCCCACAACCCGCGCCAGAGCTACACGGCCAACGTCGCTGCCGGGTGACAGCAGTGGGGCGGGGCGGCTCAGCTCTGCGGCCTGCCCTCGCACGGGGCTGCCGCAAGCTGGGCCAGGGTCTCCAAGATCACGCTCGCCTGCGACCGGCCCGGCGTTCGGCCATCCAGCCGGGCCACCGGCTCGCCGCACCGGTCGTAGAACAACACCCCGGGCAGCGGGTGCGACAGCCCCGGCCGGGTGAACCCGTTGTCCCGGACCCAGGCGCCGTCCGGATCGGCCACCACGGGCACGGGCAGGCCCTGGCCCGCGGCGCGCACGGCGCCCTCAGTCTCGGCGAACACCCCGATCACGGACCCACCCGATCGGGCGACGGCGGCAGGGTCGAGGCGGGCCAGCTCGGCGACGCAGACCTGGCACCAGGTGCCCTTGGCGACCACGGCCGCCACGGGCTGACCCGTGCGTGCGGCGATGGCGGCGCTGGGGTCGGCGAGGGCGGCGGCGATGAGCAGGGTCCACATGCCAGGAGTCTAACCGCGTGCACTCACGGCCAGTGCCTCGGCAATGATCCGTCCCCCGTCCCGTACTCCGGGCGCGCGGCGCGGTACGCTGCACCACACCCTGGGGTCACGATGGGCTTCTTCGACCGGATCAAGAACGTCGTGCGCGGCAAGACCGAGCAGGCGGTGGGCGACCTCGAGCGCCGAAACCCCGAGGCGGTGTACACGGCGGCCATCGACAACGCGAAGGTGCGGGTGGTGGAGCACCGCCGGCTGGCCGCCGCCCTGATGGTGCGGCGCGACGAGGCCGTGGCCGCGCTCGAGGCGATGGAGACCGAGCTGCGCCAGGTGATGGTAGGCCTACAAGCCGCGGTCCAGGAAGATGAGGACGAGGTGGCGCTGGTGCTGCTCCAGCGGAGCCAGACGCTGCAGCAGGAGCTCGAGGACAAGACCGCCGAGCTCGGGCAGCTCCGCGGCCAGGTGGAGGCCGCCACGGAGGGCCTGGTCGGGCTGCGGGAGCATGCGCAGAAGCTGGAGCAGGAGCGGGATCAGGCGCTGGCGGCCCATGCGGTGGCGCAGGCGAAGATCGACGTGGACGACATGACCTCGGGCCTCGGAGGTAGCGCCCAGGCCGAGGGGCTGGCCAGCGTGCGCGACGCCGTTCGGTCGCTCGAGGCGCAGGCCCACGAGGGCTACCTGGACGAAGAGGGGCACTCCGTGCGCGGGCGGGCCGAGGCGATGGGGCGCAAGGCGGCCGAGCAGTCCGCCCGGTCCCAGCTGGCGCGGCTCAAGGCTCAGATGCGCGGCGAAGACGACGCCGACCCGGCAGACGACACCTCGACCGACCCCGACGAGGCACCCACCCGCGACCTGTAGTACACACCGCTGCGCTGCAACAGAATGCTGGCGTCGGCCGTACCCATCACAGACCCTCGGAGGTGTGATGGCAGCGTCGGTGGAGCGGCAGGTGAGTGCGGTGAATGGGTGGACCGGGCTGATCGGCCTGGTGCTGGTGGCGGCTGCCGGAGGGGCTGGCGTGTGGGTGGGGACGTCGACGGTGTCGGTCCCGGTGGGCGTGGCGATCACGGCCGTTGGCGCGCTGGCCCTGGCGGCGGCGGCGTACGGGCTCACCGGGCTGATGGTGCTCCCGCCGAACATGGCGGCCGTGCTGGTGCTGTTCGGTCGCTACGTCGGCACCGTGCGCGAGGAGGGATTCTACTGGGTGAACCCGTTCACAAATCGCACGCGGATGTCGCTCCGAGCCCGCAACCTGGGCAGCGACACCATCAAGGTGAACGACCTCGACGGCAACCCCATCGAGATCGCCGTGGTCACCGTGTGGGATGTGCGCGACACCGCCCAGGCCTGCTTCGACGTGGACGACCTCGGCTCCTACGTCGACGTGCAGATCGAATCCGCGGTGCGCGAGATCGCCGGTGGCCATCCGTATGATGAGCGCGAGGACCACGACGTTGTGTCGCTGCGGTCCGACGCCCACGTGGTCGCGGATGAGCTCGTCGAGGAGCTGTCGGCCCGGCTTCAGCGGGCGGGCGTGGGCGTGATCGAGGCCCGCATCACCCACCTGGCCTACGCCCCCGAGATCGCCGGCGCCATGCTCCAGCGGCAGCAGGCCAGCGCCATCGTCGCCGCCCGCCGGGAGATCGTGAACGGGGCGGTGTCGATGGTCGAGCAGACCCTGACCGACCTGGCCGACAAGCAGATCGTGGAGCTCGAGCCGGTGGAGGCGGCGCGGCTGGCCGGGCGGCTGTTGGTGGTGCTCTGCGGTCAGCAAGCGGCGCAGCCAGTGATCCACGCGGGCTGACGCGACGGACGGTGGGTTCCACCACTGACGCTCACGCGCGCAACGGGGCATACTCCATTGACGAGGAGACTCAGATGACCCGGCTCTGGATCGTGGCCGCGCTCACGGTGGCCTGCAGCCCAACCACCGACGACGCAGGAGCAGAACCGGAGACGGACACCGCAGCCACGTCCGGCACCCCTGAGCCGACCGACACACCTGAGCCCTCGGGCCCCGACCCCTGGCAGGTCGAAGGTCAGCACGGAAACCTCGTCACCGTATACCGCCACTTCGCGTCCGGTCTGCCCCGCGGGTTCGATGTGCACGCCGTGTTCGCCGAGCAGCTGCCCATCGACGACCTGGCCTGGTGCCTGGCCGGCGGGCCGTGTGCCGGTGATCGACCCGCGCCCGACAGCTATGTCGACCTGTTCATCGAGCCACCCATCGAGGATGTGGCGTTCAGCTGGCTCGGCGACGTGATCGAGGTGTGGCGGCTCGACCTGCCGTTCATCACGCTCACCGACCCCACGGTTGGCTACTACTCGCACACGGTAGCGAGCAAGCCGGGCGAAGACGACATCCGCATCACCATCCCCGACGGCGGCGAGTGGGGCGGATTCTCCGACAGCGAGGTGCCGGTCGCGCGCGACATCGAGATGCTGCGCCCGACCCCTGGGGAGCGCATCGATCTCTCCGGACTGACCGTGGACTTCGAGTGGGTGCCGGGCGGCGGTGGCGAGGTGTTCCTCACCATCCTCGGCGAGGTGCGCGACGACGCCCCGATCGCCGTGTTGTACACGCTCGAAGACGATGGAGCGTTCACCCTCGACCTCGAGGCGCACGACATCGACGCCCAGAGCGACGTGACCATCGCGGTCGGTCGGCGAGAGAAGGACGAGGTCGAGGTCAACGGAAACAGCCTGTACATGACCGCAGTGGACCAGCAGCCCTACCGGCCCGAGTGCCTTCCGTGGCCCGAGGTGGAGGTTGCCGGCGACAACCCCCTGGATTCGCGGCTGCTCGACCCGTACTACTTCTCGGTCACCTTCGAGGGCGTATTCGAGGACGCAGTCATCCAGGACTTCACTCACGCCGGTGACGATCAACCCACCTCGGCCCGGGCCATCGCCACGTTCTACGACGAAGGCTTCGATCCGAGGTGCCGCGTTGTGTACGACGTGTCCGGCGACCGATCCCGCAGCGTGGATCCGTGGTTGGGCGCCGACATCAACGGCTCGCCCCTCACGGTCGAGGCGGCCTGGGAGCTGGACCTCGAATCCGGATGGACCGACTGCGGGCCGTCCGACATCCTGGCTGCATACTCGGGTTCCACCGACCCGCGCGCCTACGTGGCGCTGTTCGACATCGGTATCGGCATCGGCGACACGTCGATGCAGCCCGGCGGCACGCGCTCTGGCTTCGTGTCGCTGGACGGCGTCTTCGGGTACGAGCTGATGCCGGCCACCGGGTATCCCCTTCGGGACTGTGCTCTGGCGATCAAGAGCGGCGGACCGCTGCCGCCGGGGAGTGCCGTGGGCGACGGATACTGGGAGCTGCCCTACGCCAACGTGGTGTTCGTCATCCCGCGCTGATCGGCGCTACTCCTCCCGCACCACCCGCCGCCGGGTGAGGATTCGCCCGTCGGGATCGAGCGCCACCGTGCCCGGCCGCCCGCGAGCCACCTCGAGCCGCCCGCGGCCGTCGGTCACCACTACCCAGGTCTCCACCCCGTCGAGCACCACCGGCACGTCGAAGGTGCCGAACGGCACGTCGGTGGTCACCTCGCCGATGAACCGGCCGCCCTCCATCCGCCAGGTGAGCTCGACCGCCTCGGGGATGAACCCGCCGTAGACCC
>JBLFXJ010000220.1:0-13592 GCA_047609825.1 Myxococcota bacterium
TTCTCCCAGGACGTCGCCGTCGACCTGGGCACTGCACGCACCCGCGTCCACCAACGTGGCGCCGGCCTCGTCTGCGACGAAGCCACATTGCTCGCCATCCAGACCGACAATCGCGGCCGCCGCAGCGTCGTCGCGGTCGGCGATGAAGCGATCCCGATGATCGGCCGCACCCCTCCCGACTACGAGGTCGTCGCCCCGATCGCGGGGGGCCGGATCGTCGACTTCGAAGCGTGCGAGGCGCTGCTCCTCCACCTGATCCGACGAATCCACGGTCGCAATCGGTGGATGCGCCCCCGGATGCTCGTGGCGGTGCCGCATGGAGCGTCGCCCATGGAGATCCGGGCCATCCGGGACTCCTGCGAGTCCGCCGGCGCGCGAGACGTGCAGCTGGTCCCGCGCCCCGTCGCAGCGGCGGTCGGGGCCGACCTCCCCATCGGACGGGCCGCCGGCCACCTCATCGTCGACATCGGCGCGGGCATCACCGAAGTGTCGGTCGTGGCTCTACATGGCGTGGTCTCCGGCTGCGTGGTCGCTGGCGGCGGCCGAGGTTTCGACGACGCCATCGTCCGGTGGCTCCAGCGGGAGCGAGCGCTGTTGGTCGGCCACCCGACGGCCAGCGCCCTCAAGGAGGATGTCGGAACGGCGGAGGTCGAGACTCCCGCATGCGGCGAGGCTCGTGGCAGGTGCCTACGGGCCGGGGTGCCGCGCGCGATCGACATCTCGTCCGAGAACCTGGCCGAAGCGTTGCGACCAGGTGTGGACGCCATCGCCGAGGCCGTGCGACGCACCCTCGAACAGGCTCCGCCGGAGCTGGCGTCCGACATCGTCGAGAACGGCGTGGTGCTCGTGGGAGGTGGCGCGCTCCTCACTGGGTTCGATCGCTACCTCTCCCGCGCCACCGGCCTCCCGGTGGTGGTGGCCGATGACCCGGCGCTGGCGATCGCGCGCGGCGTCGGCGTACTCCTCGACGAGCCAGGATTGCTGGTGAACGTGGCCGCGGCGTAGCCGAACCTCCCTCGCCGGGCACACCGCGCGCCGCACCTCGCCCCGACACCGTCCCCGGGGTACCGAGGCCGCGCGGAGGCGCCATGCACATCGTGCTCGCATCGAGCGAGATCGCACCCTTTTCGAAGAGCGGCGGTCTTGGTGACGTCACCGGAGCCCTTGGCGCCCCGCTGGTCGCTCGCGGTCATCGTGTCCTCACGGTCTCCCCCGGGTATCGGAGCGTCGACCGCGCCCGGTGGGGGTTCGGCGAGGTATCGGATGCCGTGCGCATCCACCTGGGAGACGGCCCGCATGATGTGCGGTTCTCCCACACGCAGCGCGACGGCGTGCACCACCTGCTCGTCGAGCACCCGATGTACGATCGGGATGGGCTGTATGGCGACTCTCACGGGGCGTTCCGTGACAACCACCTACGATACGCCCTGCTCTCCCGGGCGGCGATCGAGGCCGCCCGTCGCGTGCCGGTCGGCGGCTCTCCGCTGGGCCAGGATGTGCTGTTCCACTGCAACGACTGGCAGACCGGCCTGCTCCCCGTCTATCTCGACGCGCTCTACCGACCGCTCGGCCTGTTCCCGCGCGCGGCCACCGTGCTCACCATGCACAACCCGGCACATCAAGGGCGCCTGCCCGGGTCACTGTTCGCCGACCTCGACCTCTCACCGCGCTGGTTCGGACCCAGCGGTGTGGAGTGGTACGGCGATCTAGGCCTGTTGAAGGGCGGCCTGGTGCACGCCGACGAGCTCACCACAGTCTCGCCAACGTTCGCGCGCGACGTCACCACGCCCGACGGTGGGTTTGGCCTGGATGGACTGCTCCGGCTGCGCAAGAGCCGGCTCACCGGAATCCTGAACGGCATCGACCCGGTGGAGTGGGATCCGGAGGCAGATCCCCACCTCGACGCCGCCTTCAGCGCAGAGGATCTCGCCGGAAAGGCCGTCTGCAAGCGCGCCCTACAGCGCGAGCTCGGGCTGCCGGACGACCCGGACGCGGCCATCGTGGGGAGCGTGGGACGCCTCGACCCTCAGAAGGGCATCGAGCTCCTGATCGAGAGCATCCCGTGGCTGGTTGCACAAGGCGCCCAGGTCGTCGTGCTGGGGTCGGCGGCGGCCGCCCACCGCCACTACGAAGACCAGCTGCGGGCTCTGGAGCGGAGGTTCCCGCATCGCGTGCGCGCCTGGGTGGGATTCTCCGAGCGCGTCGCCCACCGGGTCGAAGCGGGCAGCGACCTGTTCGCCATGCCCAGCCTGTTCGAACCGTGCGGGCTGAACCAGATGTACTCCCAACGCTACGGCACGCTGCCGGTGGTACGCCGAACCGGAGGACTCGCCGACTCGGTAAAGCCCTTCGATCGCACCGGCGATGCGGGCACCGGCTTCTTGTTCGACGCCCCGACGGGCCATGCGCTCCGCGGCGCGCTGTGGCAGGGCCTGGATCTGTTCCGGACCGACCGGGCGGCGTTCGACCGGGCGCGCAAGCGCGCGATGCGGGTGGACTGGTCGTGGGCCCGCGCGATCCCGAAGTATGAGTCAGTGTATCGCCGCGCAGCGGAGCGACGTGGTCTCTTGGACGCTGGTTGACGGTCGCTGCGCCCAGCGACCATCATCCGCCTCGTGTCCGACCCCGCCCGCCCATACAAGTTCTCGGACGAGCCCATCGCGCGCGGGTCGCAAGGCACGGTGTGGCTGGCGCGGGATGCCACGGGCCAGCGGGTCGCGGTCAAGATCGCCGGCGCCAGCTCGCAGTCACAGGCCTCCCTCAGGCGTGAGATCCGCCTGATGCGCGCCTTGAACGAAGCTGGAGTGGAGGGCGTGGTCCAGGTCCTGGACGACCTGGAGATCGACGACCGACCCGCCATGGTCATGCCGTTCTATGAACAGCACCTCGGCATGTGGCTCGACGACGTGGTGCGAAACCCGACCGCTGGAACGCTCGCCGACATCCTCCGGATGTGTGCGCTGCTCGCGTTTGCGCTCGGGGACATCCACCGCACCTGGATCGACGACGGCACCGTGGTGCACAGGGACGTGAAGCCGGAGAACATTTTCCTGGACGCCCACGGCGACCCGCTCCTGGGCGACTTTGGTGGGGCCATGGCGATCGACGGACTCAAGGCCGTGGAGCTGGCGCTCTTCGGCACCCCGATGTGGGCTCCGCTCGACCAGATCCTCGCCGGCAACACCATCCCGGACCCCACGTGGGACACATACGCGCTGTGCGTGCTGGTGTACGCCGCGCTCACCGGTGAACGGCCGCAGTACCAAGCCGACCCCTCGGTCCTCCTCACGGATCGGGGCAAAGAGCTGTGGCACGCAGCACGGCAGGCGATCCGCGCACCGGCGGGAGAGCGTCGCAAGTGGCACGCACACTTCGCGCGCGCACGTGTCGGAACCCGACCCGACCACCTGGTCGATCTCACCGGGCACGCCGCACTGTCCCAGGTGGACCGGCGGGCCATCGAGACCGGCGTGCACCGCCTGGCCCAGCTGTCCAGGCTCGACGCGCGCACGGAGGCCAGCATTGCGCGCGGAGTGTGGACCCTGCTGGTGCGCGGCCTGTCGCCGCTGGGTCACCCCTCCCCGCCCAACCGGTACCGGGAGGCGGAGGAGCTCGGAGAGGTGCTCCAGCGCCTCCACGCGCAGGTCGGTCGCGCTCGAGGGGGCGCCTCCGGCCTGACCGAGCTGGTGGCACCCGATGGGGCGCTGTCCGACGAGACCACCGAGGAGATCCGACGCCCGCCCCGCACCACACTCCGTGCTGGATTGTCGCTCGTCACGCTCGGTATCGGTAGCGTGCTCATCTTCGGGCTCGCCGCGCTGGTGTGGCTGGGCCGGGGTCCTCTCATCGAGCTCTATGCGAGCCTCGCCCCCTTGCCGGACCGCGTGCGCGCCGGGGATGTGTGGCTCGACACCACCGAGGTGACGACCGGATCCTGGCGCCGATGCGCCGAGGCTGGAGACTGCGCAGCGGTCCCCGACGGACCCGACGAGCTGCCTGCGGTCGGCCTGTCCATCGAAGATGCGCGCGCGCTGTGCGCCTTTCGCGGCGGGAGGGTGCCGACCCACGCCGAGTGGTCCGCGGCCACAGGGGATGGACCCTACCCGTGGGGCGACGCACCGCCGACCTGTCGCCGCGCCCACGGACTCGACTGCGGTGACGGAGCGCGCTCCGTGGGGCAGACGCGGGCAGGAGCCGGCCCAACGGGTGCGGTGGACCTCTCCGGCAACGCTTGGGAGTGGGTTGAGGGCCCCGCCGGCCCCCTCCTGGTCGGCGGAGGCGCCACGTCCGCGGGCGAAGACCTGCGAACCGACGCCGCCCGCCCCCCACCGGCGAGCGGTCGTCATCCCCTCGCTGGCGCGCGCTGCGCCTATCCGTGACAGCGTCGGAGCCGTCGCATACGGGGGCGCATGTCCGGCCCAGGCGATCTCCTCACCGAATTGGCCGACCACATGGACAGCCGCCTGATGGCCGGCTGGATCCATACGGTGTCCGTGCCCACTCCCCGGGTTCGGAGCTGGCTCCGCAGCTCGAAGCGCCCGTTCATCGATCCCGGAGGGCCGCAGGTGTCACTCGCCGATGCGGACGCCACCGCGGCCTGGGTCGTCGAACAGGCTCGCTGGAGCGGCGGCACATTGGGGGGCATCGCAGGACTTGGCGGTGCCGCCTCGGTGCCTCCCGAGATCGTCGCGACCGTGATCCACGCCTTGCGACTGGCCCAGCGGCTGTGTGTGGTCTACGGCTTCGATCACAGCACCGACCGCGGACGCATGGTGTTGTGGCAGACCCTCGCGGCCGGCTTCGAAGTCGAGCTGCCGAATCAGGGACCGATCGGGCTCCGGTTATCCGAGCTGCCCAGCGTGCTGGTCCGACGGAGCGACGTCCTCACCGTGGGCGGTGCGCTCGCACGGCGCGTGCTGCGCCGAAGCGCGTTGATGGTGGTCGGCCGACTGTTCCGCCTGCTCCCGGTGGTGAGCGCCGGCCTGTCCGCATCCGATGGCCAGCGACGGATGGCCGAGATCGGGTCTCGGATGTCCGCGACGCTCCGTCGGGTGGCTGAGCAGCCCGGGACGCTCGCCGCGGAGGATGCGCAGGAGCTCACGTGACCGACGCGCACGACTGGCCGGTCATCGACCTGCGCACCGTGATCGACCTGGGCCTCGAGCGAGGCGGCCACCTACTCACGGCAGGCGAGCTTCAGGTCGCGCGAACAATCCTCGCCCTGGATGGCGCGCCGGCACGCCTCTACGCCCGCCTCCTGGAGCGGAAGCCCGACACATTCCACCTCCCGTCGCTGACCGTACCGGGCGTCGACGATGTGCGGAACGCCGTTGCGTTCTTGCACCGGTCGGGGTTGACCGATGGTCTCGTGCCGTGGCCGGTGCGCGCGGAGCGGGTCACGCGCGACACCTTGGTGGACGCGTGTCGCCGCCTGGGTCTGCGGCGTAGCGGTCGCCGGGCAGAGCTGGCCGCGCGCGTAGCTGAACACCGCGGCTGGCTCACGGGACGGTGGGTCCGACTTCGGCACACCGGACTGGTCCAGCGACTGCAGACGTGGGCCTTCCTCCGCCGAAACGCCGATCGGCGCACGTTCGTCGTGGAGCGACTCGGACGCGCGCGCTGGCCAGAATACGCCAAGACACCTGGACCCGGTCTATGGCGCCAACGCGCAGCTCATCGCGCGTGGGCCCGGCTCGCGGCGGGGGGGGGCACGCCCGATCAAGCCGTCGAAGGCATGATCTCCGGCGAGTGCTGGGGGCCGGGACACCTCGACCTGTCGAGGCGCCTGGTGACCGGCGTGTGCGAGGTGGCGCGGGATCTCGAGCGGAGCGGTCACACCGCGGAGGCCCGCCGACTGTACCGCCGCCTCACCGACGAGGCGGGAGTTCCACGGTCCCGCCTCGCCTTCAGAATCGCGCGAACCCTCGAGGGCGAGGGACGCGGCGTCGACGCGCTGTCCGTGCTTCAGGAAGGGCGCCGCCATGCCACGCCCGAGCAACGGGTCGGGCTGGCGCGCTCGGGGCGGCGTCTGGCGCGAAGCGTCGGTGGCGCCTGGCCCCCTGGACGCCCGTTGCGCGCTGCGCGCGTCCGCTCACTGACCCTCGCCCCCGGCCCGGCCACACACCGCCCCACCTGGCTCGTCGGCGAGCGCACTCTGCAAGTCGAGGCCGCCGTGGCCGCGACGGTGGAGCGATCCGGCCGAGTCGCGATCCGGGCCGAAGGGCCACTGTGGGCAACGCTCACCGGGTTGTTGTTGGCCGACACCTGGTTCGCGCCCGTGCCCGGCGCATTGCCGATGGATCGCCTCACCGCACCCCTCGACCTCGGGTCTGCAGCATTCTGCGCCGCCCGCGCTCCCCTGTTGGACTCGGTTGCGCGGGACATCCGTGACGGCGGCGCCGTGGCGCGCCTGGCCGAAGTGTGGAAACGCCGACGGGGTGAGCGCCTGCGCGGCGTGCGCTGGACCCGGTGGAGCCTCCTCACGCTCACCGCGATCGTGGACGGCCTGTCGCCGCCGGCGCTCAATGCCATCCTCCGCGCGTTCGCGGAAAACGGCCCTCGGGGCGCACGAGGCCTCCCCGACCTGGTCGTGCTTCCCGGACCAGCAACCGCGCTTCCGGTTGCATGGCCCTCCAGGCTCCCGCCCAAGCTCCTGCTGGTGGAGGTCAAGGGGCCGGGGGATTCGCTCCGGGACGCGCAGATCGCCTGGATCGACATCCTGCTGCGGGCGGGCGGCCCGGTGGAGGTCTGGGAGATCCGACCGGGTCAGCGAAGCGCAGACCACGCTCAGCGGGGTGTGGTAAGCCGTACGACCAGGCGCTAGAACGCCCGGGCATAGCAGGACAGGAGGTCTGGTTTGGAACCGGTGATGGAGGTCTACCTGGCGGCCGTGCAGGCCGGTGCTCAAGAGCCCAGCGTGTTCGACCTCATCTTCGAAGCAGACCTCGTGGTGCAGCTCGTGCTGGTGGCGCTCGTGTTCATGAGCGTCGCTTGCTGGGCCATCATCCTGCAGAAGATGGTGCGCCTTCGGGCGGCGGCGCGCCAATCGGCCAAGTTCCTCGACCTGTTCTGGGCGAGCAAGCGCCTGGATCTGGTGTACGAGAAGTGCGGCCAGTTCCGGAGCAGTCCCGTCGCGGAGGTGTTCCGCGCTGGGTACCAGGAGCTGGCGAAGATCACCTCTGCCAGCGAGCGGTCGGGGCATCGCGCGGATGCCACGGACAACCTGCAACGCACGCTCCGACGAGCGGCCGCGGTCGAGTCCACCAACCTCGAGCGCTACGTCACCTTTCTGGCGACAACCGGCTCCACAGCTCCGTTCATCGGACTTCTCGGCACGGTCTGGGGAATCCTCCGGGCGTTCCAGAAGCTCGGCGGAGGTGGCCAGGCGACCATCGACGTCGTCGGACCCGACATCGCCCACGCGCTCATCGCAACTGCGGTCGGGCTGTTCGCGGCGATCCCAGCAGTCATCGCCTACAACTACTTCAACCAGTGGATCCGCGTGCTGAACACGGAGATGGACAACTTCTCCGCCGACTTCCTCAACATTGTGAAGCGGCACGTCCAATGAGGGGGTGCCCGTGGGCATGAGCTCAGGCGGCGGACGTGGCGCGGCCATGGCGGACATCAACGTCACACCGTTGGTCGACGTGATGTTGGTGCTGCTGATCATCTTCATGGTGACGGCACCGATGCTGAACAACGCCGGCATCGAGATCGACCTGCCCCAGGAGCAGGCGCCACCGCTGGAGGAGTCCCGAGACGACCAGTTGATCCTTGAGATCGACGCAGGCCTCACGTTCTACATCAACGAGACCTCGTTCACGCGCGACGAGATGCCGGCCAAGCTGGCTGCCATCGCCAAGGCGAACCCCGGCCAGCCGGTGTTCCTTCGCGCGGATGGGAGCGTGCCGTATCGTGAGATCGCCCACCTGATGGCGGCCGCGAAGATCGCGGGAATGCCTCGGGTCGGGCTCGTGTTCGACCCCACCGGGGGTGGGCTGGACAATGGCGAGGACGAGGAGTGAGCACGGCCCGATCAGTGCTGGCACCGACGCCGCAGCCGCTGTGGGGGTGGGCTCTGCTCGCGGTCGTCGGGCACGGAGGGCTGCTGCTCGCCGGCGTGCTGCTGAGCCTGCTCACAGACCTTCTATTGCCGTCGAAACCGATCATCGATCCCGATCGCACGATGCAGGTCTCGATGGTGGCGCTCCCCCGTGCCGACAAGCCGCTGCCGGACAAGGCCACCCGTGCCCCCGTCCCACGAGGCGAGGTGAAGCCTGTGCCGGAGCCGCCTCCGCCCAAGCCCGAACCGGAGCCCGTGAAGGTGTCCGACCTGAAGTTCGAGAAGAAGGAAGCCCCGAAGAAGGAGGGCGTGGATATCGACCGCATCCGAGAGAAGATCAAGCGGGACCAGGACCGGAAGAAGCTGCTGGACAACCTGGTCGACGCCGCGGCCGGCTCGGTGGACCGCGACGCGACCGACCCCGACAGCACCAGTGATATCGCGATCAATGCCCTCGGGGCAGGCGCCGCATCAGATCCCGAGTTCGCGCGTTACAAGTCGAAAATACAGCAACTGTTCATGCAGCACTTCAGCCCGATTCCTGCCATCGTGTCGGCGAACCCGGGCATCGAATGTACCGTGAGCATCGACGTCGACCCTTCGTCGGGGCGGGTGCTGTCCCACTCCATCACCCGGGGTTCCGGCGTGCCCGCCTACGACGCCGCGGCGCTTAGAGCGGCCCAGGCCGTGCCGACGATCCCGTTGCCTCCCGAGAAGTACCGACCGCTGGTGGCCCGCGGCTACCAGATCATCTTCAAGCCCGCCTGATGATGGGCCACGCGCGTTACCTCTCCGCCCTCACCAACCGACCGTCTGAGCTCGGGAGCCCAGCATGACCGCGCGTTCGCATCGGCCAGCCGCAGCTCGCACGTCACCTCACGCGTCCGAGCCCGCCAAGCGCGCGAGAGAGGCCGCCGCAGTGTGGCTCAGAATGGCCGTGCTGGCCGCGCTCACACTCGCTTCGCTGCCCGCGCAGGCGCAGATCGTGATCGACGTGCCAGGTCGGGCCGACATCCCGCTCGCCGCTCCACGACCACAAACGCCCGAGGGCGACCCCCGCCGCACGGCCGAGGAGGCCTGGCAGACGCTGCTCGCCGACCTACGGCTGTCCGGGTACTTCCTGGTGCTCGACCCCGCTGCGTACATCGAACGTGGCGGCGGCGTAGAGCCCGACACCTTCGAGTGGTCGGCGTGGGCTCCGCTTCGCACCGCAGTCCTCGTGAAGACCAGGCTGCTGCCACCGGGCAATGCAGAGTGCGACCCCACTGGGCAGGCCACCTGCCTGGACGTGTTCGTCTACCACGCCGCCGGCAACACGCTGTTGGCCAAGAAGCGACTCCGTTCCTCCACAGACAGCGCCCGATACCTGGGACATCGCGCCGCCGACATGGTGCTCGAGGCGGTCACCGGCCAGAAGGGCATCTTCGGGTCCCGCATCGCGGCCGTGTCCAAGCAGGGCGGCAACAAAGAACTGATGCTGGTCGACATCGACGGCAAGGGAGTGGTGTCGATCACCCGGAATGGCAGCATCAATCTGTCGCCCTCGTTCGCTCCCGACGGCGGCTCCGTCGCCTGGACGTCGTACAAGAAGGGCAACCCCGATGTGTACGTCAAGGAGCTCGCCACCGGCCGCACACGGGTGATCTCGAACAAGCTCGGCGTGAACGTGTCGCCATCGTGGTCACCCGACGGCACGCGGATTGCGGTCGCTCGGACGGGCGAGGCCGACAGCGACATCGCCGTGCTCGATGCCCGGACGGGCGCCTTGTTGAAGCAGGTCACGCGGGGCGGCGGCATCGATGTGTCTCCAGACTGGAGTCCCGACGGCAGCATGCTGGTGTTCGCCAGCGAGCGCTCCGGTGGAAGCCAGCTGTACACCTACGAGATGACGAGCGCCGCACTGGCGCGGATCACGCACACCGGCGACTTCAACATCGACCCGGTGTTCAGCCCGGATGGCAGCGAGATCGCGTTCGTCTCGCGCGAGACCGGTGGCTTCGACATCTATGTCATCGGCGCCGACGGTCGGAACATCCGTCGGATCACTCAGGATGCCGGCGACAACGAAGACCCATCCTGGAGCCCAGACGGGCGCTACCTGGTGTTCAGCTCCACCCGCAACGGCCGAAGCGAGATCTGGTTGTCCACCGCAGACGGCAGGCACCAGGCACCGGTCACACGCTCGGGCGGCTGGTCGCAGCCTACGTGGGCGCGCTGACGCCCCCATAGAGGTGCACATGGCCCGCGCGGCGATCGACATCGGCAGCAACTCCATCCTCCTCACCGTCCTGGACGCCAAAGGAGCCGTGCTCCACGACGAGGCCCGCGTCGTCGGACTGGGCACGGGCCTCGGCGACCGCGGCCTGTTCAAGCCGGATCGAATCGCGGCGGCCGAAGCGGTGATCGACGACTACCTCGCGGCGGCACGGCGGCACGGCGTGGAGCCCTGGCAGATCAAGGCGGTGGCCACCTCCGCCGCACGCAGGGCAATGAACGCGGAGACCTGGTTCTCGAGGCTCATGTCAAAGACCGGGCTCCGGGTTCGCATCATCGCTGGCGACGATGAGGCCCGCCTGACCTGGCTCGGTGCGCTGCGGGACCTCGACATTGCGCCAGGCCCGGTCTTGGTTGTGGATCTCGGCGGTGGCTCCACCGAGCTGGTGTTGGGCGATGGCGACGACCTGCTCGGACGCACCTCCATCGAGCTGGGATCCGCCCGTCTCACGGAGGCCTTCCTCGGGCGCTCGGAGGGCGGCATGCCGGACCCCGGCGGGCTCGCCCGAATGCGCAATCATGTAGATGTCGTGCTTGGATCCGTGTCTCTGGATCCGCGTCCGCGCACCATCGTCGCGGTGGCGGGTACGGCAACCACGCTCGCTGCCACCCACCTCGGGCTCACCGCCTATGACAGCGCCAAGGTGCACGGGTCGCAGCTCACCCGGACGGATCTCGCCGGCTTCGTCGATCGGTTGCTCACAGCGTCCGCGGATGAGCGCCGGACCCTGTTCGCCGTGTCGCCGGCCCGCGCGGACTACATGCTCGCGGGCGTCACGGTGCTGGACCGTGTGTTGGTGAGCGCTCGGAGGCAGTCGATGCGCATCTCTGACCGCGGGCTGCGGTTCGGCGTGCTGGCATGACCGACGCGCAAACGACGAAGACCCGCCGATAAGGCGGGCCTTCAGAGAGCGGGCGACGAGACTCGAACTCGCGACAACCAGCTTGGGAAGCTGGAGCTCTACCAACTGAGCTACACCCGCGACCCGCTGGATGTAGTCAACGTGGACCGCACAGTCAAGCACCCGACGACCCACGGCACGGTCCTTGATACGAGAGGCGGTCATGTCCAGCCAAACCCGCCAGAACCGCTTCCTCCGTGCCTTCATGGCGTCCGTCCTGGGCACCGGGCTGTCCCGCATCCTGGGCGCGGTACGTGACATCGTTGTCGCGGGCTGGCTCGGCGCCGGCGCATCCTCCGATGCGTTCTTCATCGCATTCACCGTGCCAAACGTGTTCCGCCGCTTCGTGGCCGACGAGGGTCTCACCGGAGCGCTGATCCCATCGCTCAGCCGGGCGGACGCAGATCCAGACCCCCACGCCAGCACCCGCCTCGCCAACACTGTGCTGTCGGCGCTGCTCGTCGCCAACCTGGTGTTGTGCACCCTCGGAGTCCTGTTCGCCGAGCCCCTCGTCATGGCGATCGCATGGTCCTACGCCGATGACCCCGAGCAGCTGGAGCTGACCACTTCGCTCACCCGCTGGATGTTCCCGTTCCTGGCCATGGTCAGCCTGGTCTCGTTCTTCGAGGGCCTGCTGAACCAGCGCGGACACTTCTTCACGCCGAAGGTGGCACCGGGCCTGGTCAGCGCCGGAATGGCGCTCTGCCTCGTGCTCGGCGCCGACCTCACATCCGACCCAGCGTTCGCACTCGCGTTCGGCGTCCTGGTCGGTGGAACGGCCCACGTCCTGATCAACGTGCCGATGGTGTGGCACCACTGGGGGCCGCTCGGCCTTGGCGTCGCGTTCTCCGACCCGCGCTTCCGCCACATCGCCATCGAGCTCGGCAAGGTGATCTTGATCGGTGTGTTCGCCCAGTTGAACATCTTCGTGCTTCGGGGGCTGGCGTCAACCCTGGAATATGGTGCGGTGACCTGCTACTGGAACGCGAACCGGGTGGTCGATCTGTCCCAGGGGGTGATCGCGGTGGCGATTGGCTCTGCGCTGCTCCCGGACATCAGCTCGGCGGTGGCCGACCAGGCGTGGGACAGGTTTCGCTCCGACCTGGTGCGGGCCCTCCGTCTCGCCGCGTTCCTTCTGCTGCCGGCTGCCGTGGTCATCGGTGCGTTCGGCACCCCCATCGTGAGCGTGCTGTTCCGGCATGGCGCATACACCTGGGCCAACGCCGAACAGACCGCCCTCACCCTGCAGCTCATGATCCCGTTCCTCCTCGCCGTTGCCGGGATGAACATCGTGAAAAAGGTCTATTTCGCGCTCGACGACAGGGTCACCCTCCTGGTGGTCGGCGCCTTGGGCGTTGTCCTCACCGCGAGCTTCGGTTGGGTCTTGCTGGCGCCATTGGGGGTCGCCGGGCTCGGCCTCGCGTTGAGCATCGCCACCAGCAGCCAGCTGCTGGTGTACCTCCTGCTCCTGCGACGTCGCCTCGGCGCGCACCTGGGCCTCGCCGCCCTGGGCCGCCCGTTGGCGCTGATGACGGGGGCATGCGTGCCCACCGGACTCGTGCTGGTAGGAGCGGCGGCCGTGGGCGACTGGCCGCTCGGCCCCGCGTCGGCGACGAATCTCGCGCTGGTAGCCTTGGGTCTGCTCGCCGCCGCCGTGACTTACATCGCGGCGGCACGTGCGTTGGGCGTTCGAGAGGCGGACATTGTCCTCGGCCGCCTCTCCTCCCGCTTCAGCCGATGACGGGGATCGCCTCGAATGCGCGCTGAACCGACGGCGTCCCCTTCACCATCCATGAGACGCTCGCCCGCCGTCCGCTGGCTGCTCCGCATCGTGCAGCTCTGGCTGTTCGGAATCGTGGCCCTCATCGTGCTGTTGCTCGGCTGGTTGCTCTCGACCGACTTCGAGGACCGGGCGATCCTGTTGGCTGAGAAGTTCGTCGAGGAGCGAACAGGCGAATCGTGCACCATCACCGGTCTGAACGTCACCCTGTGGCCGCTGGGGGTCGCACTCGACGGCGTGCACCTGTTCAGCGCCGATGACGGGGAGACCATCGTTTCCGTCGAGCGGGTCCGCGCGCCTGTCCGGCTCATCGGTGGCGTAGGCCTGGGGGTCCTGCGCCTCGAACGGCCTCGTGTGTACATCGCCCTCGATGCCGAAGGAAAGCCGCTGGCCTTCCGAGGCGCGCCGGCGCCGGCGCAGTCAAAGCCCTTGTCACGCCTCCCCTTCCGCGCACTCGACATCCGCGACGGCCGGATCGAGCTCACCCACCCCGAGGGCGAGGTGGCACTGCGCCGGATCCAGCTGGAGCCACAGGCCGATGGCACCCACACGCTCCGAAGCGGGCTCGCCG
>JBLFXJ010000221.1:0-13494 GCA_047609825.1 Myxococcota bacterium
ATGCTCGACCTCATGGCCCTGTCGGAGCTCGAAGAGCCCCCGGCTTCGATCAAGGCGGACCTCGAGGACTTCCGACGGAGGGTGCACCGCGAGGTGCGCGACATCCCGAACGGTCCCGAGTGGACCAAGTTCATGACGGAGCTCGAGGCCATCGACGCGAAGCGGATCCCGCTGTCGTTCCGCCAGGTCCTCATCGCAGAGACCGAGCGTGAGGGCCGCGACATCATCGCGCTCAAGGAGACCCTCGAAGAGTGGGCCCTCGAAGAGCCGGATTCGTTCGTCGTCGGCGTGATCGCCACGCCCGTGGCTCGCAAGGCCGAGCAGGAGACCCGCCGCGCCAGTGCGCCCAAGCCGAAGCGCAGCCGCTCTCGCGTGGCGCCCAAGGTCGCGGTCGACAGCGGCATCGATCCGGAGAAGATCGAGCACGTCACCGAGATCATCCTCGAACGGCTGGGATCATCCAGCGAGCGGGGCTTGGCGGAGAAGGTGCTCATCGCCGGCATCCGGCACCGGGCGCGCGAGGAGTTTCCCACGCTGCTGCCGCATGAGATCATGACGGTGCTGCGCGACCTCAAAGAGTCCGGCCGGGTGAGGTACAGCGCCGGGCGCTGGTCTCGCGGCACGGGCTGGTAGCGAGCGACGTTTCACGGGGGCGTGGCGGAATTGGTATACGCGCTCGATTCAAAATCGAGTGGCCACTGGTCTTGAGGGTTCGAGTCCCTCCGCCCCTATCGCTCACCGTCCGGTGGCATACGGCCCGCCCGGCTCGGGTGAGAACAACCGGCCGTCGTACAGGTACCGCTGCACCGTGAAGCTGCCGTCCGGCAACACGGCGTACAGGTTCATCCCCGCCGCGCGTCGGATGGCGGGCAGGTAGGCATACCCGCTCGAACCGGGGTCGAAGGTCGCGACCTCAGCACCCCGCAGCGGCAGGACTGAGCGGTAGCCGTGGTGGATGTGCCCATGCAGGACCATCACCGGCCGCACAGGCGCCGCAGACAGCACGGCCAGCAGGGCTCGTGCATTGAGCAGCCCGTGGCGCTTGCCGTCGTAGATCGCTCCGTGTCGATCCACCACCGGGTAGTGCAGCGTGAGCACCACCACCCGATCCGCCAGCTGGGGCTCCGCGAGCGCCGCAGCGAGCCCATCGAGCTGGGCCTGGGGCACTACCCCGTGAGCGTTGACCCACCTCGGCGCGTTCGGGTCCAGGCCCAGCACCGTCACCGGCCCCACGTCCAGCCGTGCGATGGCCCCTGCCTTGTGCATCCATGGCCCGAACGCCTGTTCGAACCGCCCCTCGCGCACGGCATCATGGGTGTAGGCGTCGTGGTTGCCGGGGATCACCAGGGTGGGAAAGCGATCGAGCACTGGCTGTAGCCCGGCCCGAGCCAGGTCGAACTCCGAGCGCAGCGCCTGCGCAGTGAGGTCCCCGGACACGACCACGGCGTCGGGTTCGAGCCCCACGATGTGCTCGACGAGCGCACTCTGGACCGCTGCCGTGAAGTGGTGGCGGCGGCCCATCAAGTACAGGTTGGCGGAGCCGAGGGCTCGCTTGAGCCCCATGTCCACGAGAGCCGGCCGGGTCTGCCAGTGGATGTCGGTGACATGGGCGATCCGGATGCTCATCCGCGCCCCCATTCACGAACGCGAAGGCCCAGCATGGTCGCGGCGAAGCTCGCGAGAAACAGCAAGACGAGCATGACCTGCGCGCCCATCGGGGCCCTCGACGCAACCAGGACCCGACGTGAATCCGTTCCAGCTCTGAGCTCCGCCAGTCCCGCCCGCTCTGGCGTCCACCGCACCCGTCCTCGGCTGTCGGTGATGCCGATCGCCACCTCGGTCTCGCTGTGCAGTCCAGGGCGGTGCACCGCGCGGACGGTCTCACCCGCCCGCGGCTGATCACCCTCAGCGACCAGAACCACGACCTCCAAGCCGAGCCTGGGAGCCGATTCGGGGGTCACGGCGGCCAATGCGACGGAGAGTGCAAGGACGAGCAGGCTCACCGGTCGCTCCTCAGCGCTGCGCGGGTCGCGACGACCCAGAACCCGATCACAAGGAGTCCTGCCGCCGCAGCGGAGGCCGCCATGGAGTCGGGGAGTCCCGGCCAGCCAAGCGCGGCGGCTGACAGCGCGACCGCGGCGGCGCCTGCCAGTCCCCAGCGGTGACCACCCGAACTCCCGACCGCCGCTCCCGCGAGGAGGCTCGCCATCGCGATGGGCACACCGGTGTGCCACCAGACGACGGCGGCACCTGGGGCCCACCAGCCGAGAACGATGGTCGCGCCGAGACCACCCGCATCTCGGCCGACGCTCTCTCTGCCGCCACCGACCGCGACGGCCACGACGGCGAGGCCGAACAGGGCGACGGACAGGTCCGCCCATGGATCAGCGCTGGAGCCTTGCGCCGCGCCGAATACAGCCGCCCGACGGAGGGCGATGAGGACCCAAGCGAGCACCGCGAGGCCAGCTACAGACCACGGGACCCACGGACGTCCGGGAAGGCGGGGCTGGCGCGGCCAGTGCCCGACCGCCGCCCCACCAGCGATGAGACCTGCGAACAGGCTCCAGGGGAGCCACTCCCGCCACTCCGTCCAGCCCGGCAGCAACAGGGTCCAGGGCGAGCCACCGATCAGCGCGGCGCCTGCTGCAAGCGCGGCGGTGGCCAGAGCGGCTGCGAACAGTACCGACGCAGCCAGGCCCCCCCAGCGGTGCGCACCCAACCAGAGCACCGGCCAAGCTACGATCGAGATCAGGCCGTAGACCCACCCATCCAGTTGGGCGACGTGGGCTGCGGCAAGCGCGGCGAGGCCGGTGAGTACCACCCTGCCCAGGACGGCTGGGATCTCGCCTGGCGCTGGCTGTGCTCGCTCGGCGGCCGCCACGGGGGCTCCCACCGCGAGCGCGACCGCGGCGGCGACAACGAGGGGCGCGAGACCACCCGCGCCGAGGAGTGCCGCGTCCACTCCCAGGGTGCCGACGCCGGCGATTCCCAACGCAGGGAGCGCGGACACGAGCGCAGACTGGTGCAGGATGCGCGGCGCTCGAGCGTTCATCGCGAACCGGTAACGCATGGGAAGTGGAGGGCACGCGCGCCAGCCAGCGCACGTGCCCCCCGGGGCCATGACCACGCCCGTCGGCGCGATCTACGCTCGTGCGCCCGTGACCCGACGGACAGGGACGTTGGAGACGAGAGCCACGTTTCCATCCTCCTTGTCCAAGCGGAACTCGACGCGCTCGGCGTCGACCTCCACGTACCGTGCGATGACTTCCATGATCTCGGCCTGCATCGCCTCCATCCGCGCCGGGGTCAGATCGACCTGGTCGTGGAGAAGGATCGCCTTCAAGCGATGCTTGGCCTCATCCTTGCTCGGGCGGGTTCCGCTGAGCGCGCTCTGGACCCGGGACAGCAATCCTCGCATCACACTACCTCCCGGGCGGGGGACAACCCCATCCAGCGCATGAACGTGGTCCAGAAGCCAGGATCGGCCTCGAAGTCTGGAATCGGGAGATCTTCGCCGATCACGCGGCTCGTGATCCGTCGGTACGCAGCACCGACCGGCGAGGTCTCGTCGAACACGACCGGCTGGCCGCGGTTTGCGCTGATCACAACGTCCTCGTGCTCGGGAACGATCCCGATCAGCGGAATCGCCAGGATCTCGAGGATGTCCTCTCGGCTCAGCATGTCGCCACGCTTGACCATGCCGGGCCGGTAGCGGTTGATGATCAGATCAGGCTCGGGCAGGTCGTGCGCCTCCACCATTCCGATGATCCGGTCCGCGTCCCGAATCGCACTCACCTCGGGTGTGGTGACCACGATTGCACGGTCCGCGCCGGCGATGCTGTTCTTGAATCCCTGCTCGATGCCCGCCGGGCAGTCCACGATCACGTAGTCGTGGGTCTCCTTGAGCTCATCCATCAGCTTGCGCATCTGGTCGGGCGTGACCGAGTTCTTGTCCCGCGTCTGGGCCGCGGGCAACAGGTACAGACCTTCGACGCGCTTGTCGCGGATGAGCGCCTGCTTCAGCCGACACTCCCCCTCGATGGCCTGCACGAGATCGTAGATGATCCTGTTCTCGAGTCCGAGGATGACGTCGAGATTGCGGAGGCCGATGTCCGCGTCTACGACCACGACCGTGTGACCGGCGAGGGCGAGTCCTGCGCCAAGGTTGGCAGAGGTGGTGGTCTTGCCGACACCGCCCTTGCCGGACGTGACGACGATGCACTCTGGCATGGCCTTCTCCAAGGTGGGTTCCGCGCCGAAGAGCGGGCGGACTGGGGGTGGGGCTGACGAGGGGGCGACGCTTTCGAGGCGCGCCGGGGATGGCGGGAGGCGGGGGGTCAGGTCGGGAGTCGACCCTTGTACTGGCGGATCACGATGGCGCCGTCCCGGAGGACGGCGATCTCGGGCGCGAAGACGCGAGATGACGGCCGTTCGGGCGGCAAGGCGATGGCGCGGGCGACGCGGAGCTGCGTGGGATGGAACGACAAGCCGAGGATGAAGGCGGACTCGTCGCCGCCGGCGCCGGCGTGGGCCACGCCGTGTAGCGCTCCGAGGACCACGATGTTGCCGGTTGCGATGACGTGCGCCCCGGGGTTTACGTCCCCGAACACGAGCAGGTCCCCATCGAATCGCACCACCGAGCCTGAGCGGAGCGTGCGGCGGACCGTCTGGGTGCGTCGCTCGCCGGGCTCCACCGGCGTGATGGTGGGGATCGAATCGGTAAGCTCTGAATCGGGCTCTTCATCCACGTCGTCGTCGTCGTCGTCGTCATCTTGTTCTACGCGCGCGTCGACGACCTCGACAACCTCGGTCGGCGCTTCCGTCGGCGCAGCGAGGTCGTTTTCCTCTCCATCGTCGGCGTCGGGCGGCGGAGCGACGAACAGCTTCAGCTTGAGCTCGCGCTCGGCGAATCGACGCACGGCGTCCGCGCTGGCGTACACACCGGTGATCTCGGTCCCGAGATCGCCTTCGAGCAGGTGCACCAACCGGCGCAGGTCGAACAGCTCAATGGGTCGCCCGCCCAGATCCAACCGGCACGCTCGGCCGCCGATCTCATCAGCGACCAGGGGCAGCTGCTCCCGGAGCCAGGCGCGCAGCGTGTCGAACGCCAGGTCCGATGGCAGCACGATCACCGGCACGGAGTCATGAAAGCGGACGCACAGGTCGTCCGGCGGCAGGGCCGTCGCTGCGTGAGACATGGAGGGTTCGGGGAAGGGTAGGGGAGCCCGGGAGGGCAGGGGAGGGACGCCGATCGGCGTGATTCATCCTTACCACGCCTTTGCTCGACTCTGCAACCCCAGGTCCAGGCCCGAGTCAAGGGCCGGCCCGATCTGCGCAGGTACCCTGCGCTACACTCGGGCCGGTTCGCAGACGAGCAGACTGGACCTCAACCAGAAGGCACGACGCCGTGCCTGCCGCCTCCCGCCAGCGCCGCGCCGTCGAGCGCGACGCGGCGCCCGCTCAGTACGCGTAGGTGGTCGCCCAGATCGTCTGGTACCCGTAGGCGTCGTACACGTCGTAGGCGACCAGGTCCACGGTGTACCCGCCGTAGAACGGGTCGAGGTAGGTCGAGCGGCCGAGCCAGTCCGAGTACCAGAGATAGGGGTCGTTGGTCGGGTACAGTTCGAACGAACCGACCCAGGCACCCCCGGCATATTCGTCGTACACGTCGGCCCAGACCGACACCACGTCGTAGGGCCCGTCCAGATCGTCGACAACGGCTTCGAACGCCCAGATGTCGTCGGCGTACGCGGGCTCGTAGTACACGAAGGCGTCTGCGCTGAGCACCTCGGGTGCATAGTTCACCTGTTCGACCACCACGACGACCTCCTCCACGTAGGGCCGTCCCGTGTCGACCGGTTCGTCGACGTACACGACGCAAGCTGGCAACGATGCGATGGCCAGAGCGGTCAGCATGATGCGGTTCATAGGGGCCTCCTCCAAGGCTGCGGCACCGGCGGGTCCCGCTCCTTCGCTGACGCCCACCTGACCGCGATATTCGGGTGCCTCGTGCACAGGGGCTTCATGAAGACCACGACCCTCCGCGCCTCCAGAAGCACGGTATCCGCCGTTGTACGCGGTCATCCGTGGGTGTTCCGAGACGGTCTGGCGGACGCGCAGGCCGGCGAGGTCGTGGCGCTTCGCGACGAACGTGACAAGACCGTTGGCTGGGGCCTGGCGGACGATGGACCGATCTGTGTTCGGGTTCTCGGACGTGGCGCGCCGCCCGACACCACGTTCGAGCGCGTCGTGGCCGAGCGGATCCGACGGTCGGATGCCGTCCGACCCGCGCTGCTCCCCCCGGACACGAACTGCTGGCGGGTGATCAACGGCGCGGGAGATGGGCTGCCAGGGCTCGTGGTCGACCGCTACGCTGGGCTCGCCGTCGTGCGCATCTACTCCCGCGCCTGGGAGGTCCACCTCGCCACCATCGTCGATGTGCTGTCGCGGCTTCCGTGGGTGGAGAGCGTGATCCGGCGGCTCGGGGTCGGATCGGTCGATGGTCGCAAGGGCATCGAGCGCTTGCACGGTCCCGACCCTGGCGAGGCAGTGCTCGTTCAGGAGTGCGGCCTGGTGCTCCTGGTGCGCCCGAGGGTGGGCCAGAAGACAGGACTGTTCCTCGACCAGAGGGAGCACAGGGCTCTCATCCGCCGGTGGTCAGCCGGGCGCCGAACCGCGAACCTGTTCGCCTACAATGGCGGGTTCAGCGTCGCAGCCGCAGCCGGCGGTGCCGCCCGTGTCCACACGGTCGACATCGCGCGCCACGCCATCGACGACGCCCGGGAGATCTTCCGGCTCAACGGGATCGACCCCGACGCGCACGCGTTCGAGGTCGGCGACGCATTCGCCTGGCGCCCACGGGGGACGCTGGATCTGCTGGTGCTGGATCCTCCCTCGCTCACCCACGGTGCCAAGTCCGACAGCGCCGCCCGCAGCGCGTACAGGAAGCTACACCGGCACCACAGCCCGAGCGTGGCTCGGGACGGACTGCTCGCCACGAGCTCGTGCACCGCGCGCGTCTCACTGGCCGACTGGCAGTCCTATGTGCAGTCTGGCCTCGCAGGCGATTGGTCGTGGAGCTGGACCAGCGGCGGGCCGCCGGATCACCCGACCGCGCTGGCGCATGACGAGGCGCGGTACCTCAAGTTCGCGGTGCTACGGCGTAGATGACATCGCCTGATGGCACGGGGCCCTTGACGATCGGGTGTCGATCGTGACATGGGACGGGTCTAGCAGTGCGCGCTGCGCACGCCAGGAACGCTCAGAGTGCACAGAATTTCGCTCGCCTGGGTCGAAGGACGAGGCGCGCCGGCCCTGCGGGTCGAGCGCGCCACCGCAGTCCCACGCGCCACCACATCGGTGTCGCACGGAACGGCAACGCCGACCGGAGGCGGTTTCCGCTTCTTCAGAACCCCTCTCGTCCGCTGCGTTGTTCGCAGGTCGAGCGCCGATGCGCTCCCTCGACCACCGCACCGCCGGACCGCAGGAGCCTCCCTTGTCCGTCGAGATCATCGTAAACACCACGGGTCGAGAGACCCGGGTCGCCCTGATGGAGAATGGCCGCCTGGCCGAGCTCCAGATCGATCGGGGTGACGACCGCGGCTACGTCGGCAACATCTACCTGGGACGCGTCGTGCGCGTGCTGCCCGGCATGCAAGCCGCGTTCGTGGAGATCGGGCTTGATCGTGCGGCGTTCCTGTACGTCGGCGACATCTACCCCGACGTGCTCGCCCTGAACGTCCGCGCGGAGGCCGATAACGAGGTGGACGAGGACGCCGGGTCCGACGACGACTCCGCGCGAGCGACCCCCAAGGCGGGGCAACCGCCGATTCAGGACCTGCTCACCGAAGGGCAGGAGATCGTGGTGCAGGTCTCCAAGGATCCGATTGGAACGAAGGGCGCCCGCCTCACCACCCACATCGCCCTTCCCGGGCGCTACCTCGTGTACATGCCGACCGTCGATCACGTCGGCATCTCGCGCCGGATCGACAAGGAGCGCGAGCGGCGACGCCTGCGTGACTTCGTGGAGAAGCGACGGCGGAAGGGCGCTGGATACATCGTACGCACCGTGTGCGCCGGCCAGCCCACCGATGCCCTCGAGGCCGACATGGCCTACCTCCAGCGCACCTGGGAGCGGGTCTCCGAGGCGTGCCGCGAACGCAAGGCCCCCGCGACACTGCACGAGGAGTACAACCTCGTGCTCCGGGCCGTCCGCGACCTGTTCGATCCCACCGTCGACCGGATGGTGCTGGACGACAACAGCCTGTTCGAGCAGGTGCGGTCCTTCGTCAGCGACTTCATGCCCGTGGCCAACGACAGGGTTCACTTGTACCGGGGCGTCGAGCCCATCTTCGACACCTACGGGGTGGAGACCGAGGTCGGGCGCTCCCTTGGCCGCAAGGTGTGGCTGAAGAGCGGCGGATACCTCGTCATCGACCAGACCGAAGCCCTGATGGCGATCGACGTGAACTCAGGCCGGTTCGTCGGCACATCGAGCCTCGAGGAGACCACCACCCGGATCAACCTCGAGGCGGTCCAGGAGGTGGTCTACCAGCTCCGACTGCGGAACATGGGCGGCATCATCATCATCGACTTCATCGACATGGATCGAGAGTCGAACCGCGACAAGGTGTACCGCTCTCTCGACGAAGCCCTCAAGCTCGACCGGGCGCGCACCAACGTTCTCAGGATCAGCGACCTGGGCCTGGTGGAGATGACCCGCAAGCGCGTGCAGGAGGGCCTGGACCGCTACCTCACGGAGGGGTGCCCGATCTGCCGCGGAACGGGTGTCGTGCGGGCAAAACCGACGTTGGTATACGATATCCTGCGCGAGGTCCGCCGCGAGGCGAACCGGTCCCCTACTGCCGAGGCCGTCTACGTGGAGACCACGCCGGCCATCGCCGACCTGGTGTACGGCGGCCAGTACAATGACCTCGAGTCGATGGAGGCGCTCCTCGGACGCCGCATCGTGATCCGGGCCATGCCGCACTTCCATCCCGAGCAGTACGAGGTGTACGCGCGGTAGCCTGCTGCGTGCGGAGGGGACGTGGAGTGGGTCGAAGGCCGATTGCGGCGGGTGCTGTGGGCGTCCGAGCGCTCCGGCTACGCCGTGGTCCGGGTCGAGACGACCGCAGGGGCGCAGATCACGGCGGTAGGCCCACTGGCGGCGCTCCAGGACTTCGAGGCGGGCGCCTTCGTCTCGTTGGAGGGCTCGTGGGAGGACCACGCCGACCATGGCGTCCAGCTCCGGGTCGAGGGGTTCCTCACCTCGGATCCACGCACGATAGAAGGCATCGAGATCTACCTTGGTTCTGCGGGCATCCGGGGCATTGGCCCCGCGATCGCGAAGCGCATCGTCGCTCGGTTCGGGCTCGAGACCCCCCGCATCCTCACCGAGTCGCCGCAGCGGCTGCGGGAGGTCAGCGGGATCGGCGCGAAGAAGGTGAAGGCACTGTGCGCCAAGTGGTCGGAGGACGAGCGCAGCCGCGCCGTGATCATGACGCTTCGAGGCCTCGGCCTGCCGGCCCGACATGTGAACGCGATCCTCGAACGGTACGGCTCACGCGCCGGCGACGTGGTGACCCGCACACCGTATGAGCTCGCCGAGACCATCCGCGGGGTGGGCTTTCGGACCGCCGACCGACTCGCGCGCACCCAAGGGCTGCCCCGGGATGACCCGGCCCGCGTCCGCGCGGCGGTGCTCCACGTGCTCGACCGCGAGCGCAACTCCGGCCACTGCTACCTCCCACGCCGCATCGTCCGACGGGCCGTCTCCGAGCTCGACGTGCCGGTGGACGCCCTGGACGACGCCATCGAGACCGCGGAGTCCGAGGGCCGCGCCGTGGTCGAGCCTGCCGAGGACCCAGAACATGACCGGGTGTGGGAGGCCTGGATGTTCGACGCCGAGGCGCGCGTGGCCAGCGAGATCCGACGTCGGGTGGCCAGCGCCGTTGGCAGCCCACCCGTGGCGGACGAGATCACTACCGCCGAGCAGTTCGTGGGCGTCACCCTCGACCCCACACAGCGACTCGCCGTGGCCCAGGCCGTGACTGGCGGAGTGTGTGTGATCACCGGCGGCCCCGGAACCGGCAAGACCACCCTGGTGCGGGTGCTGCTCCGTGTGCTCCGCGAGCGGGGGGAGGAGTGGTCGCTCGCATCGCCCACCGGACGGGCGGCCCGCCGCCTGGAGGAAGCCACCGGCCAGCCCGCGCTCACGATCCACCGATTGCTCGAGTACCGACCGGGCGAGGGTGGGTTTCAACGAAACCCCACCAACCCGCTCGAGCTGGAGGGCCTGGTGGTGGACGAGGCCTCTATGGTCGACCTCGAGCTCCTGTCGGCGCTGCTCGATGCTCTCCCGTGGCCTGGAGTTCGCGTGCCCCTCGTGCTCGTCGGGGACGCGGATCAGCTCCCGTCCGTGGGTGCCGGACAGGTGCTGCGGGATCTCATCGCGTCCGGCGCCGTTCCGGTCGTCCGGCTCGAGACCATCCATCGACAGGCCCAGGAATCCGGGATCATCCGTGCCGCCGCCGAGATCCATGCCGGCCGCGTACCGGTGTCGGGGGAGCGTGCTGGCTTCACCGACATGTTCCTGCTGGCACGGGACGGCTCCGATCGCGTGCGGGACACCGTGCTCACGGTCGTGTCAGAGCGACTGCCGGGACTCGGGTTCGATCGCGATCAGATCCAGGTGCTCACACCGACCCGGAAGGGGCCGGTCGGAACCCGGGCACTGAACACAATGCTGCAGGCGCACCTGAACCCAGATGGGGCCGGCCTGCGGAAAGGCGAGGTGGAGATCCGTGAGGGCGACCGCGTGATCTGCACCCGCAACCGGTACGATCTCGAGGTGTTCAACGGCGACACTGGCCGGGTGGAACAGGTGCACGCACGGGGACTGCGGGTGCGCTTCGACGGGCGGGTGGTGGACTGGCCCCGCGACGACCTCGGCCTGCTCGACCTGGCGTACGCGATCACGGTGCACAAGTCCCAGGGGAGCGAGTACCCGGCCGTCGTGGTGGTGCTCGACCGAGCCCACGGCATCATGCTGCGGCGCAACCTGTTCTACACGGCGGTCACCCGCGCGAGGCGGTTCGTCTGTGTGGTCGGTTCCGCGTCAGGATGGGCGCGAGCAGTGTCGACCGTGGGTGGCGATGATCGCTACACCGCCCTCGCGGAACGCCTCGCACTGCCGCTCGCCGAGACTTGAGGGTTCAGGGCTGGAGCACGAACCGGCTGCTCACCTCGGCGATGTCGGTGCCGTGGCTGTCGAACACCCGGGTGACGATCTCGATCGTCGTCTCCACGCCATCCCCGAGGTCATCCATCGCCGTCGCGAGCTCTTCGACATGGATCTCGGCGTGGGCCGTGACATCGCGCTCGGCGAGGGCGTAATACTTCACCTTCGCGCTCTTCTGGCGAACCCGATGACCGGTCAAGGAAGGATGGGTCGCGATGGCGACGGCGGCGGCGGTCTCAGCCAGACCGAACAGCGCGCCGACGTGGAGCGTGCCCCCATGGGCGAGCATCCCTTCGGCGAAGGGAAGGCGCAGAACCACCCGGCCGGTGCGGGCATCTTCGACCCGCACCCCCGCCGTGGCGAGGAACGGAACGGAACGCAGCGCGGACTCGAGCGACGGCACAGACATGAGCCGAGGGGGTCGGTAGGTTCGCCGGCATGCTATCGGCGAGTTGCGGGCAGCGCCATCCCGCCGGAGGGACCGATGGGGCACCAGGCCAAGCCGATGCGAGTCAAGGACCTGCTCCGCGATGCGGGCGGGCGCGTGGACATCAAGTCGCTCGATCAGGCCGGGGTGCGCGACCTGGTCTGCACGGTTTGTGGGGGCACCGAAGGCCAGGCACTCCGCGTGTACAAGGAGCTGTGGCAGCGTGGCGTCACCCGGTTCGCCGACATGAAGGACGTGGCCCGGCCGCTCCGGGAGCGGCTAGAACGCGAGGCGTACATCGCCGTGCTGGAGCCCGACATGGTGCTCCGGAGCACCGATGGCACCACGAAGTTCCTCTGGCGACTCGAGGATGGACAGCGGGTCGAGTCCGTGCTCATCCCCGACGGCGACCGCCTCACCCTGTGCATGAGCTCACAGGTCGGGTGCGCCATGGCGTGCACCTTCTGCCTTACCGGCGACATGGGCCTCATCCGACAGATGAAGGTCTCGGAGATCGCGAACCAGCCGCTTCAGGTGGGGCGCCAGCTCCCGGAGGGCACCCGGATCACCAATTTGGTCCTCATGGGAATGGGTGAGCCGCTGCACAACCTGCCCAACCTCGTGCCGGCGCTCCGCGTGTGCCTCGACGACCACGGGCTGAACTTCTCCCACCGCCGCGTGACCGTGTCCACGGTAGGCCTGGTGCCAAAGATGGCCGAGCTCGCCGCTGCGCTCCCGGTGAACCTCGCGGTGTCGCTGAACGCCACTACGGACGAGCATCGGCGCCGCATCATGCCGATCACTCGCAAGCACTCCCTGGAAGCGCTCCTGGACGCGTGCCGGTCGTTCCCACTGCCCAACGGCAAGCGGATCACCTTCGAATATGTGATGTTCCGCGGGGACAATGACGCACTGGAGGACGCGGAGCGGCTGCTGGGTCTGCTCGCCGACATCCCGGCCAAGGTGAACTTGATCCCGTACAATGAGAACCCGGACCGGGACCTCCAGCGCCCGTCGGACGACGTGGTCAAGGCGTTCCAGCACTACCTGGTGAGCAACGGGATGTCGTGTTCCATCCGCACCACGCGCGGGCAGGACATCTCGGCCGCCTGTGGTCAGCTGGGCCGGGCGCGAGAGCAGGCCGTGGAGCATGGTTGGCTCGAGGACGCACGCCGGATCGCCGGGCTGAGCTGACGAGGTGGAGGCCCCCATCGCGTGTTACAGCGCCGCGGCGCGAGGGACACATGGGCCACATCCTGGGCATCATCGGTGGCTCCGGTCTGTACGCCCTCGACGGCCTCGAGGATGTTCGGGAAGTCCGTGTGGACACCCCGTATGGGCCACCTAGCGACGCCCTCATTCGCGGCCGGCTCGACGAGATCGAGCTGGTGTTCCTGCCGCGCCACGGCCGTTCGCACCACCTCACCCCAACCGAGGTCCCGTACCGGGCGAACATCTGGGCGATGAAGTCGCTCGGCGTCGGGTGGATCCTCTCTGCGAGCGCGGTCGGATCCCTCCGGGAGGCGATCGCTCCCGGCCATCTGGTGGTCATCGACCAGTTCATCGACCGCACCCGCGCCCGTCCGAGCACGTTCTTCGGCGACGGCTGCGTTGCGCACGTCGGGTTCGGCGATCCCGTCTGCGGGGTGCTGGCCGCCTACCTCTTCGAGGCCGCGACCGAGGTGGGGGGCACCACGGTGCACAAGGGCGGCACCTACGTCGCGATGGAGGGGCCCGCGTTCTCCACCCGGGCCGAGAGTGAGCTGTACCGCAGCTGGGGCGCGAGCGTCATCGGGATGACCAACCTCCCCGAAGCGAAGCTGGCTCG
>JBLFXJ010000222.1:0-13437 GCA_047609825.1 Myxococcota bacterium
CGTTGGCCGGGGGCTTCCTGTTCGCCGACACCTCCGATCCCGTGGTCGTGACCAGCGTGTCCTTCGTGGGTGGGAGCAGCCAAGCATCGGGCGGCGCGATCCGCGTGAACGGCCCCCCGCTCGACGTGGCCGACAGCCGGTTCAGCGGCAACATCGCCGACGGTGCGGGCGGAGCCGTGCACTGGAGCGGCGGCAACAGCGACGTGTTCTCGGTCTCCGACAGCACCTTCGTGGACAACCACGCTGACTCCGATGGAGACGACTCGGGCTCGGGCGGCGCGTTGACCGCCGACGTGAACGGTCGCGTGTTCCTCACCGACGTGACATTCGAGGGAAACTCGGCGGCCAACGCGGGCGCTGTGCGGCTCGGCGGGCTGGACGACTTCGAGCTCGTCCGGACGGTGTTCTGCGGCAACTCCGCCACACTCACCGCCGGCGCGGTCGGGATCGACAACTTCGAAGCGGGCGGCGTAGCACGAATCTCGGCGGCCTCGTTCGTGGAGAACGTCGCCGGTGCAGAGGGGGGAGCGCTATCGGTGTCGGACTCCGAGCTCGAGCTGCACAACACCACGATCGTGGGCACCCTGTCCGGCGACGGCGCTGTCCACATCAGCGGGCGATTTTCGGATGTCGACCTGCGGAACACGCTGCTGGGCTGGTCGACAGGCGGTGCGGTGGTCGCGCCCGATGGTGATGTGGCGCTCGCCTACGACGCATGGTGGTCCAATGATGCCGACCTCGGACCGCGGCTGGCTCCGGATGGGCTCGGCCTCGGGGCGGTCCTGGCCCCGCCCCGACTCGCGGACTTCGCGGTGGACGGAGCGTGTGGCGACGCCCTGTGGCTGCTCCCGGACAGCCCCCTCATCGACGCCGGCGATCCCGGCATCCTCGACCCCGCACCCGACGATTCGCGCTCGGACATCGGCGCATACGGGGGTGTTGACGCGGACCTCTCCGTTCTCCTCGACGGGGATGGAGACGGTTTCTCACCGGCCGATGGCGACTGCGATGACTCGGATCCGGCCGTGGCGCCCGGGGCACTCGAGATGCCCGCGGACGGGGTCGATCAGGACTGTGACGGCTTGGAGGGCTGCTACGTCGACATCGACGGCGACGGCTTCGGAGACGGACTCACCTTGGCCGACCTGGACTGCACCGATCTGGGCGTCGCCCCCAGCCCCGGCGACTGCGACGACGACGACGGCGAGGTGTCTCCGTCCGCCATCGAGACACCCGCGGATGGGGTCGACCAGGACTGCGACGGACTGGAGCGCTGCTACACCGACGGCGACGACGACGGCCACGGCGCCCTGCCATTCGTCGACTCCGCCGATCTCGACTGCGCGGACGGGGTGGCGGCGAACGCCGACGACTGCGACGACGGGGACGGCGGCGTACACCCGGGTGCTGTGGAGGGCGTGGGCGACGGCGTGGACCAGGACTGCGACGCCATGGAGCTGTGCTGGGTCGACGGCGACGGCGACGACTTCGGTGGCGACGACGTGGTGGAGTCCGAGAGCTTGCTGTGCGCCGAGCTGGGCGAGGCCTCCGACGGCGGAGACTGCGCGGACGACGACGACACGGTGTTCCCTGGCGCCGAGGAGGGGCCGGCCGATGGCATCGACCAGGACTGTGACGGCCTCGAGACCTGCTTCGAGGATGGGGATGCCGACGGCTGGGGCAGCGAGGTACGGCGAGATTCGCCGGATCTCAGCTGCGCTGTCGACGGTGTGTCGCCAGACGATGGCGACTGCGACGACGACGACGGCGACGTGTACCCGGGCGCTGAGGAGGTTGTCGGCGACGGCGTGGACCAGGACTGTGACGCGGGGGACTTGTGCTGGGAAGACGGAGACGACGACGGCTTCGGCTCCGACCTCACACTGCCCTCAGACGATCTCGACTGCGACGACGACGGTGAGGCGGGCGACGGCGGAGACTGCGACGACGACGACCCCGACCGCAGCCCCGGCGTCGAGGAGATCGTAGCAGACGGCGTGGACAGCGACTGCAACGGCCTCGAGACGTGCTGGGCGGACGCCGATCTGGACGGCTACGGGGATCGGGACGCCACGGTGGAGCATGTCGACCTGAGCTGCACAGCGGACGGCGCATCGCCGCTCGCTTCAGACTGCGACGACACCGATCCGGAGGTGAACCCGGCTGGCGATGAGCTGCCCGGCGATGGCGTGGACGGCGACTGCGACGGCGATGAGCTGTGCTACCTGGACCTGGACCTCGACCGATACGGGGTTCCGCTCGAGGTGCTGTCGCCGCGGCTGACGTGTGATGGAGCAGGGGAATCGCCCCGTTCCGACGACTGCAACGACGCTCGGGCCGACATCAACCCGGGCGCGGACGAGCTGCCCGCGGACGGGATCGACCAGGACTGCGACTCACTGGATGCGTGCTTCTCCGACGCGGATCGGGACGGGTTCGGCGACGACGATGTGCTCGTTCCCGGGCCGCTCGGCTGCGATGGACCGGGAATCGCCAACGAAGGCGGGGACTGCGCGGACGGTGACCCCGACAGGAACCCAGATGCGCCCGAGGTGGTAGCCGACGGCGTGGACTCGGACTGCGATGGCATGGAGCTGTGTTGGGCCGACGCCGATCGTGATGGCTACGGCGGCGACGACACCGTGGCCTCGCCGGATCCGGGGTGCGACTCCGCCGGCGAGGACGATCGGAGCACGGACTGCGATGACGGAGACCCCGACGCCTTCCCGGGGGCGCCGGAGGTGCCGGACGACGGCGTCGACCAGGACTGCAACGGCACCGACACGATCACCTGCTACGAGGACTTGGATCGCGACGGCTGGGGGTCCGCCGAGGAGCTGCTCGCCGCGGACGGCGACTGCGACGATGTGGGCGAGGCGAGGGCGTCGGGCGACTGTGACGACGCCGACCCGTCGCGGCACCCTGGAGCGGCAGAGATCCGCGAGGATGGCATCGACCAGGACTGCAACGGCTCCGACCTGATCGGGTGCTACCTCGATTTCGACCGCGACGGGTTCGGCGGCGGTGAGGTCATCGACGCGCCCGATGGTGACTGCGACGACGCAGGCGAGGCAGAGATCGCGGGCGACTGCGACGACCGCGCGGGCGACGTATTCCCGGGCGCGCGTGAGGTGTGCGGGGACGGCATCGATCAGGACTGCGATGGCGACGGCGGGCCTGAGGATGATGACGACGAGGACGGGCTGAGCTTCCTCGAAGAGGAGGCGCTGGGGACCGACGCGTGCAACCCCGACAGCGACGCCGATGGCGTGCGCGATGGGGTGGAGCGCGACCTGGGTCTGAACCCGGCGGCGCCCGACACCGACGGCGACGGCGCGCCGGACGGGTTCGAGCTCGGTGATCCCGAGCGCCCGCTGGACACTGACGACGATGGCGTGATCGACCCGCTCGACCTCGACGACGACGCGGACGGAGTTCCGTCGGCCGACGAGGACCCGAATCGGAACGGCGACCCCAGCGACGACGACAGCGACGGCGACGGCATCATGGACCTGCGCGACACCGACGACGATGGCGACGGTGTGTCCACGCTCGGCGAAGACCGGGACGGCGACGGCGACCCACAGGACGATGACACCGACCGCGATCGCATCGCCGACTACCTCGACGTGGACGATGACGGAGACGGCGTCGACACCGCGGACGAGCTGAGCGTTGGCGCCAACCCGTTGGTGGAGGACAGCGACGGTGACGGCGTGCTGGACGGCGATGAGTGGGCGGGCGGACGTGACACCGATGGGACTGACGGGCCCGACATCATCGACGATGACGACGACGGCGACGGCATCGACACGTTCCGCGAGGGCGGCGTGGGTGACGACGCCGACGGGGACGGCACGCCCAACTACCTGGACCTCGACTCGGACGGCGACGGCAAGCCGGACGCTGTTGAGGGCACGGGCGACATCGACCGCGACACCATCCCCAACTTCCTCGACGCGGACGACGAAGACGGCATCACCGGCGACCCCGACGGGGACGGCCTGGTGACCGGAGAGGAGTTGGAGCTCGGCCTGAGTCCTGCCGATCCCGACACGGATGGGGATGCCGTGCCCGACGGCGAGGAGGTGGTCTCGCCGCCCAGTCCGACGGACACCGACGGAGATGGGACCATCGACGCGCTGGACGCCGACGACGACAACGACGGCCTGCCGTCGCTGGACGAGAGCGGCATCGACTGCGATGGAGAGATCGAGCTCGCCTGGGAGAACCGGGAGATGGCGCTCGTGTGGAGCTGTGACGGTGAGCCGGTCCCGGTGACCGGATGGCGGGACACCGACGGGGACGGGGTGCCCGATCGCCTCGACCCCGACGATGACGGCGACGGGAAGGACACGCGCGACGAGGACGCAAACGGCAACGGCGACCTTCGCGACGACGACAACGACGGCGATGGTGTGCCCGACTGGCTCGACGCGCGCGACTTCGACGGCCCGCTCGGCGACGCTGATGGCGATGGCCTGTCGAACGAGGAGGAGACCCGCATCGGCAGCGACCCGTACAACCGCGATTCGGATGGGGACGGCGTGCCGGATGACGTGGAGGGCACCGTTGACACCGATGGAGACGGCCTGCCCGACCTCATCGACGACGACGACGACAACGACGGCATCCCGACCGTGGAGGAGGGGAACACCGACGTGGACGGCGACGGCATCCCGAACCACCTGGACACCGACAGCGACGGCGACGGCGTGATCGACGCCGTGGAGGGAACGGGCGACAGCGACTGTGATGGTGTGCCCGACATGCTCGACCCGCTGGACGACCTCGGGTGCGACGGCCGCGAGCCTCAGCCGCAGGTGATCGTGAACGAAGGCTGCGCTGGCTGCGATGGCGCCGGGCGCGGTCCGCTCGGCACGTGGATGGCCGTGGTCGTACTGGCGGGCCTCCGCCGGCGCCGCTAACTCTCGTCTTCGTTCGCAGGGAGTGCGGGGGCCCCGTGGCGGCCCGCCCCCTCCGCGAACTGGGCGGCTCCGGCCAGGGCACCCGGGAGCACGGCGAGCCCGCGGAGGACCTCGTTCTGGAGCGCAGCCTCCTCATCGAGCGCTACACCCTCCAGCGCCGACAGCCGGTCTGACCGGAGGCAGTCCTGGGGGAGCGACGCGAGGCTGTGAGCCAGCTGTTCGGCGGCGCGACGCCCTACGCCGACCGGCACGACACGGTTGGCGAGGCCGATGGCCAAGGCCTCGGCCGCGGAGACCGACCGGCCCGTGAGGATGAGGTCCAGCGCGCGCGACAGACCGATCAGGCGGGGAAGCCGCACGGTGCCGCCATCGATCAGCGGCACTCCCCAGCGGCGGCAGTACACGCCCAGCACAGCGTCCTCCTCCACCACCCGCAGGTCGCACCAGCAGGCGAGCTCGAGACCACCGGCGACGGCGTGCCCGGAGACTGCGGCGATGACCGGCTTGGAGAGGCGGAGACGGGTGGGGCCCAACGGGCCATCTCCGTCCGGACGGACCCGATTGGGGGCTCCGCTGGCGATGGCCTTCAGGTCGGCGCCGGCGCAGAACGTGCCGCCAGCCCCCCACAGCACGGCGACATGGGCGGTGTCGTCCGCATCGAACGCCCGAAACGCTTCGGCCAGCGCCTCGGCGTGCTCCCGGTCGATCGCGTTGCGCCTCGCAGGGCGATGGAGCACGACCGTGCACACCGCGCCATCCCGCTCCACCCAGACCGGCATCTGCCCCTCCTTGCCGACCGCATAACAGGTGTTATGTCGGCATCACAAGCGTTATGTGCCGCATAACGCGTGTTATGTCATGAGCGAATAACGGAGTTGAGATGAAGGATGTGGATGTCGTCGTCGTCGGTTCGGGCGTCGGTGGGATGACCGCCGCCGTCGCGCTCGCACGGGCCGGACGCAGCGTCCTGGTTGTCGAGCAGCACTACCTTCCGGGCGGCTGGTGCCACTCGTTTCCGCTGGGGGGCTACAGCTGGAGCCCCGGCGTGCACTACATCGGCGGGCTCCAGCCCGGCGGCCGGCTCCGCGCGATGTGGGAGGGGCTCGGCATCGCTGATGATCTGGTGATGCTCGAGCTCAATCCAGACGGGTATGACCGGGTCGAGATCGGAGAGTTCAGCTTCGGCCTGCCGGCCGGTCGGGAGCGACTGGGCCAGCGCATCGCGGAGCGGTTCCCGCATCAAGCCAGCCAGGGCCGCTCCTACCTGGAGACCGTGCAGCGCATCGCCGACGAGCTCGCTGCCGGCCCCGGGCGCCCATGGAAGATGCCGACGGTGCTGCGCCACGGGCTGCGGTCCGTCGCGCGACTGCTCGACCACCACGACGTGACCGATCGACGCCTTCGGGCGGTGCTCACCGCCCAGGCCGGTGATCATGGCCTCCCGCCCTCGCGTGCGCCGGCCGCACTGCACGCGGTGGTGCAGGCGCACTACTTCGATGGCGGATGGTACCCGAAGGGGGGCGGGCGCTCGATTCCGAAGGCGATGATCAAGGAGCTCAAGCGCAGTGGCGGGTCCATCCGTGTGCGGAGCGATGTGGAGCAGATCCTGGTCGAAGGCGGACGGGTGCTCGGCGTTCGGCTCGCGGGTGGCGAGGAGATCCGCTCCGATGTGGTGGTGTCCAACGCCGACCCCGCCACCACCTGGGGTCGCCTGGTGCCGCGCTCCCATCGGCCGCTGTCGGTGCGGGCGAAGCTCCGCCGCACCCGATGGTCAACATCGGCCATGAGCCTGTTCCTCGCGACCGACCTCGACCTCGAGGCACATGGACTGGATTCGGGGAACACCTGGCTGTTCTCCAGCGATGACATGGAGGCCGCCTGGAGGTGGGGCTCCCACCCCGATCCGTTGTCGCAGCCGGGCATGCCGCCCATGTTCCTCACGGTCACGACGCTCAAGGATCGCGGCAAGCTCAAGAAGGGCGTGCACACCCTCGAGGCGTTCATGTTCGTCGACTACGCCTTGTTCGAGCGATTCGAGACCAGTGGACAAGGTGAGCGCCCGCCGGAGTACACCGCCTTGAAGCGCCAGCTCGGCGACCGGATGCTCCAGGGGCTGGAAGCACGCATCCCAGGTCTGTCCGAACACATCGTGTTCCGGGAGGAGGGCACGCCGCTGACCAATGTGTTCTACGCGGGGGCCACCCGAGGCTCCCTTTACGGCACCGAGAAGAGCTTGCTGCAGCTCGTCCCGCCCCTCGGATGGGCCCTGGATACGCCGCTGCGCGGCCTCTTCCAGTGCGGGGGGAGCACGTTGTCCCATGGGGTGGCTGGAGCGTCTGAGTCTGGCCTGCACGCGGCCGCCAAGGTGCTCGGGGTAAAGCCACGCGAGCTCCTCAGCCCAGGTGCATCGTCCCTCACCACCCTGCCAGCGGACCACCCCGAGCGGTGGCCAACGGGGCACCGGGGCCGGTCTCGGGCGGTGGCGTGAGCATCATTGCGAGGCCCTCGGTCGCTGACCTGCGCCGACGTGAGATCCTCGACGCTGCACGTGCGGTGGTCGCCGAGCGAGGCCTCGGCGCGCTCACGTTCGGCGCTCTGGAGGGCCGGCTGGCGTTCACCCGCGGAGTGATCACCCACCACTTTGCCAACAAGCAGGCCATCGTGCATGCCCTGCTCGACGACGCCCTCGCAGAGATCGACCGCGCCACCGCCGAATCCATCGCGGCCGCAAGTCCGGTGTCCAACCGGATCCATGCGGCCCTGTGCGGCATGGTGCGAGGGTTCTCGGAGCACTCGGAGGCCACTCGAGTGCTGGTGTCGTTCTGGGGGCTTCAGGGTGTGGACGCCAGGGCTGCCCAGAAGAACGCGGCGCTGTTCGAGCGCTATCGCGAGGAGTGCAGGTCGCTGCTCCGCGTGGGTCAGGCGCGAGGAGAGGTTCGCGCCGACCTCGACGTCGATGCGGTCGCGGCGGTGCTGGTCGGCCTCGTGATCGGAATCGTCGCGCAAGGCTTCTTCGAGCCCGGTCGGGTGGACGTGGAGCGCGCGGTCGCGGCGGCCGCCGAGGGCGTGATCCTGGCGGCCTGTTGATGATCGGGCGGGCTGAGATTGGCCACGACCGACGGTAGTCGTCATCGGATGGGCATCTCTGCCCTGGGTCAGGACAATGCGATCCCCCGTGCCGGGACCAGTGGATTACTAGCCTGCTCCGAGGGGCCGATGACGCTGCCACCACTCGACCCGCACCCGCACGGGTGCCCGCTTGCTCTCGCCGTGACGCCCGCGCAGATGCCGGACGCCGTACGAGGCATCTGCCGGAAGGTCAGCGACCTGCTGTCTCCAGCGCTGCACGTGATCGACCCGAGCCGAGGCCATCGGTACCCAATCCTCAGCCTCTACGCGTCAGAATCGGATCCCACCCCACGCATCGTGCTGTTCCCTGGATGGGAGTCCAATTCCGGCAGCAGACGCCGTCGCATCGGGTTTGCCCGCCAGGTCACGCTGTTGCAGCGCATCACCGAAGCCGGAGTGCATGGCGAGGCGGTGAATGTGGAGAACGGCGACGACCCGGACTCAGACCCACCCCTCACCATCAGTCTCGCGTGCACGGCGGTTCACATGCCCGGACAGGTGCGGGATCTGTACGACTACCTCGGCGACCGGGTCCGGATGACGGTCACGCTCGTAGACGGTGGACCGGGGGCCGGAGAGGTGCCGGTGCTCCGTGTGTATTCGCCATTCCGCGACCAATCGCCGCGACTCGTGCTCGTTCCCGCGTGGACGGGAATCGCAGAGCGCAGCGCAGCACGGATCGCACCCAAGCACCGGGACAGCTTGGTCGAGGAGCTGGCGGACGGTAGCGCCGGCGAGGTCGAGGTCGAGGACTACCTGGGCCTGGCCTGACGTCGCCGCTCAAGCGCGCTGGGGTCGGCGGGTGAGCTCACGCGCGACGGCGACCCGCTTCTCGTCGAGGGTCTGTGCGCCCGCTGCCACGGTGAGCCGGAGCAGCCAGGACACCAGAGTGGCTGCAGAGCGGGATGGGCGGGTGTCGCGGAGCTCGGCCGCGCTCTCGTCGAAGCTCTCTGTGGTGCCGGCGAGCGCCGCCTGCGCCATCCCGAGCGCGGCGGTCGCCTCTGCTCGTCCCCGGCGTCCGAGGCGGGCGATGGCGGAACGCGCAGCCTCCAGTGCACCCGCGGCTTCGTGTGGGCGGCCCCGCTCGATATGCACCAGGCCGATCCGCATTCGGCATCCCAACGCCCGACGGCTGCCGAGGGCCGTGTATCGGGAGGCGGCCCGTTCCAGATGGCGAAGCGCCGTGCCGAGTTCGCCCGTCCTCGCGGTGGCTTGGCCGAGGTAGTCGAGGGCATCCGCTTCCCGTGCGCCGAAGCCCAGGGTCGAGAACTGGGATCGTGCCTGTTCCAGCGCCGCGATGGCGTCGCGCAGGGCGCCCTGCCTGAGCATGCACCGTCCGCGGAGGAGGGTGAACTCGGCCACGGCGGCCCGGATGTCCGTGCCGGTCGCCCCGCGCAGCACGGCGAGGCCCCGGTCGAGCGCGCCGATCGCAGCGTCGAGCTCGCCGGCCGACAGCGCAAGCTCTGCGCGCCCGAGCTGCGCCTCGGCCTCGAGGTCGGGGCGCGCCGCAGCAGCTGCGATGGGGCCGATGGCCTCGAGGTCGGCGATCGCGGCGTCCGTCCGACGCGCTGCGATGTGCGCATCGGCCCGCACGCGGAGCGCCTGCGCGAGCTCGACGTCCGCGTCAATGGCAGCGCGGGCCCCCGCGACCGCGCGCTCGGCCGCTTGCAACGCATCATCAGGCGCAGCGCGGCTCAACGCGACGACCGCCTCCAGCACGCCAGCGCGGGCGCGCAGGCGGTCGGTGGAAGGGACCCCAGCGGCATCCAACGCGCCGATGGCACGCTCCAGCAACACAAGGGCCGCGTCGGCCCCTGCGGTCGACATGCGCGAGCGCGCAGCCGTGAGCAGGTGAGGGGCCGCCTGTTTGGGCTCACCCGCGGCGAGCAGGTGTCGCCCGACCCGCTCAGCGATGGCGGGTTCTGCAGCTCGGTCGCGGAGCATGGTGGCGCATGCGCGGTGGTGCTGCTCCAGCCTGCCAGCCTCCCGTGCCAGACGTTCGAGGCTCTCGCGGAGCATTCCGTGCACGAACGACCACGCGTCCCGGGTGCCTACAGCGAGCCTCGTGGCGAGGAGGTGCTCGATCAGCTGGGACCTGAGCGGGTCGTCTCCCGGGAATCGGTCGCCGAAGTACCCCTCCGGGTCGTCGCAAGCGCGCTTCCATTCGCCCCACAGCACCTCGACGCCAAGCACCGCGGCCACCTCGAGGTGTTGTCGAGCGCTGGCCGGGAAGGTCTGCACCAGGCTCTCGATCCGCTCGGCCCACACCGCGTGCAGGTCATCGGGCAGCTCTGCGCTCGCGCCCTCCCGCAGGCCGAAGCCACCGGGCTGAGCGACGACAAAGCCCTGCCGAACCCAGTTGCCCACCAGCTGCACCGTGAACAGCGGGTTGCCGCCCGTACGCTCCGCAACCCTGGCCGCCAGCGGTCCTTTCAGGCCCATCAGAGACGACAGCAGCTCGGTCCTGGCAACAGGTGACAGAGGACCGAGGCGAATGGTCTCGGCGGACGGGTGGCGCAGGAGCTGTCGAAGCCAGTCGGCCTCGCGGGACTCGGCGGACAGCGCCTCGTCGCGCAGCGTGAGCACGAGCAGGATCGGCGACGGCTCGTCCACCTGCGACTGGAGGATCTGCCCGGCGAGGCCGATCGAGTGCAGCCCCCACTGCACGTCGTCGAGCCAGGCCACCAGCGGACGCTTGCGCGCGAACACCTGGCAGCCGCGTCGTGTCGCCGTGTAGTACTCGCTCGGCTGCGTGAGCCGGATGCGAGATACTTGGGGCATATCTGGAAGATCGGGCGGTGCGAGGATCTCTGCCAGCACGGCCACCAGGTCCGGAGCGGCGTCGACCCCAACATGATTGCGCACTCGGGTCTTGATCTCCGCGCGGTCCAGCCCAGCGAGACCGAAGTGCGCCTCGCCCATCCGCCGGATGGCCTCGCTGGGCTCCAGTCCTGGGCGGCACTGCACCTGAACCCAGCTCGCGGATCCCAGCTCGTGGGCGCGACGGCACACCCACTCGGCCAGCGTGCTCTTCCCGGTGCCGGCCGCGCCGCGGATGAGCACGAGGCGAGCGCGGCCCGTAGCGCCGACATCCCGCAGCGCGGACCACAGGCGGTCACGCTCCGGGTCGCGGCCGACCAGCGGTAGCGTGCGGAGTCCGTACAGCGACAGCCCAGCTCCGACGAGTCTGACCGGGGGAGGGGCGGGCTCCCGGCGGCGCCAGGTTCGCGGCACATGCGCGCGGACGTCGGGCACACCCCGCGCGCCGGCCGGCGCGGTCGTCTCACCCCGCCAGTCCTCGACCAGGGACGAGTGAGTGGCCTCGAGGGTGGACTCGACGTCTATGGTCGGCACGAGGGTCGCGGGCGCCTTGGCCACGACAGCTCCCAAGCGCTCCAGATCCCGCGCGGCGTCGGCTGCGCACGCGAACCGCTCCCCAAAATCCTTGTGGAGCAGCCGCCGGAGCCAGTCCTCGAAGCCGTCCGGGACGGGAGCGCGAGAGCTGAACTCGGGCGGCGGGTCGCGGAGCTGGGCGACGAGCGTGTCGCTGATTCGGCCGCGAGAGAAGGGCGATCGGCCAGCGCACAGCGCCCACGCCAGACAGCCGAGGGCGTACAGGTCGGTCCATGGACCGTAGTCGCGCCAGTCACCCCGGATCTGCTCCGGCGCCATGTAGGTGGGCGTGCCGACGATGACGTGCTCCTCGGGCGCCGCAGTGGGCTGCCTGGCCGCGCCGTCGACCTGTCCCAGGCGGGCCCATGCGATGCCGAAGTCCGACAGCTTCAGCCCCGGACGCGGGTCGGCCCGGGTCGCCAGGAGCACGTTCGCAGGCTTGAGATCACGATGGATTACCCCGCGGGCATGGGCATGGGCGAGGGCCTCGAGCAGGGCCATCAGCAGTGTTCGGAGACGGGGCCACGGCATGGCGCCGAGGGACGCGAGGGTGCCGCCGCTGGCGTACTCCATCGCAAGCCATGGGGCGCCCTCGATCAATCGCTCGCTCGACTGGGCCGCCACCTCCGCGGGGATGACGCCGTGGTCGAGCACCATCACCACCCCGGGATGGTCGAGCGCCGCCACCGCGCGGACCTCGTCGCGAAATCGGCGAACATAGTCCGGATCGACCGCATACTTGTCGGTCATCACCTTGATCGCGACGGGGATGCCCTGGACCTGGTGCCGGGCCCGCCACACCTCCGCCATGCCGCCGCGAGCGACGGGACGGATGAGTTGGAACGGCCCGAGCGCGAGCTTCATCGGTCAGGCACCTACGCCCGCGAGGGTCAGCAGCAGGCCCACGCCGAACCCGGTGCCACGCCCACCCTGCATCACGGGCCCGGCCATGTCCACGTGCAGCCACTCCCGGTCGTAGCCGCCGAGGTGGTTGGCGATGAACTGGGCAGCACAGCTCGCCTGGGCGTTGGAGCGGTCCTTCACGGAGTTGCGCATGTCGGCGATGCTCGAACCAAACTCACGTCGGTAGAACTCGGGCACGAAGGGGAGGGGATGGCATAGCTCGCCGCTCGCGAGGCCGGCGCGGACCGCCTCACGCTCGATTCCCTCGGTGGAGGCGACGACTGCGGCTGCACGCTTGCCGGTGGCCATGGCCTGCGCACCCGTGAGCGTGGCCACGTCGATCAGTCGGTCGGGACGACGCTGCCGAACGGCCCAGGCCACGCCATCCGCGAGCACCAACCGGCCCTCCGCGTCCGTGTTGTTCACCTCGACGGTGCGTCCGCTGTACATCCGAAGCACGTCATCGGGGCGCATGGCGTCGGGGCCGATCGCGTTCTCAGCGATGCACAGCACCGCGGTCAGGCGCTCGCGGGAGCCCAACGCCACCGCGGCCTCGAACGCCGCGAGAACCGCCGCGGCCCCGCCCATGTCGTTCTTCATGCCCGGCATGCCGGTCTTCGTCTTCAATGACAGCCCGCCGGTGTCGTAGGTGATGCCTTTGCCTACCCAGCAGGTGCGGCGGACGGGGTCTTCCGGCGCGTGGTCGAGCACCACGAGTGCGGGCGGTGCGGTGGCTGCCTTTCCCACACCCCACAGCCCGCCGAACCCGAGGCGGTCCAGTTCCCGGCCTTGGTACACGGTGATCTCGATGGCGTCGACGCGCCCCGCCAGCGCCTGCGCATGGGCGACGAAGCTGGTTGTGGTGAGCTGGTTCGGCGGCTGGTCGACGAGGTCGGCGGCGCGTCGGACCGCGTCCGCCGCGACCTGGAGCGGCGCTGCCTCTGCACACGCACCATCGGGCAGGAGCACGATGGCGCTCACCTCCCGACGCACCGACTTGGACGTGGCGATGAACGTGGGATGCGCCCGGGCCAGCGCCAGCGCGGACGCGAACCCGTACTCGGGGCGCGCCACGGCGAGCACG
>JBLFXJ010000223.1:0-13392 GCA_047609825.1 Myxococcota bacterium
GGAGCTGCGCGAGCGGTGTGGCCCTGCCACCGTGCTCGTGGGGTTCAAGCTGCTGTCCGGCGTCACGACCGCCGCCCTGACCGAGGCGGCGAAGGCCCAGCTGGAGCGGTGCGACCTGGACGCCGTAGTCGCCAACGACCTGGCCGAGATCACCGGTGGGCAACATCCGGTGTGGCTCGTCCGAAAGACAGGTGCCCCGCATCGGATCGAGGGGGCCAAGGCGAGCACGGCGCGCGCCCTCGTCGCCAGAATCGTGCCCACGCGCGCGCCCGCCGTGCTGCATCCGCTCCTCGACCTCCCCGGGATCGCCGAGCTGCGGACGATCGACACCGGCCTGGTGCTGCCCACCACCCGAGCCGCGACCCCGGCAGCAGCGTGGCACGCCTTGGGTCGCGCATTCCCACCCGACGGGTTCAGCGTGGCGCTCGCTGGCAGGATCGTGCTCGGCCTACCGGATCCCACGGAGTTCGACGCGGATGTGGCGGCGCTCATGGCCGAGGCGCCCGAGCCCGGCGCCCCGGTGCTCGCCGGCGTCACCCCGGTGGGGGTGCTCACGGAGCGGCCCGACGGCGCATTCGCACTGTGGATCGCACCCGCCCACCTCTCTGAAGGGCTCGCCGACGACCTCGCGGTCGCGCTGGATCGCCGAGGGAGCACCGTCGAGGTGGCGGAGCGTTACCGGCAGTTCCTCGTCGAGCGAGGCTGGCAGCCCCTGCCCGACGACCGCTATGCGCCTCCCTCCCTTCGAACCGACCTGCAACCTGCAGCCTCCGCGTGCCTGGTCTATGGCGACCGGGTGTTGATCGGGCGCCGCCTGGTGGGCGCCTGGCCGGGGCACTGGGCGTTTCCCGGCGGCGGGGTGGAGCCGGGAGAGTCGAGGATCGACGCCGCCCTCCGGGAGCTTCACGAAGAGACCGGCATCGCTGTGCCCCCCGGTCAGCCTGTGGCAACGGTCGACATCGCCGTGTCGTGGGGTGATGGCGGTCGGGCGTGGGACCTCACCTGCTTCGTCTTCCCCGTGCCCGCAGCAGCCCGACCGGAGTGCTCGGCGGAGCTCGAGGCACGCTGGGTGTCGCTGTCGGAGGCCCGTTCGCTCCGCCCCATGGGCGCCGGAACCCGGCGGGTGATGCGCCGCCTTCCTGCTCTCCTCCGTCAGGCGTAGACAGTTCGGCGAGCCGCGTAAGGTCCCCGGCAGACATCCTCGGGGGTCGCCCACCGATCGGTTAGAACGCACCATGCTGTTCGTGCTGTTCCTCACCTCCGCCCACGCAGACGACGACGCCGTGCTCAAGGCGCTGTCGGTTCGCGATCCCGAGCCGAACTGTGCCGCGGTCGCCTCCCTCACCCCCGACCCGGCGGCAAGCCTCGAGCGAATCGCAGAGACGGTCGAGCTGCCTCCGTGGGCGCCCATGCGCGCGGCGAGATGCCTAGTGGCCGAACATGCCGAGGCCGGCGAGGCCGCGTTCCTCAGGTGGGTGGTGGATCCGGAGCGGGCTGGACTCGGCGAGCTCGTGCTTCACCGCACGCGCACGCTGCCGGAGCCCGTCGCCGCGCACGTGCTCGAGCGAGCGCTGCTCGGAGACCTGAGGGAGCCCGCCCTCGACGCGATCAGCGCCGATGCGCGCGCCACCGTACGCACCCTTGCGCCCGACCCGGATCCGGTGCCACCGCCCACCACGCGGTGAGCGTACCCAACCCACGACCGCGCGGTGTTCACCGCCGTCCAGCCCTGGAGTCGCGAATGGCCCCGAAGGTCCCCACCCGCGATGCCCTCCTCCGCTACGCCGAGGTTGCAAACCATTACCGGCGCGCGTTCAAGTCCGTCCAAGACGCGCTCGCCGCCGTTGAGCTCGGTCGGGTGCCGCCGTGGGTGTTCGCGGTCGAGCGGCTCACGCGTGAGGAGCTGAACGCGATCGCCCCTGCCCTCGCCGAAGCAGAGACCCAACGACGGGCGTGGCGCGCGGCCCTGCACGCGATCACTGAGCTGATCGCGCTGGAGGATGCTGGAGAGGCTGGGCTCCCACCGGCGCGCAACGAGGCCGAGGTGCGCACCTTGTTCGACAGTCTCGACGGCGACATGCGCAACCAGCGCAAGCTCGACCGGTTCATCTCGGTGATCAATGGCGCTCGCGCCGGCAGCTGCATCTACATCAACGGCACCTTCCGACCCACGGGTTTCCGGGATCCTGATCCTCCGACGCCGACCACGACCGAAGCGGCCGACGACGAGGCCACCGTGCACCTGTGGCACGGCCCCGAGGGCACATGAGCCCACGGCCCCCCACTCGCTGAAGCGGGGGGCGACGCGACGGTGGCGGCTCTGGATCAGATGGAGGGTAGATGGCGTCGCTGACCGAACAGGCCCGTGCGTGGGCGTTCCCGCAGACCATCAGCGAAGGGAGCATGTGGCTCACCTGGCTGGTGCGACTCCGCTGGGTCGCCATCGCGGCCCAGGTGGTCACGGTCGCCTTCGCCGTGCAGTTGTTCGCCAGTCCGGCGATCACGATCCCAGCCCTGTCCATCCTGATCCTGATCCTCGTGATCGCGAACCTGTGGGCCACCCGGGCGCTCGCTGCTGGGGTCGAAGTTCTCGAGCCACGACTGCTCGCGCAGCTCGCGGTCGATGTGGTGGTCCTGACCGGGTTCTTCCTGCTCTCGGACGGACCGGACAATCCCTTCATCAGCCTGTACATGGTGCACATCGCCATGGGCGCGGTGATGCTCGGACCGCGGAATGCCGCCACACTCGCGGCGCTTGTGGTCGCCTGCTACAGCACCACCCACTTGGTGCACCAGCCGCTGGTGTACGGAAACCACAGCCTCGACACGCCGGTCCTGACCAGCGTCGGGCAGTTCGTCGCGTTCACCATCACCACCGCCGCGGTGGCGGTGTTTGTCGTCGGGCTGTCGGTGTCCTTGCGTCGCCGCAAACAGCAGCTGTTCGAGGCGCGGGAGCGCACGGCCCGCACCGATCGCCTGCGGTCGGTCGGCACCCTGGCCGCGGGCGCAGCTCACGAACTCAACACGCCGCTGTCCACCATCGGCCTGCGTACCCGCCGTCTCAGCCGCCGGCACCAAGACGCGGACAGCCAGCGTGACACCCAGGTGATCCTCGAGCAACTCAAGCGCTGCACCAGGATCGTGGAGCAGCTCCTCGTGGGCGCCGGCGATCCGTCCGCGGCCGGGCTGGAGCGGCGCCCGCTCGCCGACCTCGTCGAGGAAGGCGTGAAGCTGTGGCGGACCGGCAGCACCCTGTCCGCGACCATGGCCGACCAGGCGGGCGGCTTCGAGGTCGAGCTTCCCCGGATCGCGTTCATCCAGGCGCTGATCAACCTGCTCGAGAATGCCCGACAAGCCCAGGAGGAGGTCGACAACTTCGACGACCTGACCATCGTTGTACACCGCGAAGATGCGCTCGGCATTGTCGAGATCTCGGACCGAGGCTGCGGTCTGCCCGAGCCCACCGACCTGATCGGAACGCCATTCTTCACGACCAAGGTGCACGGCACGGGCCTCGGCGTGTTCGTGGCCCAGTCGGTCGCCGACGGGGCCGGGGGCGGCCTGGGTTACATGCCGCGGGACGGGGGCGGAGTCACCGTGCGTTGGTGGTTCCCCGCTGCGGAGAGGAGGACCTCATGAGGAGCGTGAAGAAGCTCCTGGTCGTCGACGACGATGATGCGTTCCGCGAGTCCATGGAGCTCGAGTTCCAGGACCGGGGGTATCAGGTGCTCACGGCCAACGACCACCGCGCGGCGCTCGGCCTCGCGGCGGTGCACCGTCCGCAGTACGCGGTGATCGATCTCCGCCTCGGTGGCGAGCGCGGGCTCCAGGTGCTGTCGGACCTGGTGGAGCGTCTGCCCACCATCCGAGCGGTCGTGCTCACGGGCTACGGCTCGGTGGCCACCGCGGTCGAGGCGATCAAGCTCGGCGCCAGGCACTACCTGACCAAGCCGTGCGATCCCGAAGCGATCGAGCAGGCCTTCCATGCCGATCAGGGCGACCCCAATGTCGTGGTGCCCGAGCGGCCGCCGAGCCTGGCGCGCCACGAGCGCGAGTACATAGAGTACGTGCTCGCCTCCACGAGCGGCAACATCTCCGAGGCCGCGCGCAGGCTGGGTCTCCACCGCCAGAGCCTGCAGCGCAAGCTACGGAAGTACCCGCCGCGGGACTGACCCTGAGGGTATGCTGCGGGGCCGATCGGGGGTAAGGTGCTGGCGTGGACGGTGCTATGGCTAGGGACCGCGCTCGCTGCCGACGTGGACCTGTTTCAGCCGTCTGGTGCCTACGCCCAGGCCCGGGGCACGCCCCAAGGTGAAGAGGCGGTCGTTGGACCGCTCGGACCAACCGTCGGTGTCACGACGTCCTACGCTCGCCGGCCAACACCGGTCCCCGACGGCGTCGCCTCGGTGGAAGGGCTGATGCCTCTCACGCTCACCGGATCATGGGCCACCAGCGAGCGCGCACGAATCGATGTAGCTCTGCCTACCTACGCCTTCGTCGACGCACCGGTGAACGACTTCCGCGGAGCCGCCCTCGGAGACCTGCGAGTGCAGGTGCTGCTGCCCACCGCGGGCAACACGGATGCCTTCCGATTCGCGATCGCCCCACAGGTCACCATCCCCACCGGAACTGGCCCATCGCTCACCCGCATCGGCACCTCGGCGGGCGTCACGATGGCGTTCTCGGGCCGCTCCGGCTCGGTAGGCTGGCTGGTGGACGCTGGGCTGAACGGCGCCGCCGCAGACACGGTCGACGGCCGCGGCCTGGGCTCCTCTGCGAGAGCCGTCGCCGGGCTGTGGGCTCAGGCCAATGATGCGTTCCGAGCCGGGATGGAGCTGGACCTCGACCAGTCGCTGGTACTCGGCCCCAAGGGTCCGAACGCTGCCGGTTCCGTGCACCTCTTCGCGCAGAACCGGCTTCCCAGCGGGGTCGCGCTCGGGCTGCTCGGCGGCACTGGCTGGCTGCGCGGCGTCGGAGCGCCGGAGTTTCGCGTCGGCGCCACCCTGTCGTGGTCCAGTGAGCCCCCCACCCCGGTTCCGGTCACGGCAGCAGTCGATGATCGCTGCCAGCCCGGTGAGCCCTGTGCCGCGATCGACGGTGACGGTGATGGCATCCCGGACGACCGCGACACCTGCGTCACCATGGCGGAGGACCGGGACGGATTCCAGGACGATGACGGGTGTCCGGATCCCGACAACGACGGCGACGGCCTGTACGACGTGGACGACGCCTGCCCGGATGCCGCCGGCGGGCCCGAGCAGCGCGGGTGCCCCGACCAGGACGCCGACGGCGTGCCCGACACGCGGGATCTCTGCCCGGCGCTCGCCGGTCCGCTCGAGACCGAGGGCTGCCCGGATCGCGATCGCGACCGCGTGCCGGATGTGCGGGACGCGTGCCCCGATTCCCCCGCACCGCCGCGAGAGGAGGGCGCGCTGAGCGATGGGTGTCCCACCGGCGCTTACGTCTCTGCGGATCGGATCGTGCTCGCCGAGCCGATCGGGTTCCCCGCCGGCAGCGCCACCCTCACCCCGCCGGCGCAACGAGCGTTGGATGACGTGGCGGTTCTCCTCCTCTCCAATCCGGGACTGACCATCATCGAGGTTGGCGGCCACACCGACAACCGGGGTGATCCGGACGCGAACAAGGAGCTGTCCCGCGCACGGGCCGAAGCGGTCGCCGCCTACCTCAACGAGCGAGGAGTGGCGTCCGGCCGCCTGAAGACGCGTGGCTATGGCGATCTCGAGCCGGTCGACACGAACCGGACCGCCTCCGGCCGAGCACGGAACGCGAGGATCGAGCTTCGGATCGTCGCCGGCTCCGGTGTGCGGGCACCTGGCCCGCCCCGAGGACCCGGGCCGGTCGGCCCGACCGGCAGCCTGACCATCGAGGTGCAGCCCGGTCTGTGGGCCGATGTCTACATCGACGGCATACGGCTCACGAAGGGCGCGCCGTTCACCGCATTCGACGTGGCGGCCGGCACACACGAGCTCCGCGCGAGCAACCCGGGCCGCGGTCTGGACTGGTCCGGCACCATCGAGATCATCGATGGCGAGACCCTCACAGTGACGCTGCCGTGGAGCGTCTGGGACGCCCGCTGAGCGTCAGACGCGCTCGACAACCGTGGTGACGCCTTGGCCCACGCCAACACACAGCGTCGCCACACCCAGCGTGCCGTTCGTGCGCTCGAGCACCGACAGCAGCGTGGTGAGGATTCGGGCACCCGAGCACCCCAGCGGATGACCGAGTGCGATCGCGCCACCGTGCAGGTTGACCCGCTGCTCTTCCAGGCCCAACTCCCGGATCACTCCGAGTGACTGTGCGGCGAACGCCTCATTCAGCTCCCACGCATCGATGTCACTCACCGTGAGACCTGCGCGGGCAAGGGCCTTCTGAGTGGCAGGGACCGGCCCCAGGCCCATCACCGTCGGGTCGACGCCAGCGGAGGCGCACGCCCGCAGCCTCGCACGCACCCGCAGGCCCCTCTCGGCCGCCACCGCCGTACTGGTGAGCACCACGGCGGCCGCGCCATCATTGAGCGTCGAGCTGTTACCAGCGGTCACGCTGCCCCCGGCGCGGAAGGCTGCCCGCAGCCCGGCGAGGCGCTCCAGGCTGGTGTCACGGCGAGGCCCCTCGTCGGCGCTGACCACGGTGGTCGACCGCCGTGCCTGCACCGTCACGGGCACCAGCTCGCCGTCGAACCAGCCTGCGTCTTGCGCCGCGATCGCCTTGCGGTGGCTGTTCAGGGCGAACGCGTCCTGGTCGGCCCGGGAAATCCCCATCCGGTCCACGATGTTCTCGGCCGTGCAGCCCATCGCCTCCAGCGGGAACATGGCCTCCAACTTCGGGTTCGGGTAGCGCCAGCCCAGCGAGGTGTCCCACGCGGTGATGTTGCCCGCCTTCGGATGCTGCGGCGCCCGCGGCACCGACAGCGGCGCGCGACTCATCGACTCGACGCCGCCTGCGACGCACACCGACGCGTCCCCCACCGCGATCATCCGGGCCGCCTGGTTCACCGCCTCCAGGCCAGATGCACACAGGCGGTTCACCGTCACCCCTGGGACATGCTGAGGGTAGCCGGCGAGCAGCAGCGCCATCCGAGCGACGTTGCGGTTGTCTTCGCCGGCCTGGTTCGCACAGCCGAAGAACACCTCGTCGACCGTGCCGGGATCCACGCCTGCACGCTCGATCACGGACGCCAACGCCACCGCGGCCAGATCGTCGGCCCGAATGCCCGCGAGCCCGCCTTGGAACCGGCCGATCGGCGTGCGCACCGCATCGACAATCACGACGTCAGACAACCCTTCCCGTCCCATCGGACCTCCCCTGACGAGTAGCCCTATCCCCGGCGACGGCTATGTGGGCGACCGACCGGAGGACGACGAGATGGAGCGTATCGGGGTGATCGGAGCGGGCACGATGGGCCACGGGATCGCGCAGGTGTGCGCGATGGCGGGGTACGCCGTGACCCTGACGGACGCGCAGCCAGAAGCGACCGCGGCGGGTGCGGCGCGGATCCGCGCGAACCTGGACAAGGGCGTGGCACGGGGCAAGGTGACGCCGGAGGTCCGGGATCGGGCGCTGGCCGCGCTGTCCACTGGAGACCTCGCAGCCGCAGCAGACGGGGCCGACATCGTGATCGAAGCCGCGCCCGAGCGACTCGAGCTCAAGCAGTCCCTGTTCACGCAGGTAGCCGCAATCGCACCGGACCACTGCATCTTCGGCACCAACACCTCGTCCCTGTCGATCGACGCCATCGCCTCGGCGGTGCCGGACCCGGGCCGGGTGATCGGCACCCACTTCTTCAACCCCGTGCACATCATGGCGCTGCTCGAGGTCGTGGTCGGACCAGCCACCCGCCCCGATGTGGTCGAACGCATCCAGACGCTGGGCGCGCGCATCGGCAAGGAGGTCATCGTCGTGCGCGACGTGCCCGGGTTCGCCACGTCGCGCCTCGGGGTCTGCCTCGGGATGGAGGCGATCCGCATGGTCGAGCAAGGCGTGGCGTCCGCCGAAGACATCGACAAGGCGATGGTGCTCGGGTACCGCCACCCCGTCGGGCCGCTGAAGCTCACCGACATGGTCGGCCTGGACGTGCGGCTCGCCATCGGCGAGTACCTGGCACGAGAGCTCGGGAACGCCGCGTTCGAGCCCCCCGCGCTCATGCGCCAGATGGTGGCCGATGGCCAGCTCGGAACGAAGACGGGGCGCGGATTCTACGACTGGTAGACCCCGCGCCCCGGTCTCGGAGCAGACACAGATGGCTGCCGGTCAGTCGGCGACGCGCTCGATGCGCACTGCCGCCTCGCCGGGCGTGGCGTAGCTGATCTTGGTGAGCATGCCGCGGCCCTTGGTCCAGTCCGGGGACTCGGGCGTGACCTTCACGCGCGGCCCGGTCTCGGTCCACCAGCACTCCACGGTGCCCACAGCGCTGTTCGCCTGCCCGTTCACGTCGATGACGTACCGGGACGTGTGGCGACCACTGAACGGCTTGCGGAGGTCAGGCAGGGCCGGCGCGAACTGGAGCGACGTGGTGGGCACGCCACGACCGAACTGCTCGACGGTGATGTTCTGGAGCTCGAGAGCGCCCCAGTCCTGGTCCACGACGTACTCGTAGGTCATCGTGCGGAGGCCCGAACTCTGGGTGGCGAACGCGCGCCCATTGCCCATGGTCACATCCCACAACTGCTCGACCTGCATGCCGCTCGGCATCAGGTGCAGCGTGGAGAAGTTCACCAGCTCCGGACCCATCGAGACGACCTCCATCGGGGCCACATCCATCGGCACGGGGAGATCCACGCGGGTCATGCGGTCGTTGACCTCGACCTCGTCCAGCGACGCCGGATCCTCATCGGCAGCGACCTCGGTCGCGTCGGCCGGCTCGTCCTCACCACGGGTCTTACGCTCGTCGACCGCCGGCTCGGCGCCCTCGATGTCGAGGTCGTCCTCATCCACGTCGTCCAGCGAGAACTCGTCGACCGCGGAGGTGCCGGGCTCGGGCTCGGCCTCGGGCGCGGCCGGTGCAGGCTCGGGCGCACCGCGCGGATCGATGAGCTTCTGGGTGGCGCCGCGCGCCCGGACTGCATCACCCTCGCGGATGTTGAAGTTGGCGACCGCGAGGCCGCCCTGGGACTGCTCGGTGGCCCACTGGAACGGCACGAACAGGCCGACCTTCTCGAGACCCTGGCCCTTACCGCCGATCTTCAGCGACGCCTTGAACGCGCTCTCGCGGTGCTGCAGGTCCTTCGCGACGATGGCAGCCGTGTTGGACTGGCCCAGCACGTCGACATTGCGCTTCTTGGTGTAGCGGAAGGGCGGATCGCCCTTGAAGGTGAGCTCCACCATCTCGCCGTCGATGTTCTCGTACGACAAGGCGACATCGACCGCCTCTTCGCCCGACGAGTCCGTCTTCTCGAAGGTGGTTCCCTTCCGCTGGAACGGCACCTCGGGCATGAACAGGTCGATATCGGCCACGTCCGCCGTGAGGTACTGGTCGTAGGAGCCCTCTCGGGTCTCCAGAGCGACCCACACGGGACCATCGGGGGTGGCGATCCGCCCGAACTCGTGCATGTCCCAGTTGTTGTGACGAGACCGCAGGGAAACGGCCACATCGAAGGACATCCCGAACGCCATGAGCGGCAGCACGGGGGCCTTCACCTTTGCATCGTCCACAGCCGTGTACCTGGCCGTCGAATCGGCCTCCGCGGGGAACGCTCGCGTACGTTCCCACCCGGTCAGCACCGGCGACTTCGGCTTGTACTTGCCCCCACATCCTGCCAGGGCCAAGACGACCACTCCGAGACCACACCAACGCATTCGGACATCCTCAGGGCTGAATCGCGCGTACCTTAGCGGAAATCGCCGTAACGGAACGTCGGCACGGCTGCGCGCGCAGGGTTCAAGGCGAGGCCCCTATGCTTTCGGGCCAGATCCGTCCAGCGACCAGAAGCGGGTCCGCGGAGCCTCACCCGGGGCGCGTCCCGAATGCGGGCGCTGGCCGCACCCCTGACGCGGTCGACAGTGGCTTCCTCAGAGGGCGGCGGCGACGGCGCCGTCGGGCGATCGAAACGGCCCGTGACGTGCGCACAGCCCGCTCGTGGCGCGACAGCCGGGCGCCGGAACCGGTCGCTCGACCGTGCCTCACCGTGAGCCGGTTACCTCCCGACCCACGCGCCTCCCCACGAACAGGAGCGGACGATGTTGCAGCTGGGCGATCTCACGCTGGAATCCCGACTGCTGGTAGGCACGGGGCGGTACGCCGACTTCGAGCAGATGCGCCTGTGCCACACAGCGTCGGGCACGCAGCTCGTCACCGTCGCGCTTCGGCGGGTGGATCTCGACGCCGGGCCTGGCCAGGACATCCTCGACTTCATCGACCGAACGCGGATCCACCTCCTCCCGAACACCGCCGGTTGCTACACGCCCGAAGACGCGATCACCACCGCACAGCTGGGCCGCGAGCTGCTCGGCACCTCGCTGGTGAAGCTGGAGGTCATCGGCGACCCGCGCACGCTGTTTCCCGACGTGGAGGGCACGCTCGAAGCCGCACGCGTGCTGGTAGAAGACGGATTCACGGTGCTGCCGTACATCTCCGACGATCCTGTCGCGTGCATGCGCCTGGAAGAGCTCGGCTGTGCCGCGGTGATGCCCTTGGCGGCCCCGATCGGCAGCGGCCTGGGCATCTGCAACCCCTACACGCTCCGGATCATCATCGAGCACGCCTCGGTGCCGGTGATCGTGGACGCTGGTGTCGGCACGCCGTCCGACGCCGCGATCGCGATGGAGCTCGGCGCTGATGCGGTGTTGCTGAACACGGCGATCGCCGCAGCCGGTGACCCGGTCAAGATGGCGCGCGGCATGCGGCTCGCCGTCGAGGCCGGGCGACTGGCGTTCGAGTCCGGACGCATGCCCCGTCGCCTCTACGCACACGCCTCGTCGCCGGTGGACGGAGTCATCGGCGCATGATGCCCACCCTGATCGCGATCACCCCTGGCGACGGACGACAGCTGTCGCCATGGATCGTGGCACTGGGAGCGGCTGGGCTGCCGGCGATCCTGATCCGGGAGCCCGGGATATCGCCAGGGCTCCTCGCTGACCTGGCGGCCTGTGCTCGGCGCCACATCCCCACGGTGTACGTGCACGACCGCTGTATCGGCGCGCGCCACCTGGCGACGGACGGTGTCCACCTGTCGAGCACCGCAGACCTCGCCCTGGCGCCACGGCCGTTCGGGGTCTCCTGCCACACCGCAGATGCGGTGGACCGTGCGCTGGCGGCCGGGGCGGCGTGGGCCTTCTGGTCGCCAGTGTGGCCGCCTACCTCGAAGCCCGACGACACGCGCCAGACGATCGGCGTCACGCGATTCGTGTCCCATGCAGCCGGTCTCCCCGTGTACGCCCTGGGCGGCGTCACGCCCGCACGTCATCGCGCGCTGCGCGCGGCGGGAGCGCATGGCACGGCGGTGCTCGGCGACCTGTTCGGTCAGCCCAGCCCACGCGATGCCGCACGGCGGCTCGAGCGCTACTCGACCGCGAAGATGAACACTTCGGGATCGTAGCAGGCGCCACGCGCGATCTCGTCGCAGGTGGAGCGCTTCAGGCACCGCCGATGGTCATCGAAAGCAGCCTGCTTGTCTTCGTCGTCCCAGAACGCGTACAGGGCGTCCTGGTGCGCGCACGATTCCGTGCACTCCTCCAGTGCTACCCGCTCCGATTCGATACCGCAGGCGAGGACTTTCTCGCACACGCTCTCACACCGCGGGACACACCCGCCGAGCAGCACACCCGAGATCAGGATCGCCTCAGCGAGTCGGCGCACACTGCGTCCCGAGCTGCAGGCTCTCGCAGCCCTTGGAGTAGCCGTCGACCGGCGCGAGGTCCCACACGCAGTCCATCCAAGCCGCAGCCCACTTCTCGTTCTCGAGCTCGGGTGGGTCGGATGCTGGGTAGTTGCGGCTCGGGTCGTAGCACTCTTCCTTGCCGCCCTTGTCGACGCAGATGTCGCCAGCCTTCTGCAAGGCGGTCTCACACCGGTCGAGGCAGGTATCGATCGACTCTTCGGGCGATTCGCCCTCGATGGAGACGGCACACTCGGACGCGCCGTACACCTTCTGGCAGGTGCTCTGGCAGTTCCGCTCGCCACATCCAACCGCAGTGAAGCTCGCGGCGATGAGCAATCCCATGGACAGAACCGACCTCATCGCTCGTCTCCATCGCCGGGGAGGCTCCGCCAGGCGGTCGGGGACCAGCCCTGCTGCGCGGCCGGAGGGGCTTCGCGACCCGGGCCGGGATCTGCGCTGGGCGCAGCGGGTGGCTCTGCCACCGTCTTCCACGCCGGGTTCGCCGACGGGTTCACGCGCTCGTGGGTCATGTCCGCTCCTTCCGGTCGGCGCGAAGTGTATCTCGGCGGGACGCGACCCTCACGGCCACGCCGTCATGGGGTCGTCATGCCCGGACTATACGATCGTTCTTCACCCGGAATCCCGGGGGTAGAACAGCGGCCACCGCGTCCGCGTCGTCTACCGTCCAGCCGCGCTGCGCGAACACCTCTGCGAGCCGGGTGCGAAGGCGGTTGGAGTCCTCCTCCGGGTGCACCATGCGGGCCTCGAGCAGGCCTCGCCCGGCCGTGTCTCCCTGGGCGATCACCACCTCCATCGCCGCGTGGCGTACGCCTTCGTCGAAGTCGTCGAGGAATGGAGTGGCCTTGGCGATCGCATCGTCGTGGCGTCGCTCGGTGAGCCACACCAGCATGTTCCGCTTCTTGTTGGGGTTGTTCAGATCCTCCTTGTCCAGCTCGATCTGGAGGAGGTCGTACACGAACAAGATCGCCGCCTCGTCATCCTCCACCTCGGTGAGCAGCCGGATGGGGAGCGCGAACTGCTTGCACTTCCGGAGATGCACGCGCAGCGGCTTCAGCAGCGCCGGTCCCTTCGACGCCAACAGCGCGTACACGAACTCCTTCTCGTCCTTGTCGTTCAGCTGGTGCGTGAGGTTCATGTCGAACCGGGTGAGCAACGCCCGCAGGCCCTTCGGCCCACCGTCGTCGGCCAACCAGCGCGCAGACGCCTCGCGATCTTCCGCCTGGGCATCCCGGTCGGTGATCCGACGCTGATGCTTGGCGATGCGCTTCTCTTTGCTCAAGAACCAGTCGAACATCGGCCCCGTCTCCTCGAACTGTCGCGACGCGGGCAACTCTAGTCGCCACCCGATGCGTGACAAGCCCCCCAATGGCTTGGTCGGACCGTCTTGACGCCGCTGGGGCGGTGCGCTACCTCCACGACGCTCCGCGGAAGTGGCGGAATTGGCAGACGCGCAAGACTCAGGATCTTGTGCCCGAAAGGGCGTGGGGGTTCGACTCCCCCCTTCCGCATCGACCCCCGGTGGCCTCGGCCATCGGGG
>JBLFXJ010000224.1:0-13344 GCA_047609825.1 Myxococcota bacterium
ATCACCTCGGCGTCGGCATCGTGGAACACACGGACCAAAGCGACAGCCATCACGTCGTCGGCATGGAACGGCCCTGAGTGGGTGGCGACGAGCACAGCCACGGCGCAGACTCCTGTGTGGAGGGGAACTTGGGCGATAACCCGTCCAGACGCATCCCCACGCCGCGACTGATCGGAGACCCCTGTGCCTCGGATGATCCCCCACCACCCGCCACGAATCCCCGAAGCCGAGGCGCTGGCGCGCGCCGCGCAGCTGTTCGCGGAGCTCGATGCGCGGCGCAGTGTCCGCGACTTCTCGGCCGACCCGGTGCCCCGCACCCTGATCGAGCTCGCCATCCGCACCGCGAGCACCGCCCCATCGGGGGCGCACAAGCAACCGTGGACGTTCGTGGCGATCTCCGATCCGGCGGTGAAGGCTCGGATTCGGGAGGCTGCAGAAGCCGAAGAGCAGCGGTTCTACGCTGAGCGGGCCCCGGACACCTGGCTCGACGATCTGGCCCCCCTCGGCACCACCTGGCGAAAGCCCTTCCTCGAGACCGCGCCGTGGCTCGTGGTCGTGTTCGGCCAGGCCTGGGGCCGCACCGAGGATGGCTCCCGGAGCAAGCACTACTACGTGGCCGAGAGCGTCGGGATCGCCGCCGGCCTGTTCATCACGGCGCTGCATCACGCCGGGCTGGCCACGCTCACCCACACACCGTCACCCATGCGATTCCTCACTCAGATCCTCGACCGGCCCGACAACGAGCGGCCGTACATCCTGTTCCCGGTGGGGTGGCCCGCCGCTGCTTGCGAGGTGCCTGACCTCACCCGGAAGCCGCTCGACGAGGTCGCCGTGTTCGTAGAGGGCTGATCCACCCTGGTGCACCCGCTGGTCCACGCTCGACCAGTCGCGGCCGGCCAACCACGCTCGAACCGCCAACCTCACCCTGGCACGATGCCTGCGAGGGTCGGTGCAGGAGGTGAGAATGCAGATCAAGTTCTGGGGCGTGCGCGGGAGTGTGGCGGTGGGCGGGCCCGAGGTCGCGCGTGTCGGCGGCAACACCGCCTGCGTCGAGCTCAGCCATGCCGGCCACAGCGTGATCCTCGACGGGGGCACTGGGCTCGCGGCCCTCGGCCGCGCCACCCGCGGGCCGGTGGACAGCACGATCCTGTTCACCCACGTGCACTGGGACCACATCCAAGGCGTGCCGTTCTACGCGCCGCTGTTCCATCCGCAGAGCCGGGTGCGACTCATGGGCCAGCGCACCCACGCGGGTGGGCTCCGCGATGCCCTCGACGCCCAGATGCGTCCGCCGGCGTTTCCGGTGGGGCTGGACGCCTTCGCCGCACAGATGTCGTTCCACGACGTGGTGCCGTCCGTGGAGTTCGACGTAGGGCCGTTTCGCGTGCGAGCCGTGGCGGTGGACCACCCCGACGGGGTGCTCGCCTACCGGATCTCGGCGGGAGGGCGGGTGGTGGTCTTCGCGACGGACATCGAGCACGGAGACGCGCTGGACCCTGAGCTGATCGCGCTGGCCCGAGGCGCGGATGTGCTGATCCACGACGCGCAGTACACGGACCGCGAATACCGCGGCGACGCCGGCCCCTCGCGGGTCGGCTGGGGACACAGCACCTGGGAGCAGGCGGTGGCGTGCGCCCAGGCAGCCGAAGTGGACAGGCTCGCCTTGTTCCACCACGACCCCGACCGGGACGACGCGGGTGTCGCCGAGATCGAGCAGCGGGCCCAGGAGCGCCAGCCGCGCACGTTCGCCGCGCGGGAGCAGGCGCCGGTCGCGGTGTGACGCGCCAGAAAGATGGAGCCGCGGCGGAGCGACAGCACCACCTTGACGAGGTGGGAAGACGTGCTGCGGTCTCGACGGCCGACGTACGATCCCAGAATGCGGACGGCCGCGAGCCGAGCAGCCGCCAGAGACGAGGTAGCATGCCCTGGATCGACGATCTGCTCGCTCGGGTGGAGGACCGCCAGGTGGATCTGGACGGCGTGCTGCGCGCGATCGTCGACCACACCACCGGACTGCTCGGTGCCGAACGAGGGACGTTCTACCTGGTGGATCACGCGCGGCGCGAGCTGGTGTCGCGCGTCGGGCACCTACCGGAGATCCGGGAGATCCGGCTCGGGCTCGGCGAAGGGGTGGCGGGATGGGTCGCGGCCAACGGACGCTCGCTCTACGCCGCCAAGGACGACCCCCGCTTCGCCGGCCGGGTGGACGCCGCCACGGGCTACCAGACCCGGGAGTTGCTGGCCGCCCCCGTGCGTGACCGCGGCGGCGACGTGATCGGCGTGCTCCAGGTGCTCAACCCGGTGCGCGGACCGTTCGGCGCCGCGGAGCGGAGGACCCTGGAAAAGCTCGGCGGCGAGGTGGGCACCGCACTCGCCCACACCTCGCTGCGCGCGCAGCTCCATCGCGCCACCCGGCAGCCCCTGGCCTTCCGATTCAACTTCGTGGTCGGCGACGCGCCGGCGATGTTGGAGGTGTACAGCCGTGTTGAGCGGGCTGCGCGCACCGACGCCACCGTCCTGATCCGCGGCGAGACGGGCACCGGCAAGGGCCTGATCGCACGTGCCGTGCACTTCAACTCCAGCCGGGCGAACGGTCCATTCGTCAAGGTGGACTGCGCCGCCCTCCCCGCCCAGCTCATCGAGAACGAGCTGTTCGGCCACGCGAAGGGCGCCTACACGGGCGCCGACCGGGAGAGCGAGGGGCGGGTCGCGGGAGCCGAGGGCGGCACACTCTTCCTCGACGAGATCGGCGAGCTGGCGCCCCAGGTGCAGGCCAAGCTGCTCCAGCTGGTGCAGGATCGGACCTACCACCGGGTGGGCGAGGCCCGTCCGCGGACCGCCAACGTCCGGTTCGTCTGCGCCACCCACCGGGACCTCGAGGAGCAGGTCGTCGCGGGCCGATTCCGGGCAGACCTTTACTACCGGCTCCGGGTGGTGCCGCTCCAGCTCCCTCCGCTGCGCGCCCGCGGCCATGGCGACATCGATCGCCTGGTGGACCACTTCCTGTTCGAGTTCGCGCAGCGCCACGGCCGGCCCGATGTGCGCCTCGACGACGCCGCACGAGCAGCGCTGCACGCACACCCGTGGCCCGGAAACGTCCGCGAGCTCGAACACTGCATCGAATCGGCGGTGGTGCTCGCGCCGGCTCCGATGATCCAGGTCGCCGATCTCCCGCTCGGCCCCGCTCGGGACGGCGCCACCTTCACCGCAGGTCTCACCACACTCCGCGAAGTGGAGGCCGCCTACCTGCGCTGGGTCCTGGAGCGCTCCGACGGCAACCGCAGCGAGGCGGCGAGGGTCCTCGGCATCGGGCGCAACACCTTGGCGAGACGGCTAAAGGAGGGGTGACCGTTCCTTGTCGACCCCCACGGCCCGAACCTGGGTATCGTACCCCTCCACCGTGAGGAGGTTCCCCATCCGACCCGCCCTTCCCCTGCTGTTCGTCCTCGCCGCTTGCGACGGTGCAACCGGCCGCGATGCCGAGGTCCAGACCTTCGTGGAGCAGGCGTTCGCCACCGCTCGCCCATCCGGCGCCGTCGGCACCGAGGTCCAGGGCAAGGGCGTGTGGTACCGCACGCCCGTGTTCGACGGCCAGTGCCTCCAGACCAAGGAGCTCGGCATCCGCGATCAGGGCCGAGGGGGCGGCGCCGCCGGCGAGGGCATCCGCATCTCGCCCCGCTACGGCCATCAGAACGACTGGGTCCTGAACACCGACAAGGGCTTCTGCGTCTACCTGGGCGAGAGCCTGTCGATGACGGTGAAGAACGTCACGAAGGTCGGTGATGACTGGGTAGTGGACGTGAACTACGCCATGGGCATCCCCGGCGACTGGTGGCAGTGCATCGCCCCTGACCAGCGCGACGCCACGGTGCGGGTCAAGGCCGGAGCCGACGGCGCGCTCGTGCTCGACTCCGACGTGGGGCTCGCCCGGGGCGGTTGTCCACAGCCGCTCCCGTCCGACGGACGCACGCGCACCGCGACCAAGCGCCCGATGGGCAAGCCGCCAAAGCCGCCCACGGTGGCCGACGCCCGCTCGGCCATGAAGCGACTCGACGACGCCCTGTTCTCAGGCGACCACACCGCCGCCCTCGCCGCGACCTCCTGCTACAACCTGTACGAGGAGAAGCCGTACGGCGCCTGCTCGGTCGGTGAGATCATCAACGTCGGTCCGATCCCTCGTGGCGAGATGCAGATGAAGGACGGGCCGCCGTGGACAATGAACGCATTCAAGAGCGTCGATGACATCGGTCCCATCGTCAAAGACAAGGACGATCCCACGATGTTTCACGTTCGCGTGGCAGAGGCCAGGGGCAAGAAACGCAAAGACCGACACGCCACTCTGCAGTGGGCGGACGGTGAGTACAAGATCGTCGGCGTCGTCCAACGGCTCGCCGAGGGCCTCACCAGCATCGAGTACATCAACGACCTCGACCGCAAGGACAAGCGCGACATCTTCGATCGCCGCGTCAAGGGCGAGCGGATCGGGCCCGACGGCGAGCCCGTGCATCCGGACCTGAACCTGCGCTGATCGGCGCCGATGGACGCCGCGGACAGAGCGGGGCTAAGGAAGCGGCCCCGCCCCGCCGAGAGGATCCCCTGTCCGAGCTGTCCCAGGACCTGTCGCTGCTCGCCGAGCCCATCCGCGTGCGCATCCTGTCGGTGCTCGAGACCGACGAGCTGTCGGTCGGTGAGCTCATGCGTGTGCTCGACACTCCGCAGTCGACCATGAGCCGCCACCTCAAGGCGCTGCGAACCGGGGGCTGGGTCACCCGGCGCTCCGAGGGCACGGCGGGCTGGTTCCAGGCTGTGCAGCGCGACGGCGCCTCGGGAGACCTGTGGCAGCTGGTACGTGCCGCCGCGGCCGACTCCCCGGATCTCCAGGCCGACAGAGAGCGCCTCGCTGGCGTGCTCGCGGCCCGCGAAGTGGACTCAGAGACCTTCTTCGGTCGGATGCACGACCGCTGGGATGCCCTTCGGCGCCAGCTGTTCGGCGATGGATACGTGCTCCCCACCCTGCTCGCCCTGCTCCCTGAGGACCAGTGCATCGCCGACCTCGGCTGTGGCACCGGCGACACCGTGGCCGCGGTCGCTCCCTGGGTCCGCCGCGTGATCGGCGTGGACCGCGAGCGCGGTATGCTCCAGACGGCAGCCGCCCGCACCGCGCACCTGAAGAATGTCGAGCTGCGCACCGGCGGCCTCGACGATCTCCCTCTGACGGACGGCGAAGCGGACATGGCGGTGTGCATGCTCGTGCTCCATCACGTCGACGACCTGGACCGCGCATTCGCCGAAGCCCGCCGCGCGATCCGTCAACGCCTGGTCGTGCTCGACATGGTGGCGCACGAGCGCACCCAGTACCACCGCACCATGGGCCACCGGCACCTGGGATTCGACCGCGACGCGCTGACCGCCCTCGCAGAGGCGCACGGCTGGCGCATCCTCCACTGGCGCGTGCTCCCCGTCGAAGAGGGCGTCCAGGGGCCGGCGCTCTTCCTCGCGGTGTTCGGGTGAACGGAACGCTGCGTTTCTCATCCAGGACGGGTTGCTTCATCCGTCTATCCGGATAGACGGATAAAACATCCAGCCCCGAGGGTTTCATGTCCGACCAGTACAAGATGGACTCCAAGCCGTTCCTCGACACCGGCCTCGCCCTGTTCTCGGGGCTGCCGCACAAGGTCGCGGACCTGTCTGACGACAGCGTCCGGTTCGGCCGCAAGGAGCTGGATCTCGCGCTGCACGAGATGCCCGGCCTGCACGCCCTCCAAGAGCAGTACGGCGAGAGCAAGCCCCTCGCCGGCGCCCGCATCATGGGCAGCCTGCACATGACCATCCAGACCGGCGTGCTCATCGAGACGCTCATCGCGCTCGGCGCCGAGGTCCGGTGGGTCAGCTGCAACATCTTCTCCACCCAGGACCACGCCGCCGCCGCTGTGGTCGCAGGCCCCACGGGCACCGCGGCCGCGCCCGAGGGCCCAGCGGTCTACGCGTGGAAGGGCGAATCGCTCGCCGAGTACTGGTGGTGCACCATGCAGGCGCTCGAGTGGCCCGAGCACGGCGGCTGCAACCTGATCCTGGATGACGGTGGCGACGCGACCCTCCTCGTGCACCTCGGGGCGGAGCTCGAGGAGAAGGGCGAGATGCCCGATCCGAGCAAGGGCGACTCCGAGGAGAGCACCATCGTGCTCGAGATCCTCAAGGCCGTTCGCGAGGAGCGTGGCGACAACTACTGGCGCCCCATGGCAAAGGGCATCCGCGGTGTGTCCGAGGAGACCACCACCGGCGTGCACCGCCTGTACCAGCGCCTCGAGGCCGGAACCCTACGGTTCCCGGCGATCAACGTCAACGACAGCGTGACGAAGTCGAAGTTCGACAACGTCTACGGCTGCCGCCACAGCCTGGTCGACGCCGTGATGCGTGCCACCGACATGCTCATCTCCGGAAAGCGGGCCCTGGTGCTCGGCTTCGGCGATGTGGGCAAGGGCAGCGTAGAGTCCCTCCGCGGCCAGTACGCCCGCGTCGCGATCACCGAGATCGACCCGATCTGCGCCTTGCAGGCGTGCATGCTCGGCATTGACGTGGTGACCTTGGACGACGTTGTCGAGAACATCGACATCTTCTGCACCGCCACGGGCAACAAGGACATCATCACCGCCGCCCACATGAAGCGCATGAAGCACAACGCTGTCGTGTGCAACATCGGTCACTTCGACAACGAGATCGACATCGCCGGTCTCGAGGCGATGCGGGCCACCGGCGAGGTCGAGAAGATCGAGATCAAGCCGCAGGTGCACGAGTGGAAGTTCGCCGAGACCGGGCGGAGCATCATTGTTCTCGCCGAGGGTCGCCTGGTGAACCTCGGCTGCGCTACGGGCCACCCGTCCATGGTGATGAGCGCCTCGTTCACCAACCAGACGATCGCCCAGATGGAGCTGCACGCGAAGGCCGAATCCTACGGCATCAGCGTAACCACGCTCCCGAAGCACCTCGACGAGCGCGTCGCGCGCCTGCACCTCGACAAGTTCGGCGTGAAGCTCACCGAGCTCTCCCCGATGCAGGCCGAGTACATCGGCGTGCCCACCGACGGCCCGTACAAGCCCGAGCACTACCGGTACTGATCGCCGGCGCGCGGGGTCGGTCGTCACCCGGACGTGATGGCCGCCTTGCGCCCGCTCAGCCCTGGTCACCGAGGAGCTGACGCAGCCGTCTGCTGCGTCGGCGGCTCACCTTCAGCCGACTGCCTCCCATCATCTCGGCCTCCCATGTGCCGGAATCAGCCGGGCGCAGGCGCTCTACGTGGCGCAGCTGTACCATCGCGCCCCGGCTGACCCGCACCCACGCGCCCACCGGCAGGCGCGCCTCGAGCTCGGCCAACGACTCACTGAGACGCCGCCGCTGCCCGTCCATCTCCGACGCAAACACGGTGCCGTCCACCACCTCCACATGGGTGACCCCCGCGAGGGGGACCGGCTCACGCGACGTGCCGTGCAACCCGGTGACGAACGCTGGCTCAACAGGCCGGACCGGCGTGGCCTCGCCTGAGTACACCGCGCGCCGCACCCGCCGGAGCGCCTCGTCCAGCCGCGCTCGCTCCACCGGCTTGAGCAGGTAGTCCATGCTCTCGAGGGCGAAGGCCTGAACCGCGTGCTCGGCATGGGCAGTGGTGAACACGACATGGGGTCGCAGCGGCTCGGGCAGGCACGCACGCAGACGCTCCGCAGCCTCGAGGCCGGTGCCGCCGGGCATCTGCACGTCGAGGAATACCAGGTGCGGGCGCAGGTGGAGGACCTGACGAACGGCGTCGTCGCCCGTGGCCGCCTCCCCCACGACCACCACATCGGGATGGTCGGCCAGCAGGCGCCGCAGGCGGGCGCGAGCGCGGGGCTCATCATCCACCACGAGTGCATCGATCATGCCAATTCCCCTGGAATATGGAGTACCAATCTCGTGCCGCTCTCAGAGGGAGCCACCTCGAGCCGCCCCCGGCCGCCGTAGGCGAGACGGACCCGCTCCGCTGTGTTCCACAGCCCGCCGCCCGCCTCGCCGCTGCCCCGCGCGGGCCGGTCCGATCCGCCCAGACTCACAGCGACATCAGCGGGCAGTCCTGGACCGTCATCGAGCACCTCGATCCGGGCTCCGCCGTCTGCGCCCGGTCGAGCCACGACCTCGATATGCCCACCGCGTTGCCGGTCGGACACCGCATGCCGAACGGCGTTCTCCACCAGCGGCTGAACCAGGAGTCCGGGCACCAGGAGGCTGGCGATGGACGGGTCGACCTCCACGCTCCAAGTGAGCCTCGCACCGAGCCGAGCCCCCTCGATCCGGAGCAGGCGCCGCACCACATCCAGCTCATCAGCGAGGGGCACCCTGCGCGACGAGCCGGCGAGCGCGTGCCGCATCATGCCCGCGAGATCGGTCACCAGGTCCTCGGCTGCATCCTCGTCTTCGTGCACGACCTCCGCGAGGGTGTTCAACGTGTTGAACAGGAAGTGTGGGTTGATCTGCGCAGAGAGCGCGGCGAGCTGACTCGACAGCGCGCGCTCACGCATTGCGGCGAGGTCGGCCTGCTGGGCAGCCACCTCCACCGCCAACCGCCGATGGGTATAGGCCAGGCCAGCGAGCCCACCGCCGAACAACACAGCCGCCCCGCCGAGGACCGCGAGCTCCCCCGACCGCAACACCAGATAGGGCGCGCCGTAGGAGGCCAGGCTCAGGGTGCTCGCCACTAGCGCCGCAACCGTCACCACGCCGGCATCGAGCCAGCGGGTGACGAACGGTGGCAGGCCACGCCAGGCACTGCGCACCGTCCAGCTCGCGCCCACCGCCACCGCAGCACCCAACAGCGCGCGCACCGGCTGAGGCTCGTGGTGCAGCACGGCCAAGGCGCCTGACGAGACGATGAAGCCTAACAGCAGCGGCACCGCCCGCTTCACTCGGAGATCGACTGTCGGAACGCGAGCGCCACCGCACCGAATCCGGTGATCGTCGCCGCGTACCAGGCGAGCGTGCCGAGCCACGGGAGACTGAACGCCGCCAGCAGCACCGCGAGGCCGACCGCCATCGAGACGTACGGCGAACCGGTGGCATCGGGGCGGAGGCGCGCGAGGATCCAGTCACCTAAGGCCTGCGCTGCGATCAACTTCGCGATGTACAGCCCCACAACGAACGCCAGGAGCGCGATCAAGCCGAGCGGGATGGGAATCACCAGGCAGATCGCCGTGATCGCTGCGATGGGTAGGATCGCCGTCGCGAGGAAGCCGAGGCCCGCCGCAGGACCGGGCTGGTCCCGGATCGTGCGCCCCAGGTCCGACATCCGCGCGCCGCCGAGACCGAGCAGCGCGAACCCGACCGTCAGCCCGCTGGCCCACGCCCACCCCTTCCACAGCAAGCCGAACATCACCACCGACAGCACACCGGGGGCCGGCGCCGGGGGCGCATCGGCCTCCTCCACCGCCTGCTCGAAGGTCACGTTTCCCGCCACGATGCTGTCGATACCCGGCACCGGCTCGGGGGATGTGTAGTGCAGATCTCCAGCGATGCTCGCCCCGTCCCGTACCGTCAGCTCACCGACCTGCAGCCAGACATCACCACCGACCGGGCCGGCCAGCACCACCCGACCCGCGGCGATGTCCGCATGCGATCCCACCGGACCCTCCAGCACAACCTCACCCGCCATGGCGTGCAGCTCACCGCCGATGGCCCCCGTGGCGCTTACCCGGACGTCTGCCGCCATGGCGTAGAGATCGCCGCCGAGGGGGACATCCACGCGGAGCGTCTCGCTCATCGAGAACAAGTCGCCCTCGACCGTGGCGCGCACGACGTTCACCTCCTGAGCCATCACGAAGGCGTTGTCCAGAACCGATGACTCGAAGCCGATCTCCCGGGCCATCGCGAACAGGTCGTTGGTGGGCTCGGTGATGGTGACCGTCTCGTCCATGAACGCGCGTGTTGGTGGCGCCGCTTCGGCAGCGAAAAGCGCGGTCAGCAGGACGGGAAGACAGGCAAGGAACATCGGGACCTCCGTGGCTGCTCCACATGTGCACCCCGGGCAGGGTACCGTCCGCGGGCGTCCGGTGACCGGTCGGGTCGACCGGTCACCGGTCGAGCCCCACGGCGCGAACGGTTGGCGGCACCGCTCGACACCGAACCTGATACCAGGACCCATGGCGCTGATCGGGACCGGTGAGTGGGACAGCACGGTCCTCCAGGACGCGCGATGGCGCAAGCGACTGGAGCGACTGGACGACGCCAGCGTCACCGGAGCCGAGCGGGTGAGGCTCGCCCGCAAGGTGCTACGCGATGGCAACGACCTCGCGGTGTGCCTCCTGTTCCACACCTTCCGGAACGAGGATCGCGGCACTGCCGAGCACCCGCTCCGCGCTGTGCTGGGTCCGATGCGCGTGCGGGCGCGACGCATCCTCTCCCGACCCTCCCGGCTCCGTGGCCGGGACCACCGCGAGGCGGCCGCGGTGCTGCGCCATGCACCCCAGACCCGGGATGTGGCCCTCATCGCAGCTCGGCTGAGCGAGCCCCTCCCCGCAGACACCCGACTCGACCTGGTGATAGCGATCGGTGCCATGGACGATCCACCGGCCGACACCACCCTGGTCACGGCCCTCCGAGCAGAGATCACAGGAGACCAGGCCGAGCTCCACCCCCACATCGCGCAGTTCCTGCGCGGTTGGTCGGCCGCCGACGCCACCGTGCTGTTGCGCGAGGCCGTGGCGCACCACCACGGCCATCAGGAGCGCTGGCCGTACCTGTCCGCGCTCCTCCACCGCGACTCTACGTGCCGGGGCCTCGTCGAGGCTCATCGCGACAGCCTTCCGGCGCAGGACCCACGGCGAGCGGCCGTGGAGGCGAGGCTCCGCTGACACCGGGCATGTTCCATGTACGGCTGACGCTCAGCGGCAGCCCCCAGGCCGATCTGGACGCGCTCGCCGCCTTCGACGTGGCCATCCGGCGGGTCTCCGAGTCCGTTCGCGTATTCGGCGCCGAGGCCACCCTGGACGCGCGCGCGCACAGCCTCGGCAAGGGGCCCCCGCAGCAGGTTGCCGAGCGATTGGCCGCGCGCCTGGCTCACGTCGGCGAGGTGTCCATCGGGCTGGCACTGTCGGTCTGGATCGCCCAGCTTGCCAGCGGCCAACCCGGCATCACTGTGGTCCAGACATCCGAGATTGATGCCTTTCTTCATCCGCTATCCACGCACAATCTCCCTGGCGCCTCCCGCCTCGAAGCGGCCGGGCTCCGCACCCTGGGAGATGTGGCCGACCAGTCCCCCGACTCACTTCGTGCCCTCCTCGGTCGCCGGGCCGACTCGGTCTGGCGCCTCGCCATGGGGCACGATTCACGGCGGCTGGTGCCCGACGGGCGCCGTGTGGCGGTCGCCATGGCCGGTGACGACCTGCCCGGCCTGTGCGGGCGACTGGAGGCCGCGCTGGAGGCCGATCGTACGGTCGCGGGCGAGGTCCGGCTCACAGTGCTCCGCCGGGACGACCACCACACGACCTCCACCCGCATCCGCCCCGCGGCCGCATCCGTGGCCTCCAGATTGGGCGCCACGCCGCGGGCCGCCGAGGCCCTGCGCCTCGTGGCCTGCCACCTCGAGCGCGCCGAACGCCACACCCAGCTCGCACTCCCGTGGGCGCCGTGAGTCCTGCAGCGGGGTAGAGTGACCCTCGTCGGAGGTGGAGATGTCCCGGTTCCTGGCGTGCGTGCTGCTCATCGCATGTGGCGGAAAGGCAGAAGACGAGCGGGTGCCGTTCGTGGAAGACACGGCCCTGCCCGACGGCACCGAGGAGCTCCGGCAGGCGTGCTACGAGGCCTGCGACGCCCGGTACCTCGGCGCAGATGGCTGCCCCGCGGAGACCGCTGAAGAGCTCCGGGACGGCTGCAACGCCGAGTGCGTGGACAATGCGCCGGTGTACATCGTGAGCTGCGAGGTGGCAGCCCGCGCCTACTACCAGTGCATCGAGGACGTGGACTGGCTGTGCGCCCAGGGCGAGGATGAGCCACGGTCGCTGGAAGACGACCCCTGCTCCGCCGAGATCTCAACCCTCGAGGCCTGCCCGGCCTGACCACCCTGTCAGCGCCGCCGGCGCACGACCTCGAGGTTCTGCCGCACGGCGACATCCTCGAACACGCTGAGCTCCTGATCGGGCCACAGGATCTCGACCCGGTCGACCCGCTCCACATCACCCAGTCCGACGTGGGCGGTGGGAGGACCGCCGCTGAACATGCCGGTTGAACCTGCGGTGATCCATCGAAGCCAGCTGCGGTCCCCCGCCACCACCTCGATCCGCGCGCCCACGGCATCCCGGTTGTGCGCGGTGAGATCGGTCAGCTCGATCCCCAGCCATGCCTCCGAGCCGCACCGCTGGGTGAGCACGATGGTCGGGCCATTGATTGTGCTCTTCACTGCGTCCAACCAACCATTTCGGTCGAGGTCGGCGACGATGAGGCCCCGGGAGGCGTCGGTGTCATCGAACCCCCACTCCCCGGCCCGGTCGACGAGCAGGTCCTCGTCATCGGCGATCCACAGCGCGTCCTTCGCCCAGGTAGGGTCCTCCAACGGGCCCAGCGAAGGGAAGTCGTCCCAGAAGCCCCAGAGCATTGCCACGTCGAGATCGCCGTCGTTGTCGATGTCCACCCACTCGGTGCCCCAGCCGAAGGTGTGGCCGGCATCGCGATTGGGTGCGAGCCCGCGCAGCCCAGCGTGCTCGATCCAGATGGCGCCTGAGGGATTGTCTGGCGCAGGCACGGAGAGCATCATCGACAGGCGGCCGGTGGAGGACTGGACGAAGTCGGGGATGCGGTCGCCGTTCGCGTCGGCGATGGACACACCCATCCCGTTGAACCCCATCTGGAAGCCGTTGTACAGGTCGATCAGGAAGCCGGTGCCCGCCTGATTCACGAAGATGCCAGACGGCTGGATGTAGAAGAAGTCCGTGATGTTGACGATCTCGGGGTAGCCGTCGCCGTTCGTGTCGATGAGCGGGTTCATGAACGTGTAAGCGAGCTGGATTCGCTCCGGCAGCCAGTGGCTCACGTCCTCGAATGACCCGCCGCCACTGCCCAGGTACAGGCGCGACGGCTCCTTGGTCGCCTCCGGGCGCGGCGGCACCTCAGCGTAGTTTCCAACCAGCAGATCGAGGTCGCCGTCGAGATCGATGTCCGCCCAGGCGCCCGAGAGCGACAGGTAGGGGAACCGCTCCAGGCCCAGGCTGGCCGCCACGTCGAGGAACAAGCCGTCGTCGTTCCGGAGAAGGAGGTTCGGACCGGGATACCGGCCGATGAACACGTCGAGATCGCCGTCCGCGTCATAGTCGGCGAGGGATGCCGCCGCCG
>JBLFXJ010000225.1:0-13248 GCA_047609825.1 Myxococcota bacterium
GTGGGGTGGCTGAGGCGGGGCTACGGGGGGCGAGGGAGGGCGGCGACTGAGAGGCGGGGCGGTTGAGGTGGCCGGGCGGGGCTGGGATTTGGCTGGAGATGGCTGGGGACCGATGGATCGGGGTTCGAGCTTTGGGGGGGAGAGCCGGTGCCTGCTGGCGTGGGTCCTCCCCATCCGCGGCATCGCGGACCTCGGCGCCAGCGAACAGAGTCCCCTGGCGCTTAGGTCCGCTGCTGGCGGCGTCTGGGGTCCCCCCCACTTGCGCGGCCCCTTCTCAGCCGTGGGCTCGGGCGGCGGCGAAGGGGTTGGGCCCGACGTCTTTGGGGGGGTGGCGGTTCGGGGCGGTCGTGGTGAGGCGGTCGGCGTCGTTGATTCTGGCGCTTTTGGACCGTTTTTGGTGAGCCACGGATCGGATTCGGCCGGGTGAAGACTCGGGTCCGCGGCGGGGTCTGGCACCCAGGCGGACCCACGTCCCCGGCGGCGTCTGGCACCCAGGCGGACCCACGTCCCCGGCGGCGTCTGGCACCAGATCGTGCGCGCGCCGCTCGGCCCAAATCCGAGACAAAGCACCGCTAAGCCGTGTCGTGCGTGGACTTGCTACGGACGAAGCCGGTGCCACCGCGTCTGGACCCGGTGCGCCTGGGATACGCACGAACCCACCGTCTCGTCTCGCCCGGCCATCGTCCGGGCTGCGGGATCATCGCCGAGCCTGTCATGCCCGCCGTCGCCGCCCCGAGACCGCCGCCGCTGCTCCAGCTGTCCCGCCCGATGCCGGCGACGGTCGCCACGCTCGTGCAGCAGCATCACGCCTCCCCGTTGTCGTACGACCTGGAAGGGGGCACGCGGGGCACGCTCCCTGTCGGGTGGCGGCACGACGACCGGTCCGTGCCCCTGGGCGATGGCGACGTGTGGGGCAGGGCTCGGGAGGCGCTGGATCGGTGGGTTCAGTTCGATCTCGGGTGGGTGCGGATGGAGGTTCCAGCACCGCTCGAGGCGGGCAATGTCGTGGCGTTCGCGTCGCGCCAGCTGGGCCTGTGGGCGATCAACCTGTGCCGCATCGTGTACGTGGTCGACCGCGATGATGCGGCCGAGGCGGTGTACGGGTTCGCCTACGGCACCCTCGAGAGCCACGCGGTGTCGGGCGAGGAGCTGTTCATGCTCCGGCACGACAAGGCGGCGGATGAGGTTCGATTCCGCATCGCGAAGTTCTCCCGTCTGTCCCACCCGTTGGTGCGGTTGGCGGCCCCGCTCGCCCACCACCTGCAGGATCGGTTCACCACGCACGCCCTGGAGCGGATGAGGGTCGAGGTGACAGGATGAAGGTCGTCGTTGCCGGCGCGACAGGCTTCGTGGGTCAACACTTGGTGCGCCGGCTGATCGCAGGTGGTCGGACCGTGCTCTGCGGCACCCGGAGCCCAGACCGGGCGCGGGCGGCGGCTCCTGACCGCAACTGGGTCCACCTCGACGTGGACGATGCCAGCTCGCTCGCCGCGGCGTTCGTCGGCGCCGATGCGCTCGTGTACCTGGTGCACCAGATGCGCGCCGACCCGTCCCACGACCTGCTCGACCACGAGCGCGAGTCGGCAGAGCGAGTCCGCCAAGCGGCCGAGTCCGCGGGCATCCGACGCATCGTCTACCTGGGCGGGCCCCGTCCGCAGGGCGAGCCGTCGCACCACCTGGCCGCGCGGCTCGCAACCGGCGAGGCGCTCCGCGATTCGTCCCGACTCACCACCGTAGAGCTCCGGGCGGGCATGGTGATCGGCGAGGGCTCCGAGTCGTGGCTGATCTGCCGGGACCTGGCGCACCGTCTGCCGATCATGGTGCTCCCACAGTGGCTCCGCACGCGCAGCCAGCCCATCGGCATCGATGATGCGGTGGCGGCGCTCGACCGGTGCCTGGACCTCGAGCTCACCGCGTCGGTGGCGCTGGATCTGCCGGGTCCCGAAGTGGTCAGCGCGCGGGAGATCCTCGAGCGCATCGCCGCCCACGTGGGCATCCGGCCGGTGATGGTGCCCGTGCCCTTCCTCACTCCGCGGCTGTCCAGCCTGTGGCTCAGGCTGGTGACCCGGGCTGACTACGGCCTCGCGGTGCAGCTTGTCGATGGACTGACCCAGGACCTGATCGCCAGCGGCGACGGGTTCTGGGAGCTGGCGCCAGACCTCGAGCGCACGCCGTTGGATGTGGCCATCACCCGGGCGCTGGCGGCCGAGCCGAGGCTGCCGGCCGGGCAGCGCGTGTGGGAGGGGCTGGTCCGACGGGTGGGCGCGCGGGCGCTACTATCCCCTTCGTAACTCGGGTATCTGCGCGCTGATCTGCTGTGAGGGGTCGGCGGGAGGCGCACGATTCGGGGACTGACCCTGCTGCGGACGAGGGGCCGCTCCGGTGCCTGACCCCGCGGCGGACCCGGGTCCACTCCGGGGACTGACCCTGCGTTGCAGCCTGCACGATTCGGTGTCCGACTGCCCAACCGCCTCTGCCGAGTGTCCAACTCTGTACAGTGACCCGGGGCCGCCCCCCCACTCGAGGTGGTGCGTGTACGTCCGGCTCCTGCTGCTCAGCTGCATGGCTGCCTGCTCCTCCCTGGAGCGCGGATCACCCGCCGCCGACCCCGACACCCGGGTGCTGGTGATCGGTGCGGGCGCGGCCGGGCTCACCGCCGCCCAGGTGCTGCACACCGCAGGCGTCGAGGTCACCGTGCTCGAGGCGCGGCACCGCATCGGTGGCCGCGTGTGGACAGCCGACGTGGGTGCCGCGACGGTGGACCTGGGCGGCGCGTGGCTCCACGGCACCCGGGGCAACCCGACCGCCGACTTCTTCGACGCCAACGGCCTCGACTACGTGCCCGATCGCACCCGATGGACCGTCCTGTTCGACGAAGCCGCCGATCAGGCGCTCGGCGACCCGGGCTGGGAGGTGATGGAGGACGCCTACCGGGACTTCCCCCGCGCCGCACCCGGCCTGCGGTCCCGCCTGGGGGCCGGAGCCGACCTGGCCGACGCCCGCGCCCAGTGGATCTCCGACGAGGGGCTCACGGGACAGGCCGCCCGCCTCGCCACCCACGCCATCGACCAGTGGCTGGTGGAGCTGAGCTACGCCGGCCCAGTGGACGAGGTGGGGCTGGCCACGTTCTGGCGCGAGGGGGAGCTGGCCGGCGGCGACCAATTCCCGATCGGCGGCTATGGTCGGTGGATCACAGCACTCGCCGACGACCTGGACATCGTGCTCGACCACCCGGTGAGCGCGGTGGACTGGCGCGGCGACGAGGTGGTCGTGCAGGCCGGCGGAGAGCGCTTCGTGGGCACCCACGTCATCGTCACCGTGCCGGTGGGCGTGCTGCAGGCCGGCGTCATCGACTTCGAACCCGACCTCCCCCGCCGCAAGCGCACCGCCGTGGACCGGATGGACAGGGGCAACCTGGAGAAGGTGGTGCTGGTGTGGGACGAGCCGTGGTGGAGCGGCAGCATCGAGTTCGTCGACGCGACCGGCAGCGGCCGGTTCCCGGAGTTCTACGACATGTCCGAGCTCGCGGGCGCCCCGACCCTGGTCGGCCTGTACGGCGGACGGTTCGCGCGCGAGGTGCAGGCCACCTGGTCGGACGAGGCCATTGTGGCAGGCGCGCTGGAGGTGCTCGCAACCACCCACGGACGCGAGCTTCCGGCACCGTCCCACACCGCGGTCACCCACTGGACCACCGATCCCTTCAGCGGCGGGAGCTACCTGTTCCTGCCCCCGGGCGCCACATTCGACGACATCGACGCCTTGGCGGAGCCCGCCGGTCCACGGCTCATGTTCGCCGGCGAAGCCACAGACCGGAGGCACTACGGCAACGTGCACGCCGCGGTGATGTCCGGGCTCCGCGAGGCCCATCGCCTCGGCGTGAAGCGCATCGCGGTGCCGGGGTGGGAGGACTGGTGAGCGCGACGGCGACGGGTGAACGGCGCGTGCTGATCTAGATCAGCCAACCGACGATGGCGACCGCGACCGCCATGACAGTGCCCGACAGCCACAGCGGCACGAAGAACAGGTGGGCCCCGCCGCTCGGTGCCACCAGCGTGGACGCTCCGGCGGTCTCGCTGCCGCCGAGGTTCGCCAGGCGCATCAGCCCATCGAGGACCGCCGCCACCTGGAACGTGACGAACACGAACCACACATCGAACTCGCCGCCGACGAGCGCGGAGAGCCCGCCGACACAGCCGCCGATGAGCGCGCCGACAAGAACCACCAGCACGGTGTGTAGGTTGAAGACGACCACCAGGCTCCCAGTGAGGAACCCGGTAACCTACAAACAACACCGGGATTCGTAGTCGTCGCCCGGGTTGGTGGTGTCGGTGCAGCTCGAGTTCGCGCAGCCCCAGCCCGAGTAGTAGATCCGGCCACAGCTGTCGTTGCCCACGGACACGTACGACGAGTAGTAGTTGCCGTTGGTGTAGTTCATCACCCAGTACTCATCGACGTACTCGAAGTTGCCGTCGAGCATCTCGTCCAACGACAGAGAATCGTCGTTGCACGCCGCGATCCACTCGGCCATCGAGCACATCCGCTTGCCCTCTTCATGGCACACATCGACCTGGGCCTGCCACGAGACCGGCCCGTTGTCTTCGCGGTCGATGCAGAACACGCCGGTCCAGACCATGTCGTCCGGGCAGTCCGGCCGGGTGAGCTCGAGCGTCTCCCACACATCTGACAAACACACCTGGATGGCGCCGTCGGAGTACCGCAGGGTGCCCTCGCTGGCTTCGTCGCAGGCATCGGCGTCGCCTCCGATCTGCAGCCCGCCCTCGACCTGCGCCCCGTTGTCGACGAGCAGGGTGGCGAGGGAGGTGGACCCGTCCACCCGCAGGTCACCGAGCACGTGCAGCGTGTCGACCTCGAGGGAATCGGTGATCTGGAGGTCGCCGTTGAGCGCCACCCGCTGGTTCGACACGTGCTGGAACTCGATGGTCCACTCCACGAGCTCGCCGTCGAAGGTGTTGTCGAGGAACAGGTCGTCGACGATGTGCAGGGTCCAGGTGCCGACCGGGTTGCGGCCGACCCACTCGGTGAGGTCGCCCGACAGGGTGGGGTCGACCTCGGGGAACACCAACGCCAGCACCTCGCCCGCCCGCTCGCCGTCGTACAGGTCGTAGAACGCGCCGTCGGGCGCGATCAGCTGGAAGTGCACGCCCGTGACATCGCTGTTGTCCACCACGACGGTGACCGTGAGCCACTCGGCGATGCCGATGTCGGGCACGTCGAGCACCACGTCGATGCCCGGCGGACTGTTGTCGGGGAGCGGGATGCCGCCCTCGGAGAACGACTCGACGAACTGGTTCGTGAGCAGCCCGTTGCTGACCTCGTCGAGCCCATTGAACGGCAGCACACCCTCCTCGAGGCCGCCCGCCTCGAGCACGGCGTCGACGATGGACACACCGCCCAGGGTGGTGCCCGGGCCGAGGTCGAGGTCGGTGCCGTTCACGATCGCGATCACCTCGTCCGCACCGAGCACCTGGTCGGGCGCGCAGACCCACTGCACTCCGCCGGCGTCCCACACGGCCACCTCGCCGTCTTCGCAGAACAGGCTGAGGTCGGCGAGCGTGTCGCCATCGGCGCCGGGGGCGAGCAGCTGGCATTCGAAGCCACCGCCGTTCCACACGAGCACCTGGCCGTCGGCGCACACCGCCGAGGCGAAGCTGTCGTTGTCGATGCCGTCCGCGAACCCCGCGGGCTTGCCGCCCACATTGGACCAGATCAATGAGTCGACGCCGACGATGTCCTGACCGCCGACCTGCGAGCCGCCGGCGAGGTTCACCGGGGAGTCTTCAACGAACCCGATCACCGCCAGGGAAGTGAGCGTGGCGTCTACGCCGCAGGTCCACGAGGCGCCGGCGCGTACAGGGATCTGCCCGTCGGCGCAGCCCAGCTCGGCCAGCGCGTCCGAGTCCCCGTCCAACAGATCCAGCGGGCGCCCGACCAGGTCGTCCCAGTCCACGCGACCCGTGATGGGCACGGCGCCGCCGATGGTGGTGCCGAAGGCCAGCTCGAGCGGCGCACCGCTGACGATGGTGATCACCGCCTCGGCGTCGAGCACGGCATCCGGGGCGCAGGCCCAGCGCGCGCCGTCGAAGGCTGCGACCTGACCCACGGAGCAGCCGAGCATCACCAGCGTGTCGGCATCCTCGCCGTCGGCGAAGTCAGCCGGGATGCCGTCGAGCGCGCTCCAGTCGACCCTCCCGCCGCCGATGGGCACACCGCCGATGGTGGTGGAGGGGTGCAGATCGAGCGGACCGTCCATCACGAACGCGTCTACGTCGGCCCCGTCGAGCACCTGGTCCGACGTGCAGACCCAGGTGCGGATCACGGCGTCGAAGCCGAGGATCTCGCCGTCGCGGCACGAGATGTCGGCGAGGAGGTCGTCGTCGATGTCGTCGGCGAACCCGACGGGCTTGGCCCCGACCGCCGACCACGGCACGTCAAGCCCAGGGCCCGCGGTGAGGATCTCGGCGCCATCCACCGAGCTCCCGGGCGCGAGATCCACCGGTGCGGACTGCACGATGGCCGCCACCTCGGCCGGGGAGAGTACGGCATCGTCGGCGCACAGCCAGCGACCCACCAGGCCATCCCACACCGCGATCTCGCCGTCGGCGCAGGACAATCCGCCGAGCACGTCGTCGGGCAGCGGGGTGCAGAGCCAGCGGCCGCCATCCCACACCGCCACATCGCCCGGCCCACACACGAGGCCGGCGAGGGTGTCGCCATCGCCCTCTACGCCATCGGCGTCGATCACCAGCTCGCCGTTGATCCGCACCTCGGAGGCATCGACCACGCCGCCCTGCACATCGGTAGCCACCTGGGCCCGCCGCGCGAACGGCACGCTATCGACCGGGAACCGCATGGGCAGCTCAAGACCTCCATCGATCGCGACCGCGAGGTACAGCGGGTCGCCGGCGAACAGCTCGTCATCCAGCGGGTTGGAGGGGTCATCACCCAGGCGGAGGCTGTAGAATCCGTCGATCATCTCGACGTCCAGCACCTCCTCCCACACCGGCGCTCCATCGACCGGATCGGCGTAGAACCGCACGTCGAGGCTGTGATCGCCGTCGAGCGGCAGGCCGGTGCCGGCATCCATCAGCCGACCCTGCTGGGTGAGCTGCACCGGCACGGCGTGGGCGAGGGTGGGAACGAACAGGGCGAGCAAGAAGCGCACGACCACCTCCAACAGGCCTCCAGGGTACCGCGAGCGACCGTGCGCGCGGAGCCCACGTGGGGCATGCTCTGCCCATGCGTCGCCTTCCGCCCACCATCGACGAGCTGACGACCTGGGATCCAGGGGGAGAGAACCCGGTCGCAGCCGCGGAGAGGGTGCAGCGCTACGAGGATCGAGGCCTGCTCGGTCGGGGCGGCATGGGGGACGTGAAGCGGGTGCATGACCACCGCCTGCGGCGCGATGTTGCGATGAAGGTACTGCGACCGGATCGGGACTCCCCCGCGGCGCGGGCGCGATTCGCGCAGGAGGCACAGGTCACCGGCCAGCTCGAGCACCCGAACATCGTCCCGGTGCACGACGTGGGCCGCGACGTGGAGGGGCTGCCGTGGTTCACCATGAAGCGGGTGGACGGCGACGGCCTCGACGAGGTGCTCGAGCGGTGGGGGCGCGAGGTGGCCGCCGGCGAGCTGGCCTACGGCGTGGCGGTGCTGCGCGCTGTGCAGATCCTGCGGCGGGTGTGCGACGCCATCGCGTTTGCCCACTCACGCGGGGTGGTGCACCGCGACCTCAAGCCAGCGAACGTGATGGTCGGAGCGTTCGGCGAGGTCCAGGTGATGGACTGGGGGCTGGCGCGGCTGGGGGGTGAGGACGGCGACGAGGGGACGGTCTCGTCGGACCACTACCGGGCGCTCGAGACCCGCGATGGCGCGCTCGCCGGCACCCCCGCCTACATGGCGCCCGAGCAGGCCGCAGGGCTGAACTCGCAGATCGGGCCGGCCACAGACGTGTGGGCCCTGTGCACGATGCTGTATGAGGCGCTCACCTTCACCCGCCCGTTCCGCGGCGACGTGACCACGATCCTCGACGACGCGCGCTCGGCCCGGTTCGAGCCTCCGTCGATCCGCCGCCCCGACCTTCCGGTGCCGCGGGAGCTCGAGGCGGTGGCCCTGCGCGGTATGCAGGCAGCCCCCGATGCCCGATATCCCAGTGTCGCGGCACTCTCGGCCGATCTGCAGGCCTGGGACGAGGGCCGACCGCTCGCGAGCCTCGAGTACACACCCCGCCAGCTGGCCTCCATGTGGCTCCGTCGCCACCGGGGTCCGGTCACAGGGGCCGCCATCGCCACCGCCGTGGCGGTCCTGGTCGGGATCGGCGGCACGGTTCGCTATGTGCAGGACCTGGCCGCGGCCGAGGCGGAGTCCCGCTACGCCCTCGCCGTGGGTCGGGTGGCCACCGCCGAGGCGCTCGCTGCCACCGGCCGGTTCGCCCAGGCCCGCACCCAATACCGCGCAGCGCTCCCCGAGCTCGAGCGACTCGACGCCGACCGCACCGCCGCCCGGATGGGCCTGTGGTCCACCTACCACCACTCGGCTCCCCCCACCTGGCAGCTCGACCTCCCCGAAGGCGCCATCGCGCTGGCCGGAAGCAGCCACCGCCGGTTCTATGTGCACGCCGCCGACCGCCTGGAGGAGCGCGCGTGGCCTTCGGGTCGCATCGTGCGTGACTGGCCCCGTCCGCTGCCGGGCCGCGCGAAGGGCATGCGCCTCGAGCGCGGCAAGCCGGTGCTGTATGCCCGCGGCGCAGACGGCTGGCTGTACCGAGCGCAAGGCATGGAGGCGCCGCCGGAGCGCTTATTCGAGGTCCCTCCCGGGCGGCTCCGGCTGCCCCGTGACCCCAGCGTGGTGGTGTGGATCACGGGCGCCGACGACCCCCAGTCCTCGGCCTGGCACGGCGACGAGGCGGGGTGGGTGGAGGTGCCGCTGGGCGAGGGCTACGCCGAGGCGTTCGACGAGGGCCGCGCAGTGCTGCGCCGCTACGCCGGCAATGCTCACCTGATCGACATGCACACCGGCGACGACCTGGGTGTGCTGGTGAACAACCACGCCTATGCGGCCCTGCGCGGCGACATGGCCTACCTGTTCGACCAGCGGCTGGACGAGCTCCGGGCGGTCGACCTGCGCACGGGGCTGGACCGCTGGCGGCTGGAGGCGAAGAACCTCACCACGGTGACCATCTCGGACGACGGCGCGGTGGTGTGGGCGTCGGGCCTGGAGCCTGCGGTGCTCGCAGTGGATGCGAACACTGGACGCCTGCTCGGGCGCCTGGAGGGGCATGCGGACCGGGTGGCCGACCTGGTGCCACTCCAACAGGGCCTGCTCAGCCGCGCCGGCACCACCTGGATGGGCTGGTCGATCCCGGGCGAGAACCCCCTCGGCCAGGTGACCCAGCAGCAGGCGGAGGCGATGGCGATCTCCCCTGACGGGCGCCTGCTCGCCCTCGCCCGCGACGGCGTGCAGGTGTGGGACCTGGACACCGGCTGGCTGCTCGTGGAGCTGGACGGCGACGAATACCCGGCCAAGGACCTCGACTTTGTTGGCACCGAAGCGCTGTGGGTGTCCCGGCGCGAGGGCGGCGCCACCCTGTGGCGGCTCACCGATCGTGCGCCCGTCGCGCGCATCCCCGATCCGGTGTACGCGCTCGGGATCAGCGCCGACAACAGCCTGTGGTACGGCGGCAAGTCGGGGTCGATCACCCGGGCCGACGCCGACGGCACACCCCGGTGGACCCGCGATCTGCTCGCGGGTGCCGCGTGGGACATCGTGCCGACCGAGCGCGGGGCCCTGGTGTCCGACTTCAAGGGCAACGCGCTCGTGGTGCTGGGCCACGATGGCACCGAGGAGCACCGTCTGGAGGCGGGTCGACGGGCGTACAGCATCTCTCGGCACGGCGACCTCGCGGCCACCGGTACGTGGGGAGGCAAGGCGATCGTGTGGGACTGGCGCCGTGGCGAGCGGGTTCGGACCATCGACGGGCACGACGGGCCCGTGCTCGACGTGTCGTTCTCGCCGGACGGTCGACACCTGGCGACGGCCTCGTTCGACTGGAAGATGCGGATCTTCGACACCGAGACGGGCGAGCGCCTGGCGACGGACGCCGCCCACAGCGGTGCCGTCGGGGCGGTGGACTGGCTGGCCGATGGCCGCGTGGTGACCGGTGCGGGAGATGACCGGGTGTTGGTGCGGGATCTGGATCTGCCCGAGCGCCTCCAGGCGGGCATGGCGCTGGCATCCCGGCACGCCGGCGACGACGAGGCCCTCAGCCGGCGGCAGTCGGAACAGCTCGCCCGCTACGCCGCCGATCGCCGGGACTGGACCATGGCCGCCGTCGCCGCAAGGCGGGCCGCAGACCGCCTGCCCGCCATCGACCGCGCACGCTGGGCCGCCCTCGCCGAGCGCTATGACGAGGCGCAGGGCTGGCTCGACGACGCGGTGAAGCGAAGGGAGGCGCCCGCCAGCTACCTGGCGTTGGTGCAGGCGGCGCTCGACCGAGCGAAGACCGCCGAGTGAGTCCGGGGAAAATCCTCGCTTCTCCGCAGCGGCAGTTCACCGGAACGGGAGCGCCCCGGGAGCGCCCACCCCGACCCTGAACACATCCGGCGAGAACAACGAGCTCACGTACAGGCTGCACGGGTCCCATGCGCCTTCGCCGAACGCCAGGCTCGCGCCGAAGGCTACGCCCTCGGCCACGGTGGTCACCGTGCCATCGGGGGTGATCCGCGCGATGGTGCCCGGCAGGTTGTTCACCACGTACAGGTTGCCCGCGGCGTCCATCGCCACGCCGTCCTGGGTGCTGCCGTCGGGCAGCGTCGCAAGCACACCCACCGCACCCGCCGACTCGCCCGCCACCGGGATCGACGCGACGGTGCTCGGCGTGGCGTAGGTGTTGGCCACATACACGGTGGTGCCGTCTGGCGAGAACGCGATGCCGTTCGGCGACGGGACGCCCTCGGCCCACGCCGACACCGTGCCGTCGCGCACCTCCCACAGCGTGCCGCCGGACGGAGACGACACGAGCACCGTCCCCCACGGCGTGACCGCGGGGAAGTTCGACCCGGCGATGCCCGAAGCGCGCACCTCGACAACGCCGCTGTCGGGATCGACGGCGACGAGGCCGCCGGTGCCGTCGCCCACGTCGCTCACCGCGACCAGCAGGCGGTCGCCCTGCCAGGCCAAGCCCACCGAACCGGGAACGTCGGCCACGAGGCTCCACGTGCCGTCCGCCTGGATCTCTGCAACGTAGCCATCGCCCTTCACGCCGCTGCCACCGACGAACAGGCGCCCATCCGGCGAGAACGCCAGTCCCTCGGTGCCCTCGGTGCCGTCCACGTCGAACCCCGTCGCGAGCACCTGCACCTCGCCGACCCCCAGCGTGTCGATCGGACAGGAGTCGCCGGTCCCCGCCGCCGAGGTGTCGGCCGCCGGCTTGTCCACCGCACAGGCCACGAACCCCACCATGAACAGGCGCCACACCACACCGCCTCCGAGTCTACAGTTGAGTCGACGCACGGTCGAGTGACCCACGCGGATCGCGCCACCCGATTAACAGGTTCTCATGGGACGACCTGCACGCCGCTGGCTCCCTTGGGCCGCCGCACTGCTCGCGTTGCTCCTCACAGGGGCGCTGCACCGGTCGTTCCAGGTGCAGACCGCTGCCGGCGCCTCCCCGGATGGACAGCTGGGCTGCACGCTGGAGCCCGACCGCAGCGGCGCCCGACCGCTCCCCGGCCCTCCCCCCGAGCCCCGCGGCGAGCCGACGGTCACCGTGATCGACCCGGAGCCGCCCGCCACCGCCACCATCGAAGAGGCGCCCGACGACGATGAATCCGACGACCGGCCTGTGCTCGTGTCGCTCGGCGTGAGCATGCTCCCCGTCGAAGGCACGCCACCGACGGGCCCAGCGAGCCTGCTCCTCGGTGTGTCGGAGCGGGATGCCCACTACGTGCTGGTGTGGCGGGAGGGCGCGCTCCCCCACCGCCTGATCCAGGCGGACGCCCCCGTGACCGACGTGGCCTGGTTCCGAGGCACCCTGGTGGTGGCGACGGATGCCGGACTGCGTACCTGGACCCCCGGCCGCGGAGACTGGACACCCGGCATCGGCCTGTCAGGTGCGTGGACCCTCCACTCTGGTCGCGGCATGTTGATCGCCGCCGGCCCGGGCGGACTGCAGGTGTCGGTGCGCCCAGACCGGCCCTGGGTGCCGCTCCCCGTCGGCGGGCCCGTGTCTGCTGACGGCCGCGCGGTGGGACTGATCGGACCCGCAGGAACCGATCTGCTCGCCCAGGTGGACGGCGACGACGTGACCCTGGTGGCTTGCTCGGTGCGCGGCGCCAGTTGCTCCCGCCGGTGGACGCTGGGGCCTGGGGTGGGCTGTGGGATCACCGGCCCGGTAGCGGCCGCCGCAATGCGCCAGGACCAGCACCACGTGCTCGCCCATCCCCTGCGAGCGGGAGTGCCACAGGGGACCGAACGGACCGACGCCGGCACGCCGTGCGGGGCCTGGCTGCACCACCCGACCCTCGGGGCGCTCCCCATCGGTCCTGAGGCTGGCTTCACCAGTGAGATCTCGGGCATTGGCCCGCTACCAGTCGCGCTGCTCGCCCACTCCCTCACCCTGCACGACACCCGCTCCCGGGGCGAGCCCGACCTGTTCGGTGCCGCGTTCGCGTTCCTGGTACGGGCAGTGCCAGGCTCCGACCAACCCGGTGAGGCCGTGCTCCAGCTGCCCGCCGGGGCGGCGATCACGGTGGTGCGTCCTGGCCCATGAAGCCTGGGCTCATCCCCAGGTTCGCCCCTGGTTACGCTCGTTCTTCGCCCGAAACGCCTGCTCCACGTCGATGTCGAGGCGGTTGGCGATGGCGAGCAGGTAGTTCAGCACGTCCACCAGCTCCTCGCCCACGTCCGCCACGAGGGACTCGCGGTCGGCGGGGGGCGCGTCGGCCTGGTCGAACAGCCGGTTCACCTTGCGCACGGCCTTGAACAGCTCGCCCACCTCCTCTCCCATGAGGAAGCAGTTGTGCACGAGGTCCACGTCGAGCCAGCCCTTGGCGGCCTCGAGCTCGTGGATGTAGTCCTGATAGGCGCGCATCGGCGCACCGTGTTCGAGCTCGATCACCGCAACTCCCTCAGGGACGGTCCAAAAACAAAGTGTGCAGCATCGAGAGGGTTCCAGGGAGTCCAGGGCAAGGAGGATGACGGAGGGGAGTGCGAGCTATCCCGATGGAAGAC
>JBLFXJ010000226.1:0-13194 GCA_047609825.1 Myxococcota bacterium
CCGAAACCGAGAACCGCCTGCTCCAACACCTCCGTCGACGGTGGCGTCGGCACGAACCAGCCCAGGACCTCCCTCGCTTCCTCGAGGCTCATCCGCGTCGCCAGTCGACAAGAGGTTTGGGCTGATCCGATCCGAGAAGAGTCTAAGCGCGTGGTCCGAGCTGCCTGAGGTCACCCCACGATCTGACAGAGGAGGGAAGTCTGAGAGGACCAAAACGGTCTGGACTTGGGCCGAAATTTCGCCGTGCACCAACGCCTGTCCCCGGATCTGACCGGTGCCGCCATTGCGGCACCGGTCAGATCCGGGGACAGTTCGTGAGGGTCCTGTGGGAGTGGAAGGGAGCATGAAGTCGTCAACTCTCGCGACGTGGCTCATCGCCGCCATTGCCATCGTGCCGTTCGCCGCATGCTCCGGGGGCGGCGAAGACTCGGGCGGGGTGTCCGACACAGCAGCGGTGACCGACACCGACACCGACACCGAGGACGCGTGCCCGTCAGACGAGCACCTCGAAGTGATCTCTCGCCACCTCGATGACCTCGCTGGCGACGCGACGTTCGCTCTCACCCACCCTGGCCCCAGGGAGTCCGTGGGATTCGTGAGCCTCCCGGCGTGGGGCGGCGGCCCGGTGAACTACTTCTCCCTGTTCATGGAGTGCGCGGACCCGCTGGTGTTCGACGCTTATTGCGACGGCGACCTCTGCTGGCAGACCGAATGCATCGACCCGGGTCGCAGCTGGATCCAGCACGGGTCGATCAACGGCGCGCCGCTCGTGCGCGCCGACCTCTGGGAGTTCACGGACGGCCACGCGTCCGTGGAGTGGATCGACGATGGCAGCTCCGACTTCACCGTCTCGTTCGACGGCCACATCAACGACCCCGCAGGCGCGGACTTCTCGTTGACCGGCACCGGCACCGTCCATGGCGAGATCATGGAGGTCGTCGCTGGCTACCCAGGCCTCGTGGCTGGCCACGCGACGGACGTCACTGCCACGCTGGACCTCCACGCGGGCGTTGCGTCAGGAGCGGTCACGGTGGACGACACCGAAGTGGCCGTCCTCGCCGGTGCCGTCGGGGCACTGCGATTCGAGGCGAGCCCCCGGTGCCCCTGAACCAAGACGCTGGGCACCGCTCGACCCACTCGCGCCTACCGCAGGCCCAGAACCGCGACCTCGACATGGTGACCGCGCTGCTCGAAACTGGGGCGCGGATCGACGGATAGGACACGCCCCTGGTCGCGGCCCTCATGGACAACACCGCCGGGCCGTCGAGCTGCTCCTCGCCCGCGGTGCGAACCACGGCCACAACCACGGGCTCACGGTGCCTCCTGTACACTCCAGCGCCTCGGCGCGGACGTGGTCGTCGGGAACGCAGCATTGGCTCCCGGCCGAGTCACCGCCTCCGCCCTGGATTTCGACGACGCGAACATCACGGGCACCCGGAACACCCTGGACGCCGCGGTGGCGGCCGGCGTCCGCCGGGTGGTCCTGATCTCCACCATCGCCGTGTACCGCACGTCGCTCCGGCACCCGATGGACGAGTCCCACGACAAGCGCGACGGCACCGAGCGGTTCGACTGGAACGCGCTCACCACCCGACCCGGCTACTCGCGCAGCAAGGCGGCCGCCGAGACCCTGGCGTGAACCTACGCCGACCGCCTCGAGCTCGCGGTGCTGCGACCCGGCCCGATCTACGGCCCCCGCGACGGCAAGCTCACCCTGCGGTACCACAACTGGGCGGCCCGGCGGGTCATCGTGGCCCCCACCGGCCGCCTCCCGCACGTGCACGGGGCCGACGTGGGCGATCTTGCGGTGCTCGCCGCCGTCGACGACGCCGCGGTGGGCGAGGCGTTCAACGTGGCCGGCGACCACCTGCGCGTGGCGGACGTGCTGCGGCAGTGGCGGTCCATCGCAGGCGGCGGACCCGTCGTCCCCGTGCCCGTGCCGTTGGGGGTCGTCATCGACGATTCCAAGGCCCGGCGTGTGCTCGGGTGGTCGCCGCGGCCGTGGCGGGAGCGGGTGGAGGACGCGGCCGCCTGGGTGGCAGAGCAGTGAGCGCGGACGGCCAGGGTGGACACGCGGGCGTGGCCATGAGCCTGAGCAAGAACCACCCTCGCCACTGGCCGGACCCTGTCATGGCCGGCCCCGGGCGCCGCGGCTCGGGCGGCCGGCGACCACGCGCGAGTCAAGGCGGAGTAGGCAGCTGCCCGCCCCGGAGGCGGAACGTATCCAACCCGAAATACGGAATCTCGCCCGCGCCGAGCGCCTCACTCCTGCAATCACGTATCCTCCCTCCCGATGCAGGCCGCCTTCACAATCCTGTGCTTCGCGTTGCTGTGGTGGTCGCCTGTCGCGCTCGCCCAGGGTCTGGGCAGCTTCATCAGCCCTGGCGAGCTCGCGAGCCCCCATGCCGACCTGGACGGGCTGCAGAACTGCGTCCAGTGCCACGCCATGGGCGAGGGGGTGTCGGCGTCCCGGTGCATGGAGTGCCACGAGCGCGTGGCGGACCAAGTCTCCACGAAGACCGGCTTTCATGCCGATAAGTCTGCCTCCTGCGAGTCATGCCATCCCGATCATCGCGGCCGCGACTTCGAGATGGTCCGCCTGGACGAGGAGGAGTTCGACCACGACGCCACGGGGTTCGCCCTCCGCGGCGCCCACGCCCGCACCATCTGCGCGGACTGTCACGGCCCCGATGGCGACTGGACCGGCCAAGACCAGATGTGCGCCTCGTGCCACGAAGACCCGCACGGCTCGGCGGTCGGCCGGCCGCTCCTGAAGGAGTGCGGCTCGTGCCACAACGTCGCCGACTGGAAGGTGTCCCTGGCATTCCTCGGCGGGGTGTTCGACCACGACGCGCCCGACCAGGCCGACTTCGCGCTGCACGGCCAGCATGCCGACGTGGCCTGCGCCGACTGCCACGACGACGCCCTGTTCGTGCCGGTAGACGCCGACGCGTGCCTCGACTGCCACGACAACCCCCACGGCACCCAGTTCGACCCGCGCACCTGTGAGGACTGCCACACCACCGAGCACGCCGGCTTCACCCTGCCCGGGTTCGACCACGAGCAGACCCGCTGGCCACTCCGGGGCGCTCACCGCCGCACCGGCTGCGCCTCATGCCATGGCGACGGCCCCGAGGCCGTGTTCGTCGGGCTCAGCTTCGCCCGGTGCGATGACTGCCACGACGACGTGCACGAGGGCCAGTTCCAGCCGCGCGACTGCGGCTCCTGCCACACCCAGACCCGCTTCACCGACGGCACCTTCGACCACGACGCTACCGACTTCCCGCTCCGAGGCGAGCACCAGTCCGTGGCCTGCGACGACTGCCACGGCGAGGGGCCCACCGCGACCTTCGCCGGCCTGCCGTTCGACGACTGCGCCTCGTGCCACGACGACGTGCACGAGGCCCGGTTTGCCCCCGATCGGTGCGACAGCTGCCACATCGACGGCACCTGGGGCGTGGAGTCGTTCGACCACGAGCGCACCGACTACCCGCTCACCGGGGCCCACACCGACGTGGCCTGTGCGGAGTGCCATGGCGCGCCCCCCGACGAGGTGTTCGCCCCAATCCCGTTCGGCAGCTGCCTGGACTGCCACGCCGACGACGACCCCCACGCCGGCGGGTTCGGCGGCGAGCGGTGCGACAGCTGCCACGCCACCGCGGCCTGGGCCGACGTGAGCTTCGACCACGCCACCGAGACCGGGTTCGCCCTGCTCGGCGAGCACACCCCGCTCGCCTGCGCCGACTGCCACGACGAACCCGCCTACGCCGGCGAGACCGCGGTCTGTGAGAGCTGCCACCGGGGCGACGAGCCCGACGACCACTACGACGGCGACTGCGGCGACTGCCACCAGGTGACCGGCTGGCTGCCGGCCCTGCTCCGCGCCGACGACCACGCCTCCACCGGCTTCCCGCTCCGAGGCGCCCACGCCAGCGTCGGGTGCGCCGACTGCCACCACACCGACGCCGTGAGCCCGTTCTGCGCCGACTGCCACGACTCGGACGACCCCCACCGCAACCTGCTCGGCAACCGCTGCGACCAGTGCCACGGGCCCGGCGACTGGCTGCTCACCCGGTTCAACCACGCCTCCACCGGCTTTCCGCTGCGGGGGCCGCACAAGCTCGCCCGGTGCATCGACTGCCACGCGACGGGCTACGCGGGAACGCCCGATTCCTGCCGCCGCTGCCACGACAACGAGAAGCCCCGGGACGCGATCCACGCCGACCCCGTCACCCGCGACTGCCAGGCCTGCCACCGCCCCTATGACTGGGACCTCGTCCGCTTTCCGCACGGAGGCCTGTGATGCAGCGGACCGACCCCGTCAACGCCATCGTCGTCGCCAGCGCCCTCGCCCTCACCGCATGGATCACCGTCAGCTGCCAGGTGCCAGGGCTGAACACCGCGGCCCACTTCGTGCTCGATGGCGCCCACTCCGACCTCGCCTGCGGGGACTGCCACACGGAGGGCCTCGAGGTGTCGGTGCCGCGGGACTGTCGCGGTTGCCACGTGGACGACGCCCCGCCAGACCACTTCCCCGACGACTGCGGGGAGTGCCACACCACTACGCGGTGGGACGACCTGGACGTAGACCACAGCTTCTTCCCGCTGGAGCGGGCCCACGGTGGGCTCGAGTGCGCCGCCTGCCACATCGACGGCGACTACAAGAGCGCCGTTCCGGCGTGCGAGAGCTGCCACGAGGAGGACCGCCCACCCGGCCACTTCTCCGGCCCGTGCGCCGAGTGCCACGACATCACCCGGTGGGAAGATGGCGTGTTCGACCACACCGGATTCCTGCCGCTCCAGGGAGGTCATGCAGGGCTCGAGTGCACGGCCTGCCACGTGGCAGAGGGCGACTACGCCGGGCTCGACGCCGCGTGCGAGAGCTGCCACACCTCGCCGCCGAACCACTACCCGGGCGCCTGCAGCGACTGCCACAACGTGTTCGACTGGGAGGACGCCGACTTCGACCACGACCCGTTCTTCCCCACACCCCACAACGGCGTGTCGGCCTGCGCGAGCTGCCACCCGGGTGGTGACACCTCCGACTTCACCTGCACGGGCTGCCACGAGCACAACCGCCCCGACACCAACGACGACCACAACGACGTCGGCCGCTACGTGTACAAAGACGATGCCTGCCTCGACTGCCACCCGCGGGGGCGGGAGTGATGCAGCTGTGGCTGGTGTGGGCCAGTTGCGCTTGGGCCGATGAGCCTGCCGTGCGCAACCGGGCGTCGCTGGCCGTGATCGGCGAGGGCGGGCAATACACCGACGACGCGAACCTCGAGGCGGTGGTCTCGGAGTGGCTCCATGCGGAGGTGGTGGACAGCGACTCCGTGCAGGCCGAGCTCCGCATCGCCGGCCGCGGCGCCGTGCGCACGGTCAGCGAAGACTCGCCCCTCGACCGAATGCGGGTGCGGGAGCTCGGCCTGCACGTGCACGCCGGCGAGTGGACCGTCGATATCGGGCGGTTCTCACCAGACAACGGTCTGTACCGGCTGGTGGACGGTGTGCAGGCCCTGGCGGCGGTGGGCGACGGCGGGCTGCGGATCGGCGCATGGGCCGGCACGGGCGCCGACCCCTACACCACCGCACCGATGCTCCGGTATGGCGGCGGTCCGGCGATCGACTGGCAGTCCGACCGCGGCCAGGCCGGCCTGTTCGGCGAAGTGCTCGCGTTCAACGGCCAGCTCGAGCGGGTCGGGGCTGTAGTGCGGGGCCGGTACGAGCTGTCGGACGCCGCCGAGATCGGCGCCCACGCCGACGTGCAGGGCAGCGGGGCGGGCGTGCGCCTGGTGGACGGCACCGTGGTGGGCCGGTTCGACGCTGGCGACGACGTGCGGATCGACGTGGCCTGGGACGCCTGGTCCGCCGCCTTCCTGCCCCTCTCCGAGGCCCGCGACCCCACGGTCACCCGATTCGCCGTGCGCTCCGCCGCGCTGAACGGCGAGATCTGGGTGCCGCAGGATGCGGTGGACCCGACCGTGTACCAGATGGGCTCCACGGGCGTGCTGTGGCGCCCGAAGGTGGGCGACAGCGGCACCCGCGCACTGCTTGGGGTCGACGGCCGGTACCGCTGGCATGTGCAGCCCGAGCGCACCTATGCCCGCGCAGGGTTCGAGGCGGGTCTGCTCGGAATCGCCGCGGGACGGCTCGACCTCGGCGTGCGGCAGGCGGGCCTGTGGTGGGGCGGCACGCCGGGCACCGAGACCGGCCTCTGGGCGTGGTTCCAGCTCGACGACACCGGCCGGCTGGGCCTCGACGCGAGCACCGACCTCGTGATGAAGATCCTCGATGACCAACCCGGGTTCTCACCAGCCATCTACGCCGACACCTTCGTGGACTGGGTGCCGTCGCGGCAGTGGACCCTCGGGGTCGGCGGCATGTTCAGCAACACCCGCGACCTGGATCGCTGGGACTCCTGGTTCGCCGCCATGGCGCGTGTAGGATGGCGGTTCGAGAGTGGAGCGCGCGAGTGAGAGCCAAGGCACCTCGGTACGGACTCGCGGACGCCTGGAACGCCACCCTCGCCACCAGCCTGGTGCTCGGCGCGGTGGCGATGCTGTGGCTGGGTGCCGGCTACTACGCCACGCCTGTCGACCTGCGCCCCGACCACGCCCAGCACGCCCTGCTCGCGTCCGGCAACGGCGGCGGCGTGTTGCTCGGCGTCCTCGGCACCGGTCTGATGCTCGTGATGCTGCTGTACTCGCTCCGGCGATGGCTGGTCCGGGTCAGCTGGCTGGGGCGCATCGAGAAGTGGCTGTCATTCCACATCGTGTGCGGGATCATGGGGCCGGTGTACATCCTGCTGCACGCCGGGTTCAAGCTGCCCACCGGCCTGATCGCGGTCGGGTTCTGGTGCATGATCGCGGTGGCCGCGTCCGGGGTGTTCGGCCGCTACATCTACGGCTTCCTGCCGCGCATGACCAACGGCAACGCGGTCGCTGTGGACGAGGCCCTGGGGCGACTCACCGACCTTCGGGCCGAGCTGGTCGCCGCCACCGCCGACTCCCGCAGCCACGCGGTGGGTGAGGCGGTGCAGACCATCCGCGACCTCGACGCCCACGCCGAGCGCCTGTCCGACCTGTGGGTGCTGCGACGGCAAGTGGTCGCGGTGCGAAGCAATGTGCGGCGTCTGCTCGCCGAGGCCGAGCTCGACCCCATCGTGCACTCCATCGCCACCCGTGCCCTGGAAGACCAGCTCCGCCTGCGCCAGGGGCTCGGCGCCAGCCGGGTCGCCCTCCGGATGTTCCGGTACTGGCACCTGTTCCACCGCCCGCTGGCCAGCGCGATGTACGTCATCGTGGCCGTCCATGTGCTGCTCGCCGTGCTGTTCGGCGACAGCCTGGGCCGGGTCGCCGCCCTCCTGGGGGGAACGTGATCTCAGCCCTGCCCTACCTCGTCGTGTTCGCGCTGATCTTCCTCGTGTTCGTGCTCCCGGCGTTCCGGAGCTTCCGCAAGGAGGAGGCGGAGGCCCGTCGCATGCTCGAGGAGGCCCGGGCGAGCGGCCGCACCGAGCCCACCAGCATCCGCCCATGGGTCGATCCCGAGCGGTGCATCGGTTCGGGGCTGTGCGTCGCCGTGTGCCCCGAGGGTGACGTGCTCCAGGTGGTCGACGGCGTGGCCACGCTGGTGAATGCCGCCTCGTGCGTAGGTCACGGCGCCTGCGCGGCGGCCTGCCCGGTGGGCGCCATCCAGCTCAAGTTCGGCAGCGACCGCCGCGGCGTCGACATCCCCGCCGTGGGCCCCGACTTCCAGACCAACGTGCCCGGGCTGTACGTGGCCGGCGAGCTGGGCGGCATGGGCCTGATCGGCAACGCCATCGCCCAGGGCGTGCAGGCGGTCGACAGCGTGCGCGCTGACCGCGGCACCCGCCCCGAGGGCGGCCTCGACCTGGTGATCATCGGCGCCGGTCCCGCGGGCATCGGGGCCAGCCTCCAGGCGAAGAAGCATGGGCTGGAGCATGCCGTGCTGGAGCAGGACGCGTTCGGCGGCGCCATCCTGCACTTTCCGCGGAAGAAGATCATCATGACCCACGGGATGCAGCTCCCGGGGCGACCGAAGATCGGCGCCACCACGATGACCAAGCAGGAGCTGATCGACCTGCTCAGCGCGGTGATCGACGAGGAGCAGCTGCCGGTGTCGGAGAACGAGCGGGTGGTGCGGGTGGAGCCGTGCGACGACGGCACGTTCGCGGTGCACACCCCCGACCGGGTGCTCCGCACGGCCCGGGTGATCCTGTCCGTGGGTCGACGGGGCACGCCGCGCAAGCTCGGGTGCGCAGGAGAGGAGTGCGACAAGGTGGCCTACCGCCTGGTCGACGCCGAGCAGGTGCACCACGAGCACATCATGGTGGTGGGCGGTGGTGACTCCGCCATCGAGGCCGCGTGCTCCCTCGCGCTGTCCGACGGCAACCGGGTGACGCTGTCGTACCGCAAGGGCAACATCACCCGTCCGAAGAAGAAGAACCGGGAGAGGCTCGACACCCTCGTCGACCTGGGGAAGATCGAGCTGCGGCTCGACACCCAGGTGCAGGAGATCGCACCCGACCGGGTGGTGCTGACCCACCCGGAGCGCACCGAGGTGGTGCCCAATGACCGGGTGTATGTGTTCGCTGGCGGGGTGCTGCCCACTGAGCTGCTGGTGGATGCCGGCATCCAGATCGAGCGGCACTTCGGCGACCGGATCGAGGTGCTCTCCGAGGGGCGGAGCTGAGGGGGCCGTGGTGACCGCGGCTGGGTGGCGTTCGTCCGCCTGGATATGACCATGTCATGTGACTAGGCTCACTCCTATGACCCGCGTCTCCAAGTCTGCGTTCAAGGCCAAGGCCCTCGAGTACTTCCGCGAGGTCCAGCGTACCGGGCGCCCGCTCGTGATCACCGACCGCGGGCGCCCCGTGCTCGAGCTGCGCCCCTACCGGGTCGACGACGAGCAGCTGCTCGGCCCGTTCCGAGGCACCGTTCGGCGATACGACCACCCGCTGGAGCCTGTGGCGCAGGACGACTGGGAGGCGCTCGGATGAGCGCCGTCGTGCTCGACACCCACGTGTGGCTGTGGTGGCTGTCGGATCCCGAGCGGCTCTCCGGGCCCGCCCGCGCGGCGGTTCAGGCCGCGGTGTCCGACGACGCCGTGCACCTGTCCACAATCAGCTCGTGGGAGGTCGCGATGCTCGTGCAGCGCGGCCGGTTGGAGCTCGATCGCGACGCCGAGGCCTTCGTCCGGGCCACCGAGGCCCTGCCGTTCGTGCACTTCGTGCCGGTGAGCAACGCGATCGCCCTGCGCTCCATCAGGCAGGAAGAGCCCGCACATTGACGGCGGCGCGGTCACCCCGGCGGGTCGCAGCCCTCGTCCGCGCACACGAACGACGCCGCCGCGCCGTAGTCGTACGCCTCGTCCACGTCCTCGTTCCACACGTCATGCGGCGTGTTCCCGGCGAAATCACCGCGGGTGACCTCCACCGTCCCCGCTGCCGACATCATCAGACCCCCGCCGCTCCGCGCGGCCTCGTTGTTGGTGAAGTCGGTGTCCGAGGCGTCGAGCGTCGCGCCTTCCTGGATGGTCATGCCGCCACCGCTGCCCACGGCGGCCTCGTTCCCGATCAGCCGGACGTCCCGCGTGACGACTACGGACGCGTTCCGGGCGAACAGGCCTCCGCCGTGGTCCCCCGCGTAGTTGTACGTGAGGTCGCAGTCGTCGAGGGTGATCGCCGTCTCGCGCACGTACAGCGCACCGCCGCGTCCGCCGGGTGCGGGCCCCACGCTGTTCTCGTCGAAGTCCACCCGCGTCAGCTCGACCTCGTTGCCCGGGTCGGCCTGGAAGTAGAGGCCGCCGCCCTCGGTCCCCGCGGTGTTCCGGGCCAGGAGCACGTCGGTCATCGTGACGTCGCCCAGCACCCACACCACCGCGCCGCCCTCCTCCGGCGCGTCGTTTCTTTCGAACACCGCGTCGGTGACGACCAGATCCGCGCCATCGCCGTACAGGGCCCCACCGTGGCGCACGGCGGTGTTGCGCTCGACCACCACGTCGGTCAGGGTGACGACGCACCCGTACTGACCGGACACCGCGCCTCCGCGGCCGGCGTGGTTTCCGGTGAGCGTGCTGTTGGCGATCGTGAGGTCGACCGTCGACCCGCAATGCACGCCGCCGCCGAACGCCTCGGTCGCGTCGCCGTCGCGGATCGTGACGTTGGAGACGGACACCGCGGTGCCCGCGCCATCGGCCACGAGCACCCGCGCCTCCCCGCCCCCGGAGAGCACGACCTCGCCTGGATCGCCGACGCCGTCGATCGCCACGTTCGCGCTGGCGTGGAGGTGGACGGTCCAGGTGCCGGCGCACACGGCGAGCCGTCCGTCCTCCTCCAGCGTGACCGCACCCGCCATCGCGCTCATGTCGTCGGCGCCGGCGCCGAAGAACGTGGCCAGGCCGGCGTCGCTCACCCACGCCCCTGCATCGCAATCGTTCTGCACCCCATCGCACACCTCGGGGGCGCCCGGGTAGGTGTACGGGTCGGAGTCGTCGCAGTCGGCGTCGAACTCGAAGCCGTCCCCGTCGGCGTCGATGGCGGTCGACCCGGTCCCGGTTCCAGTCCCGGTTCCAGTCCCGGTTCCAGTCCCGGTTCCAGTCCCGGTTCCAGTCCCAGTCCCGGTCCCAGTCCCGGTCCCAGTCCCGGTCCCAGTCCCGGTCCCAGTGCCGGTGCCGGTGCCGGGGGTCGCGCAAACGTATGCGCAGTACCCCTCGGAGCTGCCGGAGGTGGTGTTCGAGGTGCCGCCGCCCCCTCCGATCGACGTGAAGCTGACCTCACCCTCCCACTCGGATGCGCTCGACTCCGCCTTTGCCCGGGAGCACTCAGCCTGGGCGTTCGCCACCCGTCCCTCGCCACACGTCAGCACCGCGACCCCGCTGCAGTCCCGCGCCAGCTCCGTCGCATCGCAGCCGCTGGCGACGGCGTCGGCGACGGGGTCATCGTTCTTGCAACCAGACAGAGCGAGGAGGACGACCAGCGCGCGCATGGGGGCTCCGGGGGCAGGTCCACGGTCTATATCGCCGTCGCGCGCCGACGCGACCGCAGGCCGTTGCCCCACCCGATCGGGCGAGGTGGGTCGAGAGTCGCCCAGTCGTCCGGGCCAGCCCGGTCGTGGCACACCGGGAGCGGAGCGATCACTCGTGCTCCTGGGTGTCCCAGGGCTGGATGGCGACCGCGCAGCTAGGAATGTCTGCAATTCCGTCGGAGGGAATGATGGTGAAATCACCCCCCGCCTTCGGGTCAGCGCTGCGGGCCCTGCGCCGAGACCTCCAGCTGTCGCAGGAGGCGCTGGCGAGCGCGGCGGGCTCCACCCAACGCCACGTGTCGTTCCTCGAGACCGGCCGGTCGGCCCCCACCCGGTCGATGCTCGGGCGCATCGTGACCGCGCTCCGGCTCACCGCGGCGCAGCGTGCGGCGCTGTTCGCGGCGTCCGGGTGCCACAATCCCTGCCCACGCCGCACGCTCGACGACGCCGAGATGCAGCGCACGCTCGATCTGATCGCCCGCCAGGTACTCCGCCACTGGCCGTTCCCTGCGTTCGTCGTGGACCGGGACTGGACCTTCTTGCGGGCCAACGGCCCGGGTCAGCGCATGTTCGACCTGTTCGACGGCGTGCCCAACATGCACGCGCTGTTCCTCTCGCCCGGATTCCAGCAGCTGGTCGAGAACTGGGAGCCGGCCAGCGCGAGCTTCTACACCCGCATCCAGGAGGTGGCGGGCCGGTCGGCGCTCGTGCGCGACGCCCTCGACGCGGCCGTCGCCAGCGGCCGGTTCGACCACGTGGCGAGCGAGCTGGCGGGCACCGAGGACGTGCCGATCTACGTGCCCATCGTGGTGCGGATGCCCGGCCAGCCACGCATGCGGTTCACGTCGCTGCACGGGCGGCTGGTCTCGGTGCACGCCGCGGTGGCGGAGGGCTTCGAGGTCGAGCTGATGGTGCCCCTGGATGAATCGTCCGAGGTGCCGATGCAGCAGCTGTTCGGGTGAACCCGGTGCACGCGGGGGGCAGGCGGCTGGGGCGCTCACCCGCAGGTGCGGACCGCCCGACGAGCGCTCAGTCGCCGCTCAGGAGCTTGCATTTCCGCTCCGCGCCTACTCAGGGCTCCTCGAGGTCGACGAAGCCCAGGCGGAGCGCACGCGGTCACGGGTGGAATGCGCCGCGTGGTAGCCTCGGCGCGCGGCGCCCCCCATGACCTCCGCTCGTCACGTTCGCCAACCGAACCTTGGATGGACACCCCATGCTGACGCGCTCCACGCAGTGCCTCGTCCTCGCGCTGGCGGTCTCCGCGTGCACAGACACAGACACAGACACAGGCGCTGACGCTGACGATCCCTCGAACGGCGCGGGAAGCTGCGACCCGTGGTACGAGGGCACGCCATGCGTGCGCATGACCGAGAAGTGGAGCGGCACCTTTGCGGGAGGGTTTGGAGCCTGCGGCACCTCGTACGACTTCGAGTTCACGGAGCGGGACACGCCCGTCAACGGCCTCGCGCTGGCGATCATCTGGACGGGCGGCTTCGACACGCACGCGCCCTTCTTGTACGAGCCGGACCTCGCGAGCTCCACCGAGTTCCTGATGGAGTACGAGGCGGATGGCAGTCGCGCCGAGGGCCGCCTCGCGGGCAAGACGTTCATCATGGAGACCTACACCATCGACGATGAGCTCGGATGCGTCTTCGAGGGCACGCTGCAGGAGTAGTCGGGGAGTGAGCTGGGGAGGCCGGTCACGGAGCGTGGCGGGGCGGCCGCGCGCCACACCTTCGCTTTCGCGCACCGGTCCTTGCGAGGGGGTCGCCGCGGAGAGCCACGTGGGCGGCGGAGGTGCCAGCGGGTGGGCGGCGCGCGGCGGGGCCAGGTACTGTGGGACCGGAGGTGCTGTCGTGTGGAGGATCGCGTGCATGGTGTTGGTCGCTTGCGGACCTGCGAGTGGCGACAAGAAGGGCGGTGAGGACTCGGGCGTCCCGGCGACGACCTCCCCCACCGGAGCGGCAGACAGTGACGCGGATGCCGACAGTGACGCGGATGCCGACAGCGACGCGGATGCCGACAGCGACGCCGACACGGACAGCGACAGCGACGCCGACACAGACAGCGACAGCGACGCCGACACGGACAGCGACACCGACACCGATACCGAGCCGCTGCCTGTGTTCGACTGCGGCACCGTGCC
>JBLFXJ010000227.1:0-13190 GCA_047609825.1 Myxococcota bacterium
TCGTACATCGGGTACACATTCCAGCCCTCGCCGATGTGGTGGTGGGCCACCCGCAGGATGCGCCAGATCACCGGATCGCGCAGCTTCATGTTCGCGTGGCTCATGTCCATCTTGGCCCGCAGGGTGCGGGTGCCCTCGGCGAACTCACCCGCCCGCATGCGCACGAACAGATCGCGCGATTCGGCTGCTGGCCGGTCACGCCACGGGCTGTTGGTGCCCGGCTCGGTCACGGTGCCCCGCGCCGCCCGCATCTCAGCCTCGGTCTGCTCGCAGACAAAGGCCAGGCCCTTGTCGATGAGCTCGAGGGCCCAGTCCCACAGCTGGGGAAAGTACTCCGAGGCGAAGTAGAGGTGCTCGCCCCAGTCGAAGCCGAGCCAGCGGATGTCGTGCTGGATCGAGGCCACGAACTCGGGGTCTTCGGCCGTGGGGTTCGTGTCGTCGAACCGCAAGTGGTACCGCCCGCCATAGTCCTCGGCCAACCCGAAGTTGAGGCAGATGGACTTGGCGTGACCGATGTGCAGGTACCCGTTGGGCTCGGGCGGGAACCGCGTGACCACCTGCTGATGCACACCACGGGAGAGGTGGTCTTCGATCAGCGTGCGCAGGAAGTTGGACGGCTCGGTGGACATCGGGTTCGGTCTCCGCGTCGGCCGCAGGAAGCGCGGCGCGACCCCTCGCGCGTAACCCCTTCCCGGCCAGCATGAGACGGGCGGATCCACCGGTCAGTCCTCGCACTGTTGGGAGGCACGGTGCGGGGGCGGCCAGGACCGACGAGCGTGATCACCCTACCGGTGCAGCTCGAACGCACTCACCACATTGCACCCGCCGCCGAGCCCGCCGTGACACGCGGGCTCATCGCGCCACAGCCGCAGCGTGCCGTCCACGTAGCACCACTCGTTCTCGTCGCCGGCACCGCCATCGCCGGTGCAGTCCCACATGTTGTCTGGACCGGCGACGTTCATCTCCACCCCGCGGCTGCCCGCGTAGCCGAGCTCGGCGCCGATCTGCTCGAGCAGCCACGCGTGGCCCTCGGCCCAGTCCTCGCCGCTGTTGTGCAGCCCGAGCATCTGGTTCTCGCTGCGGTCGAGGCTGTACACCTCCTGGTCGAACAGCGGGAACTCGCATCGGATCATCGCATCGTCGACCACGAGGCCGCCGAAGCACTGGATGAAGTGCTCTCCGCCGGCGAGCACGATGCGGTCGTCCTCGAAGCCGCCCACGTCATCGCCGATGCCGCGCACCTCGGTGGCGCCGCAGGAGGACAGGTCCACCGCCTGGACGTGCCAGTCGCAGGTGGGGCCGGACACCCGGGGGCGCGCGCGGATCACCCCGTCGCCGTCGGCGTCGACGAGCACTGTGAGGGGCTCGGCGCCGGCGAGGCCGAGCTCGAGCCCGTCGCAGGGGTCGCGGGTGAGCAGGTCGAAGCCCGGGCCGAAGCGCGTTCGCAGCAACAGCACCCGCCCCGCGGGGGTGACATCGGTGAGCTCTACGTCCACGGTGCCGGGGCACTCACCGGTGATGGACAGGGACTGGGCCTGGGCGGCGAGCGCGAGCAGCACGAGCATGAACACCTCCACGGAGGGTGAGTATCCCGCGAGGGCCTACAACAGAGCAGGGCCTCAGACCGCGCTGATCGTGACGTGCGGCGTGCCCAGCCGGAGCTGACGGGTGCCGCGGCGGCGCTCGATCAAGGCAGCGGCGTCTACCACCCCAAGCTCCGCCAGCTCGTGGCGAGCGCGGAAGATCTGCACGTTCACGTGACGATCATCAAGGCCGAGCATCCGCGCCAGCTCATCCGCATACACCCACCCCTCGTCGGCGAGGCGGCGCCGCGCGAGGGTGAGCAGGAGGTAGTGGTGGGACCGGCTGCCCAGGTCGTGGGCCTCGGTGGGGGTGCGCACGGTGAGCGTCACGAACTCCTCGTCGGCGCTCACCGCGAGCTGCAGCCCGAGATCGAGCAGGCACAGGGGGCGCTCCATCGCAGTGATGGTCTCGTCGAGCACGCTGGGCAGGTGCAGGGTCCAGCTGCGCCCGGCGACCGTGATGATGTCGCCGTCGCGGGCCGTGCGCTGCTCGTCTTCGAACTCCAGGATCCAGGTGTCGCGGCTGAGTCCGGTCAGGTACGGGAACGGGTCGGCGCCGGGGAACGTGAGCATGCCGTCCCGCTCCACCACCACCCGCCCGGTGGCGTTCTCGCGCGCTGCGGGCACGGGCGCAGACAGGTCCGCCAGGGTCCACGTCGTGTCGGTCCCCCCTCCGAACACGAGCTGGTCCCCGGAGGCCAGGTTCACGGGCTGACCGGGCACGAGCGGGGTGCCGTTGTGTGAGGTGCCGTTGCGACTGCCGAGGTCGCGCAGCTCCCAGCCGGTGCCGGTCCAGCGCAGCCGCGCGTGCTCGCTCGACACTCTTGGGTTCTGTAAACGCAGGAAACAGCTCGCAGACCGGCCGATCAAGCAGCGGCCAGCGAGGGTGATTACGCGCCCGGATTCATCGCTCACGAGGATGCCCACTTGCCACTCCCGGCGGCCACTGTAATCCACCGCGTAATGTGCGGTGATGCCCGGTCATCGGCCGGGCCCGATGCGAGGTGTAGAACAGGGTCAGACAGCGGCGCTGCAGCCCCCCAGCAGCCAGCGCCACACGGAGGCCCCCATGCTCACCACCCTGCTCGCCCTGTCCCTCGCCGTCGCCAACGCCCAGGACCTCCGCGACATCCGCGGCCGGAGCGTAGACCTGGACGCGACCCCCACCGCGGTACTGCAGTGGAGCCTGGACTGCCGGGAGTGCACGGCCGAGCTGGTGCAGCTGGCACGGACCGGCGTGCGCGTGGTGGCCGTCAGCTCCGACCCCGCCCAGAAGCGGTCGGCGCTGACCCCGTACCTGCGCGCGCGTGGGGTGGCAGCGGTCGTGGTCTCGGACCCCGACGGCCGCTCCTGGGAGCGGGTCATGGCCGGCGCGGACATGGCGCCCGGCGACGCGGTGGTCTGGCGCGGGACGATGAGCGCAGGGGAGGCTGTGGTCGCAGCCCGGTGAGTGGGGCAAGGATACGCGTGGCGGATAGCGGCGCTCTGCCGCGGGCCGGCTAAGGCGTGCTCGGCCTGCTCGGGAGCGTCGTCCACGCTCGCCGAGCGCCCTCTCCCCGGAGTCTCCGATGGGCTTGTTCGAACGCTTCCTCTCGATCTGGGTCGCCCTCGCCATCCTCACCGGGGTGGGCCTGGGATTGGCCGCGCCCGCCGCGTTCGAGCAGGTCGCCCGGATGGAGGTGGCCGGGGTGAACCTCGTGGTCGCGGTGCTGATCTGGCTGATGATCACGCCGATGATGCTCAAGGTCGACCCGAGCTGCCTGCGCGATGTGGGCCGCAAGCCCAAGGGACTCGCCCTCACCCTCGCCGTGAACTGGCTGATCAAGCCGTTCACCATGGCGGCGCTGGGCGTGCTGTTCTTCGGCCACTTGTTCGCAGGGCTGGTTCCACCCGAAGATGCTCAACAATACATCGCCGGGATGATCCTGCTCGGCGTGGCCCCGTGCACGGCGATGGTGTTTGTGTGGAGCCACCTCACCGACGGCGACGCGAACTACACGCTCGTGCAGGTGTCGGTGAACGACCTGATCATGGTGTTCGCGTTCGCGCCGATCGCCGGCTTGTTGCTCGGGATCACCGATCTCGTGGTGCCGTGGGCCACACTGCTCGCGTCCGTGGTCATCTTCGTCGTGGTCCCCCTCGGCGTGGGCCTGGCGCTGCAGCGGCGCCTGTCAGCCACCGGAGGTGCGGCCGCGGTCGAGCGGCTCGCCAGCCGACTCAAGCCCACCTCGATCCTCGGCCTGCTCCTCACCGTGGTGCTGCTGTTCGGGTTCCAGGCGGAGACCCTCGTGGCCCAGCCCCTGCGCGTGGCCCTGATCGCCGTCCCCCTGCTCATCCAGAGCTACGGCATCTTCGCGCTGACCTATGGCCTCGCCCGTGCCCTGCAGCTGCCCCACCCCATCGCAGCTCCCGCCGCGATGATCGGCACGTCGAACTTCTTCGAACTCGCCGTCGCCGTCGCGATCAGCCTGTTCGGGCTGTCCTCCGGCGCGGCCCTGGCCACGGTGGTGGGCGTGCTGATCGAGGTGCCGGTGATGCTGTCGCTGGTCGCGTTCGCGAACCGCACGAAAGCGTGGTTCCCGGCGGCCGAGCCGGCATGACCTAGCCGGTGTTCCGCAGCCCCTGGGCGATTCCATTGGTCACCGTGCCGATGGCCGCGTCCAGCGCCACCCGCCCCGGATCGTCCTCCGAGAGCGCCCGCTTTCGGCGTAGCAGGCTGATCTGGAGCAGCGACAGCGGGTCGACATAGGGGTTGCGGAGCGAGATGCTCGTGGCGAGCACTGGCTGGCCCGCGAGCACCGACTCGGTGCCCCGGATCGCCGCCACGGCCTGCACCGTGCGCGCATGCTCGGCGCACAGGGTATCGAGCAGCGCCACCTCGGCCTCCGACGCCCCGAGGGCGTGCACATACAGCCGGGACACCTCGAGGTCGGACTTGGCGATGACCATCTCGATCTTGCCGAGCAGGTCGTCGAAGAACGGCCACGACCGCGCCATCTGCTGCAGCACGGCCAGCCCCTCGGGCGTGCTCGCCTCCGCGGCCAGCGCGGTCCCGGCACCGAGCCAGGCGGGCAACATCAGCCGGATCTGCGTCCACCCGAAGGTCCATGGGATGGCTCGGATGCCCTCCATCGTCCCCGATCCGCGTTCCCGATAGGCCGGCCGCGAACCATAGTGCACGTGGGCGAGCTCACGCACCGGCGTGGCGTGGAGGAACAGCCCGAACAGCGCGTCATCGTCGTGCACCAGCGCGCGGAACCCGGCCAGCGCGGTGGCAGCGAGGCGGTCGACCACGGCGCGGTACCGGGCCACGTCATTCGAGCTCAGGGCCGTGCGCCAGTCCTCCCGGCCCGCGACCAGCGCGCCCGAGACGAGCACCTCCAGACTCCGGTCGGCCAGCGACGGCAGGCCGAACTTCTGGCTGATGATCTCGCCCTGCTCGGTCACCTTCAGCCGACCGTGCACCGTGCCCGGCGGCAGCGCTGTGAGCGCGCGGTACACCGGTGAGCCGCCGCCACGGCCCACTGTGCCACCCCGACCGTGGAACAGCGTGAGCTGCACACCATGGCGGGCGCACACCTCGGCGAGGCGCTCCTGAGCCGTGTACAGCGCCCACGCGGCCGCGAGCACCCCGGCATCCTTCGCCGAGTCCGAGTACCCGAGCATCACCTCCTGGCAGTGGCCGCGGGCGGCGAGCTGCCGGCTGTAGGCGGGGTCGGTGAACAGGTCGGTGAGCACGTCCGCGGCGTTGTCCAGGTCGGCCCGCGTCTCGAACAACGGCACCACGTCGATGCGCGACACCGGTGGGTCGGCGGCGAGGTCCACGAGGCCCGCCTCACGGGCGAGCACGAGCACCCGGAGCAGGTCCTCGGCCGACCGCGCCATCGAGATGATGTAGGTGCTGGCGGCGTCATGCCCGAGCTCGTCCTGCACCTGGCGGGCGACGTGGAACACCTCGAGCGTCTGGGCGGCGCGCTCCGGGAGCTGCACATGGGACCCGACCAGGGGACGCCGGCCGAGCAGCTCGCGCACGAGCCCCGCCCGGTCGAGAGACGGCACGCCCACCGCGGCGCAGGCGTCGGCGAGGGAGGTGGTGTGCACGTCGCTGTCCTCGCGCAGGTCGAGGGCGAGCCCGTGCAGACCGAAGGCCCGGACCTGGGCGAGCAGCGGGGCGAGCCAGGTACGGCGTGCACCCTCCGCCCCGGCGGCCACCAAGGCCGCGTCCACCAGCCCAAGATCGGCGAGGAAAGCCGCAGCATCGGCATAGGCACCCGGGTGGACCACCTCCAGGCCCGCGTCGGCATCCGCCACCCGAGCCCGGGTCGCCTCCAGGCGCGCCCGGATGAAGCTGAGCTTCAGGCGCACGGGCTCGTCGGCGTCGCGCCGGTGGTTCTCCGCCCACACCTCCGGCAGGCAGGCGCGGTCGTCCACCAGGCTGGCCCGGAGCGCAGCCGGCACGGGACGGATGCTCGCCGAGAGCGACAACACCCCCACCAGCTTGCGCACCGCCACGACGTACACCGCGAGCACCCGGTGGGCCCCACGACGGGCCGCCGCCAGGGTCACCTCGGGCGTGACGAATGGGTTGCCGTCCCGGTCGCCGCCGACCCACGAGCCCGGGCGCACCGGGGTGGGCATCGCGGAGAGCTCCCGCCCATACACGTCCTCGAACGCCGACGCCAGGGCCACGGCAGTGCGCGCTCCCGCGTCGAGGAGGCGGCCCTGCAGGTACCACAGCACCGTGCTGACCTCATCCATCACGCTCGGCCGGTCCCGGCGCACCTCTGAGGTGAGCCAGAGCAGCTCCACCTCGGCCGCGAGCCGGTCGTCCGCGTCCACCGGCGGAGCGAGCAGCAGCTCCGCGATCCGCGCCTGCTGCGAGAGCACCGTTCGCCGGGTGGATTCCGTGGGATGGGCCGTGAGCACCGGGCCGACGCGCACCGCCCCGATGGCCGCCTCGGCGTCATCCGCCGACATCCCCGACGCGCGCAGTCGGCGCAGCGTCCATCCCGGTGATGCGGGCTGGGGCGGATCGGCCGGGTAGCTCCGGCGACGGCGCACCCGGTGCACCTGCTCCGCCGTGTTGATCAGCAGGAAGAACAGCGTGAATGACCGACCGACGATCGCGGCCGTCGGTAGATCCAGCGCGTCGACCCGGACGAGGAGCTCGGACAGATCAGCCGCGCCGGGGAGGCCGAGCCGCCGGTCGCGACAGGCCCCGCGGAGCTCCTCCACCGCCTCGAAGGCCGGATCTCCCTCCAGGCGGCGAATCACCGTGCCGAGGATCGACGCGAGCTTGCGAACGTCGGCGTGGAGGGGGCGATCTTCGGGGCGGATGGACAGCGGCAAGCGGCCTCCTGGGCGACTTCTGGCGCAGATCCACGCTGACATCGGAACGAGCGGTCAGCGCGTGGTGCGCCGGCCTGTCCCGTACGCCGTCCCGGCGTGGCGCGCTGGTCTCATCGCGGCCACGGTCGGATCCGGACGCTACTGCTTCTTCCCGCCCTTCTTCCCGCCGCCCTTGTTGCCGCCGCCCTTCTTCTGGCGCGGACTCTTCGCCTTCTTGCCGAACTCCCACCCCGCGCGCAACCGCACGGTGGTGAGGCGTCCGTAGGTGCCGAACCCGTGCTCCTTGGTCTCCTTGCCGAGGTCTTCCGGGCGCGAGAACCCACCAAAGGCCTCGTACAGCTCGGCGCCGAGCCGCACCTTGTCGGACAGCAGCGCATCGAGCCCGATGGACAGGGTCGGCCCCAGGTACGGGTGCTGGTTGCCCAACACCACGCCATCATCCCCCACGACGAAGGCCGCGCTGGCGTCGAGCAGCCCCAGCGCGAGGTACGGCGACAGCTCGTGGTCCCCCACGGTCTGGCGGGTGGACACCATCAGATCCATGCCCATTGTCGACCCGGTGTACAGGTCGTCCACCGTTGGGTCACCCTCCTCCAGCGGCCCGGCGATCTCACCGATCGACCGAATGAACGCAGCGTGCAGCCGAATTCCCGGTTGGACGGGCCCCGCCGGCAGGAACCCCACACCAAGCTCAGTCCCGAACGTGACGTTCGACACGCCACCCACAGGGATCGGCCCCATGTAGGCGGCCCCCACATACGGCACGACCCACTTGCCGGCGGGGAGAGCGAAGGTCGCGCGGAGCCGCGGCAGCAACGGGCTCTTGTTCGTGTCTTCGGTCTTCGTGTAGTTGAACGCCGCCCGGCGGAAGCAGTTCAGCGGCGGGATCACACCCAGGTCGATGCCGAGCGACCCACGCCCCGCGTCGTGCGGGATCGCGGCGTGAATCGCACTGAACGACGTGGTGAGGGCGAAGTAGTTCAGCAGGAAGTCCTGCTGCACCTGGTCGTCGTAGTCGTCGGGCCGGGCCAGCGCGTCGCACTTCGGGTCGAGCGCCGCATAGGCCATGGGCTGGAGCAGCCAGAACGCCAGGATCATGGAGCACACTCGTCAGCGCCGTCGGCGATCCACTCGCGGACCGTCGCGATGGCGTCGTCGCTCAGCGCCGAGCCGAGCGGCATGGTGGAGCCGGTGCCCGCAGGGTGGGTGCCCTCGAGCTTCTGGAGCAGGAACGAAGCATCGGGGTCGCCGGGGACGATGAACACGTTGCCCGGGTAGGTCGGGCTGTCCACGTCCAGGGTCGCGAGGAGCATGTCGGTCTCCAGGTCGAGGCCGGAGGCGGCGGTGGCGGCGCCGTGACAGCCGCTGGTGGCGCACGATGCGGCATATACCTCCTCCACCCCGCAGCCATCGGGCGTGAGCTCCTGGCCTTCGGGCCGGAACAAGTGGTCGTCGCAGCCCGCGAGCACGAGCGGCACCAGCAGCAGGGCGCGGGTCATGGGTTCACCCCGCAGGCCCCGATGTCGGTCGCGATGTCGAACGGGTCCCGGTCTTCCACGATGCAGTGGAATCCTGGGGGACACGCGAGCAGCGAATCGCCGCACGACAGGTCGGCGAGCACCACCTCGGCGTCGTCGCGAGGCTCCAGGGGGTTGGTGCCCACCCGGTACTCGTTGCCGTCGTCCACGCCGCCACCGTCGGTGTCGGCCTCCCACGGTGAGGTCGCTCGCGGGGGGCTGAGGAACTCGAACGGCAGGTCGAACGGGTCGACCCCGCCCGTGTCCAGCCCGCCGGTCTCCCCGCCGCCGCCGCCGTCGCCGTAGAACCCGAACAACTCGCCGCCGTCGGGCAGTCGGTCGCCGTCGGTGTCGGGCTGCACGGGGTCGAGGCCGAGGGCCACCTCTTCGCCGTCCGTCAGCAGGTCGCGATCGGTGTCCACCACGAGCGGGTTCGTGCGCCACACGTTCACCTCCTCCTCGTCGGTGAGGAAGTCGTCGTCGGTGTCGGCGTTGAGCGGATCGGTGCCGAGCGCGAGCTCGTCGGCAGTGGACAGGCCGTCGCAGTCCTCGTCGTCGGTGCCGTCCCCGCACGGCCCATCGGGCGGCAGCGCATAGCCGGTGCCCGCCCCAGCGCTGGTGGTGCCGGTCGCTACCGCGCGGGCTGGGAACAGCAGGCACTGGTTCGCGTCATGGGGAACGGCAGCGCACCCGCAGATCACGTCGGCGGCGACCTCCTCGAACTGCTCGCGGGAGATGGTCTTGCCGGTCAGCAGCGGGGTGAGCGCGACCGCCGCCTCGGGCTCGACGGACTGGAGCTGATCGATGCAGAACACCAAATCATCGGTCATCGCGGGCTCGATGGTGTTCATGCCCAGCTCGGCCGCCACGCGCTGCAGCGACATGTCGGCCTCGTAGGTGCGCACCAGCACCGTCACCGGCTCGGTCTCCTGCAGCGCCGGCACGCCGGTCAGGAGCTGGGCGGCCTGGAACTTCGCCCGGTCGTCCTCCATGAACTGGAGCACCTCGTCGGGCTTGTACACGGACTCGACGTACTCGGCGACGCACCCCGGAAACAGGGTGGCGAGGGCCGGATCGTCGACGTTGTCGCCCCAGTGGGCGGCGATCTCGTCGACCTTGGAGATGATGCCCTGCGCATGGCAGAACATGCACGACACGCCGTTGGTGACCACGGGCGCGGTGGGCCCCTCGAGGTCCTGCACGATGGCCAGCGGGCCCTCGGACAGCGCGTCACCCGCGGCGGTCGACAGGTAGTAGGCCTGTAGACCGTTCGGGAGCGAGCAGATGATCTCGCCGCCGTCATGGGTGAACTCGAAGTCGGACTGGCGGGCGCAGTCGGGGTCGGCCGGGTCGATGAGATCGATGTTGTCGTCGGGCGACAGCGGGTGGCTGAGCAGATTCGCGGAACCGGCCTCCGACGCCATGTCGAAGCTCACCCAGCAGTAGGCGCCCGAGTCGATGGCCGAGCGGTGGCGTTCCACGAGCCGGTTGCTCACCGACACGCCGGACTGCACGAAGCCCGCCCGCCGCACCAGTGGCGCAGGGGAGCCGCCGGCCTGTGCAGTGCGATTGGCCGCAGTGTCGACCCCAAAGCCGGGGAAGCCCGGGTTGCCCAGCAGGAACTCGTCCTCCGTGGGCGGGATCTTCAGGATGGCCTCGTAGATCGGCGGCCGGGTGCCGTGGTACACGAACCAGTCGGCTGGCAGGTAGGGCAGGCGGTCCTGGGTCTCGGTGCGCAGCACGTCGCCGCCGGGCCGGGTCTGGGCACCGGGGGTGAGGCTCACCGCCTTGTTCCAAGCGGCGACCCCGTTGAGGTTCACCAGGTCCCACTTGTAGTTCCGCACGTCGACCCTGAGGATCACGCCGTCGGGGTCCACCGGCTCGGGCGGCACCACCCGGGCACCGAAGCTCAGGTGGTTCACGCTCTTCGACAACCCGAACCGCACGGTGTCGAGCTCATCCTCGGGCAGGCAGGCATTCCACAGGTGAGCCAGGGTGAAGTACCGGGTGAACTTCCGATCGCCGCGGGGCAGCGCGAGGATGTCCTCGGTCATGATCTGCATCTCCTCGGCCGGGGTCACCCGATCGCGCAGCGTGCAGAAGTCCGGATCCCAGTCGGGCGCGCCGGCGTCGATCCACTGCCGGATGATGTCGATCTCCGCGTCGCTGGGCTTGTCCGCCGTGGGCGGCATCGTGCGGTCCTCCATCCGGTCCAACAGGAGGGACCCGGCGGTGTTGGACGGGACGATCTTGCCGCTGCCGAGCAGGCCGGGGACGGACAGGGCGTAGTTGAAGCCGCCGTTCGCCACGCCGTTCTCGCCGTGGCAGCCGTAGCAGTAGGTCTGCATGACGGACTTCGCCTGGTCTGCGAGCTCCCCCCCGGTCGTCGGGGTCGTGGGCGGGGTCGTGGGCGGGGTCTCGGTCCCCACCTCCACACAGTCATCGGGGTGGTTCTGACACCACTTGTCGTCATCGAAGGGGCCACAGGCCACCAGGAGCAGCACCACGGTCGGGATGCGCAACGCTCACCTCCGCGGCACGCCGGCTACCGCCCGGGCAAGCCGCGGCAGATAGTGCCATGGAACCGAAAAGTTCTCAAACAGTTCAGCGACACCACCCATACCTGTCGACGGAGTGCGTTCGGCGGCGCTTTGGCGCCGCGGCGTCACGTAGTTCGGCGCAGAGTGGTCGTTCGTCGACCAAAAAGCGGTGGCTCGGAGCGTAGAGCCCCGTCGCAGCCCTGGCTCCGCACATCACTCCCGAGCGGCCCATGGATCCGTCCGCGGGCCATAATCGCGCGCAGCCTCCACCACCTCCGCGTGGAGCCCGCCGAACCCAAGCGCGTCGTCGGGGCAGGTGCGCAGCGCGGAATACAGCGCGTCGAACCCCTCCACCCATGCGGCCGGCATCCCGGGCGGAGCGGGCGGCTGCACCTGGGTGCGCAGGGCAGGTGACACGGCGTCGGCACCGGCGCCCACATCCCCGCTCACCCCGAGCCAGTCGAGCACGTCGGCGACGGTCCCGCCCGGGTCGGCGAGCACATCTTCATAGGCGACGAACCGGATCGGGTAGCCCCGCGCCCCGGCGTCGGCGACGGTGGCCACGTGCTCGAGCCACCACCGCAGGTGCCCCACCTCCGTCGCCCCGGCTGGCCCCCGCAGCAGCGCATCGGCGGCGCGCCGGCTGGCGCAGAACTCCCGCCACCCGCGCACAGTCACCAACACCCGGTGCAGGTACGGCCGCTCGCTCCGCAGCACGCCGGAGAGGAACACCTTCACGGCCACGTCCCGATGGTCCACGGCGTCGAGCCGCGCCCCGGTGACCGGGTTCGGGTTGGTGGACCAGTTGATCCCAGCGGCCAGGGTGGACTCGTAGAATCCGCGCGGGTTGGCCGGGGCGAAGGTGTCGGCCCAGTCCCCCCACTCGTTCCGGATCCATGAGACGCACCCTGTGAAGGGCCAGAACCGCTAGTGGGTGGGCGAGGCTCCCCACGCTGGGGAGGTATCGGTCGCGGGCCTACTGTGGCAGGTAGAACCGCCCGCGACCGCCTCACCAGAGGACGGTGATCATGGCATCCGACGGTCTCGACGTTTCCTTCTCTGACGAAGATGCTGCTCGCATCCCGGACAATCTCTTGCGCGGGGTGCTCTCCCTCGTACCCCTGGTACGGGGCGGCGTGCTGGGGCGTGTCGCCGAGCTCGTTCGCATCCGACGCTCCGGCGGGTTCTGCGGCCTCGATGTCTGGCTCGCCCTGTGGCTGTACTTCGCGTCGGGCACGAAGACGGGTCTCAAGCGGTTCTGGAGCTGCGCCCGCCCACACTCGAAGCGCGTTGGGGCACTTGCTGGACGGTCGAAGCTCGCGTCGCCGTCGTCTGTCTCCAGGGCGCTCTCTGCGGTGGAGTTCGAGCAGGTCCGACCAGTCGCCGACGCGCTCCTCCTGGCCCCAGCGGCCTGCGACGTGCTGCTCCGGCACCCCTCGGTCCAGAGCTACGACACCCATGGCGCCGGCTGGCACGTGTTCGACCTCGACCCCACGGTCACGACCCTTCGCCACCGGGCGCTGCCGGCCTCCGACGACCTTCCCGAATGTCATCGCACGTCCGAGAACACAGGTGTACCGGGGTATAAGGGGCGCAAGCGCGGAGACGTCGTGTTTCGGCGTGCGACTGTCCAGCACTCGGGCTCGGGCCTGTGGACCCACGCGCATCTGGCCCCTGGGAACGGCGACGCCGCCGAGGACTTCGCCCTAGCCGTCGACAGCATCGTCGCCACCGCGGATCGCATCGGGTGCCCGCTCGAGCGGGTCGTCGTGCGCATGGACGGCGAGCACGGCAACGTCCCCTGGTTCGCTGCCTGCCGCGCTCGCAAGCTGCCGTTCGTGACCCGTCTGAACCGGACCAAGCTCTATACCGACCCGGACGTGCTCGAGCGCCTGCGAACGGCCACCTTCCACCTCGTCGAGGACAGTGGCTGCGGGCCCCAGCGTGCCGCCGCGGACCTTGGGCTGCTGACGCTGGAGGCGTCGGCGAAGACGCGGCAGCCGGACGGCACAAAGTACGCCCCCATCGAGGTCCGGGTGGTCGCGTGCGTGTTCCCGAAGCGGGGCAAGGCGAAGCGCGGGCGGACCATCGATGGGTGGGAGGTCGAGCTGTTCGCCGTGGACCTGCCGGCAGAGCGATGGCCCGCAGCTGAGGCCATCACGGCGTACTACGGCCGTAATGCGCAGGAGAACCGCTTCGGC
>JBLFXJ010000228.1:0-13166 GCA_047609825.1 Myxococcota bacterium
GAGAGCGAGTCCGGGTCGTCGAGTTCGAAGACGTGCATGCTCTCCTGCGTGTGCTCGGTCGGCGCCGGGCACGTATCCGCGCCGAGTGACCTGGACCCGCCCGGCGTCGGCGTTCAGGGGGCCTCTGCACCCTCTCCCGCAGCCCCACGCCGACGGCGGTTCGCCCGCTTCATCGACCGGACCAGATCGGAGAGGAACACCACCCCGGGCTCGATGACCAGCCGACTCCCGAGGTAGAACCCCGAATCATCGCGGGTCGTCCAGTCCAGCCCCGGGGCCGTCGTCACGCTGTAGGTGCCGCCGATGTCGGCGGTGAGGAACGAGAACACCTCGACGAAGGGGCCGGCGCTGAGGGTGTAGATCGGCACCGTGCGGTTGCCGCTGATCGAGCCCGCGCCGATGCCTACGCTGGTGGTGAGGCCGACCCCCGACAGCACATGCCGGTGCCCCCAGTTCAGCGGGTGCGGCACGATGTCGATGCTCGCGAGCGACACCGACACGCTCACCTCGCCGGCCTCGAACACGTCGATCTCGTCGCGTCGGTCGGCGCCCCAGTCCATGAAGTAGTAGGCGCCCAACCCGTCGAACGCACGAAACGTGACGAGCCGCTCGGCGTGGGCCCGACGGAACGGCAGGTAGCGCCATCCCTCCCCCTCGGGGTCGTCGAGCTCGGCCGGAAGTGCGGTGGGGTGGCAGAGCTGGGTGCCCGCGGTGGTGGCCCAGGACAGGTTGCGGGTGATGCTGAGATCGGTCTCGCACAGGTTCGTGTCGGTGAGGTCCGCCTCGCGCATGTCGGCGAACCGGAGCACGGCGCGGTGCAACGACGCGCCGGTCAGATCGGCGCCGACGAACCGGGTCCCCTCGGCGTGGGCCTGCTCGATGCGCGCGCCGGACAGGTCTGCGCCGGACAGGTCCACGTCGTGCAGCCATGCCCCGGTGAGGTCAGCCCCGGAGAGGTCGGCCCCGGACAGATCCACGCCGCGGAGGTCCATACAGCGCAGGTCTACGCCGGGCAGCACCGCCCCCGCCACCACCTCGGGTGGTGCGACACGCCGCTCCGTGCACACGGGCTTGGCGGTCGCACCGCTGGGCAGGAGACCGGCCAGCGCTGCTGCGAGCACGGGTCGTCGGATGGCGCACCTCCGACCCGAGAGTACGGCACAGCGGGCCCCGATGTGGGGCTCCCCTGGGTGCCTAGATGCAGTCCACCGTGGTCATGAACGGGATGCTGATCGGGCCGCCACTGCAGCAGGGCGTGCGCACCTCGCCCGAGATCTCGTAGCACCAGCAGGTGAACGGGTCGGGCGCGAGAACCTCGACCGTCCAGTCGGCTGCCGACGAGAAACCCGCCTCCTCACAGAAGAACTGGGCCGACGTCGCCTCGTCCGCGATGCCATAGTTGAACAGCAGGTGGCCCGAATAGCCCATGAAGTCCAGGGTCGACAGGCCGCCGCCATCGCCGGGGCCACCGTCGAGCAGGACGGCCTCCGACAGGCTGCAGGTGGCCGGATCGAGCACCTGGATCGCGCGGCCACACCACGCATCGGCGAGAGTGGGGCTGAACGTCCACGCGCCGTCATCAACACCCGGCAGTCGGGTACCCATCCGGAGCCCGGCGAGGTCAGTGGCCATGCCCGCGCACGGGCCGGACGGGATCACATCGGAGCCGAGACCCGAGTTGCCGACCAGGAGCACCGCGTCGCCGCCCGGGGTCACGCCGGAGATGTCGATCGTAGCGGGACCAGGACAGGCGCCGTCAACCGACAGTGACTGCGCCATAGCGGCGGGTGTAACGGAAATAGCAAGTACAGTGAGCATGATTCGCGTGGAGGACCTCCTGAACTGAGGAATAACGGGGACTCCGCGGCCAAGCTCCCCCAGCCGGACCGCGCCGGCCGGTACTCATCGTGCACCGCCGAGCTCTCCTCGAGCGCGGGGGAGGGGGCGGAGGCGGAGGCGGCGAAGCGGTTCGGGCTCCCGCACTCGTCGGCTCGACACCCTCCTCGACGCGCCGTGAGGCGGTCGCAGGACCCACTCACTACTCACCGGCCGGGCGGATCCGTGCCAGTCTGTGACCGGAACCCGGCTCGCGACACCCAGTAGCTGACGGAGGTCTGACGATGCGGTTCTGGCAGGTAGCGACGACAGCGCTCATCCTCGGCGCAGGCTGCGGCGGCGCGGAGGACGGGTGCAGCGAGGGGCAGTGCGGGGCGGGCCCCGGGGCCACGAGCTGCACCCCGTCCATGTGGTTCAGCGACGCAGACGGGGACGGCTACGGCGACCCGGCCACCTGGGTCGAGGTGTGCGCGGCCCCGGCCGGCTGGGTGGGCAACGCCGACGACTGCGACGACGGCGATCCCCACTCGGGCCCCGCCGGCGTATGGGAGGGGTCGTTCCCTGCGGACTTCGCCGATCCCGACTGGGCGTCCCTGTGCGCGGCCTGCGTCAACGCGGTCGAGGGCGACCTGTACGTGTTCCTCGGACCCGATGCCGGGTGGGGGACCGAGAGCGAGCCCGATCCGAGCGTGTTCTCCTGCATCCAGACCGTCGGCGGCAACCTGCACATCGAGGCCACGACCGCCGACCTCGCGGGCCTGGATGTGCTCACTACCGTGCACGGCTCGATGTTCCTGTCGAGCGACACGGTCGAGCGCCTCGACGCCTTGTCCCGCCTCACGTCGGTCGGCGGCGCCCTCGACGTGGTGGCGGGTCGGATCCCCGATGTCGATGGCCTGTCGCGCCTGGCCTCGGTCGGCGGCGATCTGTCGATCACAGCGCCCCTGCTCGAGACCGTGGACGGCCTGGCCGGCCTCACCTCCGTCGGCGACGAGCTGTACCTGGACACGTCCCGCGCCACCGATCTCGCTGGCCTGCAGGGGCTGTTCCCGGCTGGATACTTCCCGGGCACCCTCACGCTCCAGCTCGGCGGCGGCGACCTCGCCGGCCTGAGCGGCCTGACGTCGGTCGGCGGCGACCTCGTCGTGCGGGTCGCAGCCGACCTGGTCGGCCTCCGCGACCTGTCCGACGTGGGCGGCGATCTGCGGCTGTCCGGCGGCGGCCTGTCAGACCTGGAGGACCTGTCGGCACTCCGCACCGTCGGCGGCGACCTGGTCCTCGACGCCCTGCCCCACCTCACCGACCTGAACGGCCTGCAGGACCTCACCGTCCACGGCCACGCCCAGATCTCCTTCAACCCGGCCCTCGCGACCCTCGCCGGGCTGGAGCGGGTGGCGCTCGCCGGCGACCTGTGGGTGGGCGGCAACGCGGCCCTCACGTCCCTCGCCCCGCTCACCGACGCCAACCTCGGCGGGAACCTGGCGCTGTCCGCCAACGCCAGCCTCACCCACGTCGACGCGCTCGCCGGCCTCACCCGGGTGCCCGGCGATCTCGCGCTGTCGTCCCACCCGGCCCTCACCAACCTCTCCGGCCTGCGCGGCATCCGCTCGGTCGACGGCACCCTGGAGGTGTCGACCAACGCCACCCTGCGGTCGCTCGACGGCCTCGAGGCGCTCACCTCCGTGGGTGGCGACGTGCTGGTGTCCGACAACCCCGCGCTCCAGCACATCGACGGGCTCCGCGCGCTCGCCTCGGTGGAGGGCGACCTCACCCTGCGGGACTGCGACGCGCTCGCCGACGTGGACGGCCTGGCCGCCCTCGCGTCCGTCGGGGGCACCCTCGCCGTGCACCACGACCCCTCCCTGCTCCACCTGGACGGGCTCGCGGGGCTGCGCTCCGCCGGCCACCTCGTGCTCACCGACAACGACACCCTCGCCCACCTCGACGGGCTGGCTGGGCTGACCGAGGTCGGCGACGTGGAGCTCGCGAGCCTGCCCCGGATCGTCGACCTGCACGGCCTGCGCAACCTGACCCGCGCCGACGCCGTCACCGTGGCCGGGTGCCGCGCGGTCACCGACGTGTCGGCCGTCGAGGGCACGGCCATGCGATCGCTGACCCTGACCAACCTGGACGGCCTCACCACCCTCGACGGCTTCGACGACCCCGCCATCGACGGCGCCACCATCGCCCTGTACGACCTGGTCAACCTCACCTCGCTCGACGGCTTCGGCGGCCTGACCTCCGCGGGCAGCGTGACGGTGTATGGGCACCGCCTGCTCGAGGACATCACCGGGTTCCGCAACCTGGTGCAGGCCACCGGCGTGGTGACCGTCGGCGGCACGGAGAGGGGGCGGACGGTGCTGGCCGACATCAGCGGGTTCGGCGCGCTGGAGTCTGTCGGCGCGCTGACCGTGAACCAGGTCCCGACCCTGGAGCGGATCAGCGGCTTCGGCGCCATCACCCACATCGGCGGCGACCTGCGCATCGAGTCCAACTCCGCGCTGCGGGAGATCGCCGGCCTGCGCGACCTCGAGACGGTCGACGCGTACTTCGTGATCTCGGGCAACCACGCGCTGTGCGTGTCCATCGCCGAGGAGATCCTCCGCGACGTGGACGTGGCCGGCGTCGTCGCCACCCACGACAACGACGACGGGTGCTGACCCGGGGCAGGCCCCAGGGCACCGACCTACTGCATCCAGGTCTCGCCGTCGGTGCAGATCAGGATCTCGTCCGGGTCGACCCAGCCGCAGCTCATGTCCTGGTTGTCGTTGTCGTAGTTCCAGTACACCGAGCCATTGCAGTTCGGCGCGCCGCACAGGTGGTAGCCCTTCTCGTTGCAGCTGCCGCATCCGTCGTTGCAGCAGTTGCCGACGCCGTGGAAGCTCTCGCAGGCGGCCATGGCGTTGGCCGCCTCGTCGGGGCCGGGCGGATCGTAGAAGCCACCGAGGCCGTTGTCGATCGCACCACCGCCGGTGGCGGTGTCGGTGTTCGTCATCGCGCAGGCGGCCACATCGAGCACCTGGATGACCGCGTCGCAGCGGCCATCGGGGATGTCGGGCGTGAAGCTGAGCGCGCCGTCACCGTCGTCGTCGACGGCGCGGAACAGGAACCGAACGCCGGCCAGGCCGGTCTCGGTGCCGACGCAGGAGCCGACACCGATCACGTCGGAGCCCTCTCCGGCAGTGCCAGCGAGGAACACTGCGGTGCCACCGGGGGTCATGCCGGTCACGTCGATGGTGACCGCACCGGGGCAGTCGCCGGAGAACGACAGGGACTGTGCGAGGGCGGGGGCAGCAGCGAGCAAGAGGCCCAGCGAGACGAGAGTACGCAAGATAACACCTTCCTTTTTGTGAATTTGCATAGCCCGCCCATCCGGCGCACGCTCGACACAGGGCTGTCAAGCCTGGTGGTGCGCCGAGTCGTCCCGCGCTGCCCAGGCACGGTCCATCGGGCACGCCACCTCCGGACGCTGCACCGCTGCCGCGAGCCGGTACGCAAACCGGCACCGAGAGGCGAGACCAGGGAGGACCGGCCCAACCGGACCAAGCCCACTCGGCCACCGCCTGCCACGCCCCAGATGACCGAACCCGGGGCCGCGCTGCGGGCCGACCCGCAGCGCAGCCTTGACAGCTACGACACAACTCCCGATCGCTCAAGCACAACGTCACTCTGCGGAGTCCGCGATGCCGCGGATGGGGAGGACCCACGCCAGCAGGCCCCGGCTCTCCCCGAATCCGTTCGAACCGAGACCCATCGGCCACCACAACCAACGGCCTCACCAAGACCCGCCCAAAACCCAGATCCATCGGCCACCACAACCAACGGCCTCACCAACCCTCGACCGATGCACTGACAACCCAACCCCGCTCCCTTAGAGGTCCCGCCCGCTCCGAGGAGGCACCGTGGGCGTGCTGCACATCCAAGGCGCCGACCTGCTCGCCGGCTTCCGGCCCGACGGAACCCTGTCGTTCACCGAGCTGTCCACCGCCGAGCTGCTCCACCGACTCCGCCGCACCCTCGAGATCCGGCTGCACGGCCTGAGCTTCAGCGCCTACGTCGGCGGCCAGAACCCCGAGGAGAACTCCACCCTCACCGAGGCCCAGGTCCGTTCTCGCCTGGAGATCATCGCCCCGCACACCACCTGGATCCGCACCTTCTCGTGCACCCAGGGCAACGAGATCGCGCCCCGGGTGGCCCACGAGCTCGGCCTGAAGACCATGGTGGGCGCCTGGATCGGCGACGACGCCGAGAAGAACGCCGCCGAGATCGCCGGCCTGATCGAGGTCGCCCGCGCCGGCCACGCCGACCTGCTCGCCGTGGGCAACGAGGTGCTCCTCCGGGGCGAGCTGTCCGAGGCCGCGCTGATCGCGCAGATCGAGGCCGTCCGCGCCGCCGTGCCCGACGTGCCCGTGGGCTACGTCGACGCCTACTTCCTGTTCACCGAGCGCCCGCAGCTCGTCGCCGCCTGCGACTACCTGCCGATCAACTGCTACCCGTTCTGGGAGGAGGTGCCGCTCGAGTACGCGAGCGGCTACGCCCAGGAGATGGTGCGCCGGGTGACGCTAGCCGCCCAGGGCAAGCCCGTGGTCATCGCCGAGACCGGGTGGCCCACCGCCGGCAGCCCCGTCGGCCCGGCCGAGCCGTCGCTCCGGAACATGGCTCTATACCTGCTCAATGTGCTCGCCTGGACCGACGACGACGAGATCCCCCTGTTCTGGTTCTCGTCATTCGACGAGGCCTGGAAGGTCGGCCCCGAGGGCGACTGCGGGGCGTACTGGGGCCTGTGGGATGCCGATGGAGGGCTCAAACTTGCGCAGTGAACACCAGGGCATCTGCTACTCGGGATACCGCGACGGCCAGAGCCCGGACGCCGGGATCTACCCCTCACCGGCCCAGATCGAACAAGACCTGGCCATCCTCGCCCGCCAGTGGAAGTGGGTGCGGCTGTACGACTCCGGGCCCCACGCGGAGCTGGTGCTCTCCGCGGTCCAGCGCATGGGCCTCGACCTCGAGGTGCTGCTCGGCGCCTGGCTCACCGCCGAGACGAGCAACCCGGGCTGCCCATGGGGGGCCTGGTTCAGCAACGAGCAGCTCGCCGCCAACGCCGTCACCAACTCCGCCGAGATCGACCGCGCCATCGCCCTCGCCCAGCGCTACCCGCAGATCGTCACCTCGGTCTCCGCTGGCAACGAGGCCACCGTCGACTGGACCGGCCACCTCGTGCCGGTCAACCGCGTCATCGCCTACGTCAAGCGGATGAAGGCGGCGATCTCCCAGCCGGTGACCTTCTGCGAGAACCACGTGCCGTGGATGGACAAGCTCGCCCCGCTGGTCGCCGAGCTCGACTTCATCTCCGTGCACTCCTACCCGGTGTGGGAGTACCGCTCGATCGACGACGCCATGAGGGTCACCGACGCCGACTGGCGCCGCATCACCGAGAAATACCCCGACACGCCGGTCGTGATCACCGAGGCTGGCTGGGCCACCCGCTCGAACGGTCGCGGCATCGACCCGAGCAACGCCAACGTCCACCACCAGGTGCGCTATTACCGCGAGCTCACCCGCTGGGGCGCTGAGCGTGGCGTGCGGGTGTACGTGTTCGAGGCGTTCGACGAGCCGTGGAAGGGCTCGGCCGACCCCGACGAGCCCGAGAAGCACTGGGGGCTGTTCACGGTCGACCGTCGCCCCAAGCCGGTGATGCACGAGCTGTTCGCGGACCTGCGCGCCTGACGCACGTCTCGGACGCTCCAAGGCGCCGCGGATGCCCCCCGTTCAGGCTACAGTTCCGCCCTGTCCCCATGGAGGCCCCGTGCACCCGGTGCGGCTCCTGCTCCCGCTGATCCTCCTCGGCTGCGCTGCAGGTCCCGCCGGGGGCGACAAGCCGCCGGCCGAGCTGTGCGACAACCTGGAGGACGACGACCTCGACGACCTCGCTGACTGCGCGGATCCGGACTGCGCGTCGGTGTGTGGCGAGGTGTGCACCAACGGCACCGATGACGACCTCGACGGCCTGATCGACTGCCTCGATGACGACTGTGACGGCCTGTGTCCCGAGAACTGCGGCGACGGGCGCGACAACGACGCCGACGGTGCGGTCGACTGCGACGACCGCGACTGCTTCGGCTCCTGTCCCGAGGTGTGTGGCGACGGCTTCGACAACGACGGCGACGGCCGGGTGGACTGCCTCGACGAGGAGTGCGTCGACCCCAGCTGCGCCGAGATCTGCACCGACGGCCGCGACAACGACGCCGATGCCCTGGTCGACTGCGCTGACGACGACTGCGTCGATCCGAGCTGCGACGAGGCCTGTGCCGACGGTCGGGACAACGACGCCGACGGCCGGGTGGACTGCGACGACTCCGACTGCGACGGGGAGTGCCCCGAGGTGTGCGACGACGGCCGCGACAACGACGCCGACGGCCGCGTGGACTGCGACGACCCGGAGTGCACCGCACTGTGCGACGCCGACGACGACGGCTTCTTCAACGCCGACTTTGGCGGCGACGACTGCGACGATTCCCGGGCGGATATCAACCCCTCCCGACCCGAGATCTGCAACGGGGTGGACGCGCTGGACGACGACTGCGATGGCCTGGTGGACGAAGACGACCCCGACATCGACGCGTTCACGCTGATCGCGTTCGGCCGCGACATGGACGGCGACGGGTTCGGCACCGACCGGGACCTGATCGGCGCCTGCCAGCAGCCCGACGGGTGGGGGTTTGCGAACACCGACTGCGACGACACCCGCGCCGATGTGAACCCGGGCATGCCGGAGATCTGCAACCCCGATGGCCCGCTGGACGACGACTGCGACGGGCGGGTCGATGATGCCGACCCCGACGTGTCGGAGGACAGCTTCCTCGAGTGGTTCGCAGACGCCGACCGCGATGGCTACGGCTCGGGCGTCGACTTCATCTACGCCTGCAGTCGCCCGCCCGGCTCAGCGGCCACGAACGACGACTGCGACGACGCCGATCCCGCCGTGGGCCCGCCCGCGCTGTGGTTCGTCGACGCGGACGGAGATGGCGTCGGAGGCGGAGACCCCGCCGATCCCGTGCCCAGCTGCGACCCGCCAGGAGACGGCCTGCTCCCGGACTGGGAGGGCGTGGACTGCGACGACGCCGACCCGCTGATCAGCCCGCTCGCCGAAGACATCTGCGAGAACGGCATCGACGAGGACTGCTCGGGCGAAGACGCGCCATGCATCACGCTGGTGGGCAGCTACACCCCCTCCGACGGCCCCACCATCGGATTGTTCGACCTGTTCGGCGGCCTGTTCGGCGGGGGCGTCAACGTGCGCAACTGCGTCGAGGGCTGCGCCATCGAGTTCGGCGGCCTGCCCGACGACTACACCTGCAGCACCACCGACCTCGCGATCGACGGCGTCGGCTACTACAACGACTACATCCTCGGGTGCATCGAGCTGCCCGGCGACGACGACCTGGACGGCTGCGGCCTGTTCAACATCGAGACCGACTGCGACGCCACCGCCTACGCGGACTTCGGCATCTACTACGCCGCGGCACCGTGCGATGGGCGGGCCGAGCGCAGCTATTGCTGGTTCGAATGACTCCGCGGCGGCGCGCCAGGAACGTGGGCCATGAGCACCAACGCTTCCGGCTACACTCGCTGCAGTGAGGAGTGAGGGCACCGGACGGCTCCTTACACCTCCTGTTTCGCCACCCCGACCCCGGCAACCACACCTGGCACCCTGACCTGGATCGACTGAGCGCGTGCAGCTGGAGCAGTCCGGCCCTCGTCTCGTATACTCCGGCGCCCACCCCACCTCGCCTCCACGCGGGAGCCCCGGATGCGACGCGTCGCTGTTGCTATCGGCCTGTCCCAGGTGAGCCAGCTGTCGAGATGGGAGGACACGCTGCCTCGACGTCGATCGCCGGAGCGCGCTTGACCCCGCCGTCCTCCACGTCCGAGCTCCGCGACACGTCGGCGTCGGCCCATGCCGTGCCACGCCGCACGCTGCTCACCGTGGCCGCCGTCGGGGCTGCAGCGTTCATGGCGGTGTACATCGGGGTCGGGTCCTGGGTGGTGCGCGCGGACCTCCCGCAGCACACGCTCGCCACGCCGTTGGACGGGCGCCTGCCGTTGATGCCGTCGGCGATGCTGCTATACGGGCTGTTGTACGGCCAGATCCTGGCCCCCCTCGCCTACATCACGGACCGGCGGGTGATGTGGCGCGCCGGAGCCGGGTGTGTGTCGCTGTTCGTGGTCAGCGTGCCGGTGTGGATCGTGTGGCCAGTGACCATGCCCCGGGTCGAGGTGCCCGTCACCGACACACTGAGCTGGGGGCTGGCCCTGATGCGGTACCTCGACCCGCCCACCAACTGCTTTCCGTCCCTGCACGTGGCTGAGTCGTTCTTCGCGGCGCTGGTGGTGCGGCGGCACGACCGGCCGGTCGGTGACCTGATGCTCGGCTTCGGGGTTGCCATCTGGGCGTCCACCCTGCTGTTGGGCCAGCACTGGGTGGTCGACGGCGTCGCCGGGCTCGCGCTGGCGCTCGCCGCGGATCACTGGTTCCTGGGCCGGCGCCCGCTCCCGCCGGCGGCCTGGCGCGGCGGTCGGCGCCGGTGGCTGTGGATTCCGGTCGGGGCCTATGGGCTGGCGTTCGTGCTGTTCGCGTTGCCCTGGTGGCTTGGGTTGGAGGCTGTGATCCGGGTGGTGATGGGGGGCTGAGCGGCTATGGTCCTCCCCCAGGTCTCGTCGATGAATGCCCACTGTCGGCGGCGACCTTCGCCCGCGACGCGTGGGCGGGGCTGAGCCGTGGCGCGACCGGATAGAGTGACGCGGGAGGCGCCATGCGTGACGGCATCGCCGTGCTCCGGCTCGGCGACATCGGCGACCCCGAGCATGTGCACCCGAACCTCACCGTGCTCGACGACGGCGTGTATGCCCTGTGCACCTTCGTGCCGCTCGCCGAACTGGCGACCGATCCCGAGCAAGTACTGTTGTTCCTCGCCGATCAGCTCGGGCCGGTCTTCCGCCGGCACGACGACACCCGGGGCGTCTACCTCGCGCCCGAGGGGCTGCCCTGGGAGGGCTACGATGAGCTCGTCGCCTCCGACGCCGGGTTCTGGATCGCCGAGCCCGAGCCCGAGCCGGAGCCGCCCCCGGCCGAAGAGCCCTCCCAAGCCGAGGCCGTGCGCACCGCCGCCGAGGAGGCCCTCGCCACCCTCGCCCGTAGCATGCGTGGATCCCGCCCCAGGGCATCCGCCGAGGCCGTGGACCCCCGCGCCGACGCCGCCCGCCGATATGCCGCCCTCGCCGAAGAGTGCGCCCGCGCCGCCCAGCACCTCCAGCGCACCGCCGAGCACTTCGCCGACGGAGACGTGCCCAAGGCCAGCGCGCACCGGGTAGCCGCCGAGGGCCACCTCGTGCGGGTGCGGCGCGAGCTGGATGCGCTCGCGGTCGTGCACGCAGACCACGCGCGCTGACGCTATCCTCTCGTACAGAGAGGAGATGTCATGCGACCCGTGCTGTGCCTGTTCCTGCTCGTCGGCTGCGAGGCCCTCGACGGCAAGGACGACTCCGGCGACACCGCCACATCTTCGGCCACCGCCGCCACGTTCACCGGCGAGGCCGGCTGGGTGATCTCCGCCCACCCGTGCGACGAGAACCGCACCGACGCGTGGATGTGGGAAGACTCCCGCACCGCGTATGCGGGCTGCGGCCAAGGGGCGGTGGGCCGTGGCCTGTACGTGAGCACCGACGGCGGCCTCACCTGGGGCGCACCCACCACCGATCCCCCCGGCCTGCTCGACACCTGGCGGGTGCTCGACGTGCGCCGCCACGGCGACGGCCTGCTCTACGTCTCCGGGGCCGACACCGATTCACTCGATGCGGTCATCGCGCTCGACACCTCAGGCCCCGCGTGGACCCTCGCGAAGACCGTGTTCACCCGCACCGACCAGATCGGGTTCAGCTTCCAGGTGGCCCACTTCCTCCGCGACGATTCCGGTCGCGCCTTCGGCGAATCCCTCACCGGCGCCGACGTGATCTTCCGCGAGTCCGACGAGGACCCGTGGCAGTCCATCGGCTCGGGCTGGGCCGATGATGGCGGTGGGTACCAGATCCTGTCGATGGACCAGCGCGGCACGAAGTTCTACGGAAGCGGCTCCACCACCGCCGACAATCCCAAGGTCTTCCTCCCCGGCGACGCACCCGACAGCCTCGAGGTGGTGACCCTGTCCACCGACTTCACCGGTGAGCTGTGGGGAGTGGACGCCGTGACCGATGACCGGATCATCGCTGGCGGCGTGGACCAGGTGGCGAACGTGGGCGTGGTGTTCAGCAGCGGCTCCAACCCCTCGGACGTAGACGACTGGGTTCAGTACCGCGTCGACACCCTCATCCCTGGATTCTCGTGGATTCGTGGCGTGTGCGGCCAGGGGTCGAACGTGGTGGCGGTGGGCGAGCGCCAGCCGCTGTCCTCGGGCACCGGCATCGTGTTGTACAGCTCTGACAACGGCCGCAGCTTCGCCGACGTGACCGACGGCGCGATCACCGCCAGCTCGGTGTCGCGCTGCACCTTCCTGGCGGACGGACGGGTCGCGGTGGCCGGCGCCGGGGGCTACGTCGGACTGTACTTCCACGGCGGCTGATCAGGCGACCAGGTCCGGCAGCCAGCCCTGCGCGAGCGACGCGTCTCCGAACGCCGTGACCGGCTCGCCGTCCACGTCGGTCACCCCCACCGCCGCGGCCAGGGTCGCGAGCAGGCGGTTGTGGGTCTGGTCGCGCAGGTCCACATGGTGCCCCGTGCGGAGGAACCCGCGCGCGCTGCCCGCGATGATCCACGGCAGGTCGTCCAGGGCGTGCTCGGGGCCATCTCCCAGGTCGTTGCACCACACCGCGACCACCCGGTCGAGCAGATCGCGCGCCTCGAGCTTGGCCAGCAGGGAGGCGAACATCCGGGAGTGCACCCGGTCGATGCGCGCGTGCAGGGCGTGGGCGCCGTCGATGGGCAGGCCGAAGGAGTCGTCGCTGGTGCGCCAGTGGCTGACGGCGTGGAAGGTGTCGAGGGTGGGCTCGCCGTCCAGCGCGTAGTGGGTGAGGTCCTGACCCGACCCGATCTGGAGGGTGGCGGCGGGCGTGTAGCCACAGTCGAACGCCAGCGCGATCAGGTCGTGGTGTTGGTCGACCACGGTCTCCACGTGCGCGTCGGTCCCGGCCTCGGGCGCCAGGTCCTCCAGCGCGGCGGCCTGCACATCCGCCAGGTTGCAGGCCCGAACCTCGAAGTCGCGCACCGAATCCAGGTGCCGCTCCAGCTTCCGCCGGTCGTCGGTGGACAGATCCCGGCGGAGCCGCCCAGCGAG
>JBLFXJ010000229.1:0-13105 GCA_047609825.1 Myxococcota bacterium
CGCCATGGGCCGCGAGCTGATGGGCGTGCTGGATGCGGCCGTGGAGGCCTACTCCCCCGAGGATGTGCGGGAGCTCGCCGGCTCGGTCGTGGGCATCCTCGACACGGTGCGCAACCTGGCCCAGGCCGACGTGCTGAACATCGTGAACGAGGCCACCGACGCCCTGCACGACGCCGACAGCGCCACCCCGGTGGGCGTGGTCGGGCTCGCCGCAGCCACCCGCGACCAGGACGTGCAGAAGGGCCTGGCCGTGCTGCTCGAGGTGCTCAAGCACGTGGGCCATGCCGTGCGCTCCACGAGCCTGTCCCGCAGCCTCTCCGGTCGCGCCGACACCCCGCGTCCAGCCCCCCGCCCGCGTCGCGCCACCCCCGCGGCGCCCAGGCCCCGCGCCGCCGCACCACCCCGGGCCGCCGCCGCGCCACCCCGGGCCGCCGCCGCCCCATCTGCGGCTCCCGCAGTGTCGTCGCAGTTCGACGCCAAGGGCTTCCTGCGCGACCCCACCACCTGGACGATGGAGCTCGCTGACGCGGTCGCCAACACCGAGGGCATCCCCCTCACCGAGGCCCACTGGGTCGTGATCCGCTCCGCGCGCAGCGAGTGGGAGGCCACTGGAAGCTCACCCAACGTGCGCAAGCTCACCCAGGTAGCCGACATCCCCACCCGCGACCTGTACACCCTCTTCCCGCGTGCGCCCGGCCTGACCATCGCGCGCCTCGCGGGCATCCCCAAGCCGGCCGGCTGCCTGTAGGAGTCCCCATGAACAGCGTGCGACCTGACCGCAAGGTGGCGATCATCTGCGCCAAGGGCGGCCTCGACGAGGTCTACCCCGCCCTCATCCTCGCCAATGCCGCCCGACTCTCGGGCATCGAGTGCTGCGTCTTCTTCACCTTCTACGGGCTCGACGCGATCACGGAGGACCGCATCGACCACCTGTACGTGAACATGGTCGGCAACCCAACTTCGCCAATCCCCACGATGATCGCCGGTCTTCCCGGCATGGAGTCCCTCGCCTCGTCGATGATGCAGCGCAAGATGGACGCCATCGACCTGCCCCATGTGCGCGAGATGATGCAGATCCTCGACGACGCGGGAGCCGAGCTGTACGCCTGCGAGCTCGCGATGAAGATGTTCGAGCGCAAAGCGGACGAGCTGATCCCACAGGTGCGCGGCGTGATCACCGCCGGCGACTTCTACGACCTGGCGGAGGGCGCGCAGATCATCTTCACCTGACCGGGCAGTACCGCTGGTTCGCGAACACCGCACACCCATCGATGCGCTCGGCCCGGTACAGGCTGTGGTCGGGGTTGGTGAGCGTGAGGGCCCACCGCTCGGAGCCGTCCGGCGCCACCTCTGCGATGCGCGCCTGCCGGCCAGGGTCGAGGCCGCCGTCCGGGCAGCCATAGCAGCGGCCCTGGGCGATGAGCACGCCGCCGTCTGGCAGCCGGTCCGAGTCGCCGAACAGGGGCTCGTACCGGTCCACCCAGTCGTGCTCCCACACGATCCTCGCCGTGCGCTGCGGGATGTCGAGCTCGACCTCAACAGTGCGGCTCGGCAACCCGGCTCCCGGACGGCCGAAGCCGTTGTCGTGCACGAGCACCCGGGGCAGGGCCACCTCCGGGTCATGCTGGCCGAACCACCACCGCCGCGGATCCGCTACCCGCCCGTCGGTGTCGAGCAGCACGAAGTCGCCAAAGGGCCCGAGCCGCCAGGTCACCTCGCCAGACGCCGCGTCCACCCGGATGATCTGGCTCTGGATCCGCAGGCTCACCCAATACGCAGGGCCGTCGGGGTCATCGGGCACGTAGCTGACGGAGTTCGCGTGCCACCAGTCGTCGGTGTCCACGTCCGGCGCCGGGGGGAGCGTGCCCGCGTCGAGGGCGGTCTGGGCGTCCCAGGTGAACGGCAGCCCGTCGTCGGCCGCCACCCGCTGGATCCCGAAGCCCTCCCAGCTGTCGTCGCCACTCGCAGCCGCCGCATTGCACAGCACCAGCAGGTCGCCATCGGGCAGCGGCTCGGCGTGGTGGTGGTGGGAGCGACCGGTGAAGCAGGACGGCAGCACCCGGCGCTCCACATGGTCCAGCCCGATGACCCGCGGCTCCCGCTTCACCGTGCCGCCGATGAGCACCGCATCCGGCGGCACGAACGCCAGGTCCACGCCCACGCCGCCGGGGGGTTCGGCATACGCATGCACCCACCGCGGGCGCCCCTCGGGGTCGACGAGCACGGCCCCCTCCTGCGGCGCCTCCGCAACGCCGACCCAGTGGTTGAACAGGGTGTACCCCGGGGATAGCGGCGCGCCCGCCACGGTTGTGGGCGGCACCCAGTCCGGCAGCGGCTCCGTCGTGGCGGACAGGGTGAGCCCCGCGACCACGCAGCTGTAGGCGGTGTTCGCGAGCAGCCCGCGGATGTCCACGACAGACCCGTCGGTGGCGAAGGTGTGTGCCTCCAGGAGGTCATCCGGGCTCGAGCAGGTGCCGGCGAGGGGGCCGGGCGCGGTGAGCTGGAGCGCGTTGGGACCGAGGGCCACGAGAGCCGGCGGCGGTGGCGCGGTGTCGGTCGGAGAGTCGGTGGTTGTGGGGGTGGGCGTGGGCGTGGACGCCGGGGGCGGAGCGCTGTCGGGGCTCGCCTTCGGCGTGTCATCCGGCGCGCCAGCACAGGCCATCCAGCACAGCAGTCCAAGCCGCATGCCCTCCCACCTACCCTCCCCGGGGTCGGGACGCAGGTTGTGCCATCAACTCTCGGCGTTTCACCTCATCTCGAGGGGTGCACCTGCCGTCTCGACCCCGGGTGGGGCTGGGTTCACGCGATGGATCCGAATACAACCGGCGCACGCGTCGTCTGACGCGCCGGAGGTCTGCATGCTGCGCGTCCTGCTGCTGGCGTTGTCCGCATCCGCCGCGCCCATGTACGGCCCGAACGGCGGTCAGGTCGAGCTGCCGATGCCCGGAGCCGGCTCCGACCCGAGGTCGGATCAGGAGTTCCGCCTGGGCCCCGATGGCGCTTGTGGCGCGTGGGGCGCCGGCTCGGGGCCGGTCACCGCCGAGATCCCGTTCGGCAACACCACCTACACGGTCGACCTGTACGGCAAGCCCGGGCAGTCCGGGCGGCGGCGCACAGTGGTGCTGCTGCACGGCGCCACGGGGGACAAGCGTAAGGTGGTGCGACAGACCGGCTTCGACGACGTGATCGCGCGGGATGGCGGCCTGCTCGTGGTGCCCGATGGCCTCGAGGTCGACGGCATCGGCAAGATGTGGGACAACGGCAGCCTGAAGTCGGGTGAGGTGCGCAACGACGCCGACTTCCTCGACGCCGTGGTCCGGTGGGCCGAGGCGAACGCGTGCGCCGGCAACGTGATGGCGGTGGGGTTCTCCAACGGCGCGCAGATGGCCATGCGCTGGGCGTGCGGCAGTGCGGCGCCCGATATCGTGATGACCCACGCCGGCACGATCAAGGTGCCCACCTGCAACGGGCGCAACCGCTGGCTGCTCGCCTACGCCGGCAGCAAGGATCCGTGGCACCTCGAGCGGGAGATGTCCCGCGCGGTGCCCAGCGAGATCGAGGCCGCCCACCTGTGGCACGGCGGCAGCACCCGCCCGGCCACCGACCCCGCAACCGTGGAGGTCGAGGGCAAGCGCACCTGCTCCACCTGGACCGGCAACAACCCGGTGCAGCTGTGCGTGATCGAAGGCTGGGGCCACAAGTGGCCGAGCCCGATCACCAACAGCAGCCTGCCGTTCGACGCCACCGAGCACGCGTGGCGGTTCTTCAAGAACCACCTGCCGTAGGCCCAGCTCGACGCCGTCCACGGAGTGCCCGGGCCGGGCAGGGCCACAGCGGAACCCACCGACGACGGGTGTCGAAGCTCGGCTGCATGGGCCATACTGAGGCCCCGTGGAGGTCTCCATGCTCTGGCTCGCCGCCTCAGTCGCCCTCGCGACACCCACCCTCAGCATCGTCGAGGGCAGCTGCCCCGGCCCCGTGCGCATCGAGGTGACCGACCTTACGCCCAGGTGGAACGCCAACTTCTACGTCGGCCTGGCCACCGGCGACGACCTGATCGCGACGGGCCGGTGCGCCGGTACCCCGACGGGCCTCGGGGGCGAGATCAAGGTCGGCACGGCGCGAACCCCCGACGACGGTATTGTGCGGCTGGCCCCGCGCCTGCCCGAGATCGCGTGCGACCGCTACCTCCAGGTGATCGACGAGGGCACCTGCGAGTTGTCGAATGTCATCGACCTCTCGGATCCCGAAGCGCCTCCCGAGGGGCCCGCCTGCGCCTACGATCCCGAGGCCGAGCACCCCGCTTACACCACACCCGCGCGCGACGTGGCCCTGTGCGGCAACAACTACCGCGCCGACACCATCGACACGGCCTGTGGTGCCGGTTGGCATGTGTGCCGCGAGTCCGAGTGGCAGGCCCGGTTCCCCAGCGGCGCGCCGCCCTTCGGCACGGTGAGCACCTTCGACGCCGACCAGACCGTGCGGTGCCGGGGCGGTGACTGGATCGCAGACGCCCCAGACGCGGCGAGGGTGTGGGACAGCGACGTGTGCGACAGCCCGTACAACCCGTGGAACACGTACAAGTGCCTGCTCGCCGACGACGGTGTCACGCTGATGTACGGCAGCGGGAGCTGCTGCAGCTGGGACACCCACGGGGGCTTCTCGGTGTACAGCTCCGGCGACTGCGCCACGTATTGCTGCACCGACTGATCCGCGACACGCTGTCGCTGCTTCACCCTGCCTCCGGTTCTTTCACGAGGTTCCGCACACGCGTTCCTACAGGAAGCGTCGCCGCGCGGAGCGTGCCGCCGCGAGCTCTGCCCGGGTGCGGGTGCGGAACAACAGCGTGCCCGGCCGGTGGGCCAGGCGCCAGAGCGCCCGGCCCACGAACCCAGGCACGACCAGCCAGAACAGCCCGCTGACCAGTGACCCCACGCTGAACACCGGGGCCAGGAGCACGAGGCGAGCCAGCCGGATCACCGACCAGGTGGTGTACGCGGCCGTGCCGGCTCGGATCACGGTTCGTGGCTCCATGCCATGGGTACGCCGGGGCGTGCCCGAGTATTCCAGACGATGCTCCGGCCCCGCGAGGAGAGCGCACACATCCGGCTCCCGCGACCCTCTCCCGGCGACCAGTTGTGTCGGCCAAATGCCCCCGCTGCGTACGTCCTCACGCGGACGGTTGCAGGGGTTTCTGGCCCGCCATAGACGCGCGCTCTTCCCCGGGAGCAGTGTGGAAGACCTCGATCGCCGTCTGGCCCAGATCGGCAAGGCCGTGGTCCAGATCAACCTGCGGCTCGGCCGGGTGCTCACGGCGGTCGAAGGCGGCTCGTCCGGCGGCGCGCCCGACATGCTCGAGCCCCTGTTCGACTTGATCGATGCCGTCGATCGGGTCGCCGCCTCCCTCGAGCAACCGCCGCCGCCGCCGCCGTGGTGGGCGCCATGGCAGCGCCCACCCGCTGCGCCCAGCGGAGTGCTCGACGGCCTCCAGCTCGCGCGCCAGCGCGCCATCGACCAGCTCCGCGCCGGCGGGATCGAGCCGGCTCCACGCGAGGGCCCGTGTGATCCGCATCAACATCAAGTGCTCGACACGGTCGCCACCCCACACGCCGACCTCGGCCACACCATCCACACCACCCATCGGCGCGGCTGGATCCGCCGGGGCGAGACCCCCGAGGTCCTCCGCACCGCGCTGGTCACCGCTTGGACGACATCCCCATGAGCCATCCGTGCGTCGGCATCGATCTCGGCACCACCGCCTCGGCACTCGCCGTGGTGGTCGACGGCGTCCCTCAACTCGTCTCGCTCGACGGCTCCACCCTGATGCCATCGGTGGTGCTGTACGGCGACCCCCGACTGGTGGGCGCGCCCGCGCTGAACGCCCTCGCGCTGCAGCCCGAGCGCGGCGTCACCTCGTCCAAGCGGCACCTCGGCACCGACATGTCCTGGCCGGTCGCAGATCCGCCCTTGCGCCCGGTGGATGTGGCCACCCACATCCTCACCGCCGTGCTCGACGCGGCCGAGCGGAGCCTCGGCTGGCGCCCTGACCGGGCGGTGATCACGGTGCCCGCCTGGTTCACGGCGATGCAGCGGTCCGAGACCCGCGAGGCCGGGCAGGCGGCGGGACTCACCGTGGAGCGGGTGGTGAACGAGCCCACAGCGGCAGCACTGGCGCATGCCCAGGGCCACGACGTGCAGCGCACCTCGCTGGTGTACGACCTCGGCGGCGGCACGTTCGACGCCAGCGTCGTGCGGCAGGACGGGCAGGTGATCGAGGTGCTGGCCTCGCATGGCGACGCGCGCCTGGGCGGTGACGACATCGACGCCGCCCTGATCGGGCATGTGCTGTCGGAGGTCCGGGGTGAAGACCCCGCGCTGGCGGCCGCCATCGAGGCCTCGGCCGCCGCCCGGACGCGCCTGCGCCTGGCCGTCGAGGCCGCCAAGGTCGAGCTGTCGTCGAGCCTCTCCGCGACTGTGCGCGTGCCGTTCCTGCTGGAGCTGGACGGCGAGCCACGGCACCTCGAGCACGCCCTGGACCGCGACGATCTGGACCACGTCGCCGACCCGCTGATCGAGCGCACCCTCGGGAGCGTGCACCAGGTGCTGGGCGACGCCGGCCTCGCGCCGGCCGATCTGGACGAACTCCTCCTGGTGGGTGGCGCCACGCTGCAGCCCCTGGTGGCCGATCGGCTGCGTGAGGCGCTCCGGATCGAGGGCAGCCACGCCATCGATCCGCGGCGGGTGGTGGCCCTCGGAGCGGCGCTGCAGGGGGCCATCATCGACGGCGCCACCGTGCACGGCGTGCTCCTCGACGTGGCGCCCTATTCGCTCTCGGTCGGGGCGATCGACCACTTCGAGCACCGCTACTCGTGCAGCGTGATCACGCCGCGCAACACGGGCCTTCCGTCACGACACACCCGCCGATTCAGCGCGTTGCCCGGTCAGTCCGAGGTGCAGGTGCTGGTGTTCCAGGGGGGCGACCCCGACCCGCGGAACAACGCGCTGCTCGCCCGGGTCGACCTGGACGACCTCCCCGATTCAGGCTCGGAGCTGGGACCGCGTCCCATCGCCGTCACCTTCGTGCACGACCTGGACGGCCTCGTGCGGATCAGCGTGACCGACGAGCTCACCGGCCGCGAGGCCAGCGTCGCCGTGGCGGCGGATGGTGCGGAGCAGCGGGAGCTGTGGGAGGGGGAGCACGACGAGCTCGTTGAAGCCGGACTCCTCGGGCCCCACGAGCCGCCGATCGCACCCGACGCCGCACGCGCCCCCGTCGCCGATGTGGTGCTGCCCGCGCCGAGCACCGACGAGGCGCTGGCGACCTTCGACGCGGTGCTGAGCGCGGAGGGGCAGCTCCGGGCCGACCACGCGGCCGAGGCAGACGCGCTGTTGGAGCTGGCGCGGCGGGGAGTGGCCGCGGTGGCTACCGACGCCGCAGCGGCGGTGGCGCTGTATGACGAGCTCTCCGACGCGATGTTCGACGCGGGGGTGTACCTGTGAGGGTTGCACAGGCGTGGGCAGCCTCAGACCACAGCGAGGCGGCCAAGGCGTCCCTCTCGCCGCGGCTGCGCTCCATCCGCGCGGCGATCGATGCCCTGCGCGACGGTCGGGTGTCCCTGGTTCGAGAAGCAGCAGAGGAGGCCGCGACCCGCGGCGATGTGGACGTGGCCGGACTGCTCGCACAGGTCCAGCGCCCGCGCCAGGATCCGAGCGAGCTGCGGCGGAACGCCAAGCGGCAGCGGCTGCACCGGCACGCCGGGGATTGGTGGCTCGACCTGGTGCGGTTGATTGAGGCCAGGCGGGTGGAGTTCGCAGTGGTGCCCGATCTCTCGCCGCGCCTGCGGAAGCAGGGCCACGACAGGCCATACCTGAGCAAGCTCACCGAGCAACTCACCCGCACCACGGTCCAGCACGTCCCCCGTCAGGGAGAGGTGCGGTGGCAGGTGCTCTGGGTGCTCGGAGAGCTGCTCGACGGCTGGGCCGTGTCGGGTGAGCGGCTGCGGCGCGAGTATCGCGGCACGGACCTGCTGCATCTGGACTCCGGTTGGGACGACCCCGGAGGCCCGTTCGCCGAGCTCGAAGCCGGGGGCGCCCCCCCGATGGATCCCGCGGAAGTGCACGCCTACCTGCCCGGACGGCCCAGCGGGCAGGCCATGGGGTGGCTCGGCGCCGTCGTTCGCTGGATCCATGCGAACTTCACCGAGGCTCCGCTGGCCCAGCTCGCGAACGCGTCCGGCCTGGCGTTCCCCCTGGCCACCCACGCCGAGGCTCCCGAGCCACTCGCCGTCCAGCTCAGCGTGCTGCATGGGCGGCTGAGTTGGGCAGCCACCGACCACGTGCCGAGCAACATGTTGGAGGCGGTCTGGGCGCATGCGCCGCTCGACCTCCCCGCACGTCGGGCCATCGCGCCGCTCGTCCTGGACGAGGTGGACCCGTTCGAGGCGCACCACAAGGCGGCCTGGTCAGTGCTGGCCGCCCACGAGTCCGATCCCCGGGAGATCGTGGAGCTGATGTACCTGGTGGACGAGTTCCCGGATGTATCCGCTCGGATCGAGCGCACCGCACGCTACGGCGCAGAGCCCGCACGGGTGCGGCTGCTGCGGGCCCTCCATGCGGCGTTGCAGCGGCGGGTGGAGGCGCTCGGCACGCTGCCCACGCTGTTGCAGGAGCTACCGGTCGAGCAGGTGATGCTCGTCTCGGAGGCGTGGCGACTCGACCACGGGCTCGACGCATCCTCCGCCGAGCGCCGGGCGGCGGCCCAGGTGCTTCGCCGGCTCTCGCCACAGCTCCACACACGGGCCGGTCGGACCATCGCGGCCGATCTGGTGGTGGTCGTCGGCACCGTGCCCCCCGAGATCCGCACCGCCCTCACCGCGCCGGACGCCGCTGCTGTGGCGCCGGGAATCACGGCCTGGATGCTGTACCGGGCCGGAGAGGCCGACGCCCTCGCGGCGTTGCTGCGGCGGGAGGGGCGGCGGCTGCGCGGCCTCGGTGCGGGCGCGACCACCGCCGCACTCCGCACGGTGGCTGCGGTGTACGAGCGAGGCGGCGACGGTGGGCTGGCCGAGGCCACGGCACCGCTCACGCGGTTCGTGCTGCGCGAGGGGTTCGAGGCGGTCATCGCGGCGGTCCCCGACGACTCGCCACACGCGGCGGGGATGAGTGAGTGGGCACGGTGCGCCGCTCCGGAGCTGGCCGAGAATCCGGAGTGGGTCGATCAGTTGGACCTGCCAGACATCCACGATGACGACGACGACGACGACTTCACCCTGGACCTCGGCCACGTGCCGCCCGCGGCGATGGTGGCGGAGCTCCGCGCCATGGCGCAGGAGATGGGCATGTCGCTGCAGATGTTGGTGGACCTCGCACTGTCGGACTTCGGCGCCGCCCAGATGCCCCCGGACATGGTGGCGGCCCTGCGATCGATCGGAGACTTTGATGGGTAAGAAGCGCAATTCGAAGGGCACGTCGGCGCGGGCCAGGAAGAACCGGAAGGCGCGTCGCGACGCCTCGAGCAAGCGGGTGCCGCGCGAGTCGGTCCGCTTGTCGGGGCAGCTCGATCCTGTGCCCGACCTCGGCACCGACACCGCTCGCACCCACCCCGGCGTGTTCCTCTGGCCGGACGGGCGCCGCGGGCCGACGCCGCACGCCGTCCTCGGGGTGGCCGCAGACGCCACTCCAGAACAGGTGCAGGCCGCCTTCCGCGCAGCGATCGTGGCCCACCCGCCGGAGCAGGATCCCGAGGGCGCCAGCCGGGCTCGCGAGGCGCGCGACATCCTCCTCGAACCCGAGCACGCGATCCGGCGGTCCGTCGGCATGGTGCACGTCCCCGACGCGGATGCCTGGTCGTTGCCGCAGCCCGAACCGTCGGAGCTGCGGCTGGCCCCGCGCGATCGCCTGCTCGCGCTCGCGGCGCTGTACGCCCTGGCGGAGGCTGAGGTGGAGTCCGCAGAGCCGCCAAGGGGTCGAAAAGGCCGTCGCTGAGAGCTGCGTCGGCGGAATGTGCGCGGCAGGGAACCCGTCCACCAACGGCTCGTCTCCGGTCCACGCGACGTTCACACGGCGAAGTGAAGGTGGCTCCAGAACATGGAGACACCGATGCTTCGCACCCTGGCCCTGCTGGTACCCGCCCTGCTGTTCACCGCCTGCGACGCCGGTGATCTGACCCGCGACGCCACGTCCGCTGTGGTCGGCCTCACCGTCGAGACCGGCAAGGGCCTGCTGTCCGGTACCCGGTCACCTGCTCGGGGAGGCCATCGACGTCCCGCCGGGGGCGAAGGTGAAGGTGTCATTGGAGTTCGAAGGCTCAGACCTGCCGATCGCCGAGGTACGCGTCGCCGGGCTGGCCCTCGGCGTTCCGTGACCCCAGAGCGGTCGCTCAGACCCCGCCGGGCGGCGTGAACGGGTTCGAGGCGTCTCGGGCGGGTGGCGCGGCTCGGTCGACGCCAGGGGCTACCGGCGTCGGGCCTGGGAACATCCGACGCTCCTCGCTGCGGCGGCGGAACACCTGGCCCAGTCGCCACACGGCGTGCACGCACAGGACCAGGCGGGGCACGGATCCGCACAGGCTCCAGCCGACCACCACATTGGCCAGGGTCCACAAGGCCGAATCCACGATCAGGAGGCCGGCCCCGGCGACGGCCGCCCAATAGTGGCCACGGCTTGTCGCGATGCTCAGGAACAGGAGCATGCTGGCTCTGATCAGCAGGAACCACGCGTCTACATAGAACGATGCCAGCCACGAGGTGAACGCGATCGCGTCGACGATTGGCGCGGCGAGCAGCCCGTGCCCCATGAGCCGCATCTCCGTGGCGGACCCGCTGACTTCAGGCAACCGACTGACGTCCGACCAGGCGGCCGGCGTGACCTCCGAGTCTGGGCCCGGCAGGTCCACCCGCAGCTCCGAGTCTGGCACGGAGAGCGCCCCCCGCCGCACGGCTCCCTCAGGCCAGAACGCGACCTCCTCCGCTCCCAGCTTTGCACCGGCATCTCCGCCCGGCCGCCAACCTACCCGGAGCACCTCACCGGACTCGGTACGCCATGCTCGCCAGCGCGTCCACCCCATCGTCACACCTCCGCACCAGCTGGACGGCGCGGCATCCACCGGCGCCCCGTCATGGCGCGAGCGTCCGCGAGGCGCGCTCGAGGGTGAGCCCGTCCCCGACGATTCGCACTGACACCGACCCGCTGTCGGGAGAGGCGTCCACGGGCTCCGCATCCAACCCGAGGGCGAAAGGCACGTCTTTGCCCACGGGCACATCCAGGAGCGCGGTCGAGATCGAGATCACGTGCCCGTCGGGGTCGTGGTCGACCTCGACCCACACCCGCTGGAATCGCGGCCGGCGAGACCTCCAGCTCTCCCTGCGCGACGGGCTCCGTGCCGCTGGGGTTGCCGGCGGCCTTCGAGCGGGGCTCGGCCAAGGGCGAACATCCCAGGACGGCGAGGGCGAGAGTGACGCGGATCATGACCGACACACCCGTATGGCACACGGCGGCAATGCGCAGAGGGTCTGCGCCGAACCGTGGCATGCAGAGGTCGAAGCCGTCCCAGTCCCACCGGGGCCGGCTACTCGCCGCGCCGGACCCCGCCGGGGCTGGCCAGGAACTCGGCGTCGTAGGCGGCGAGCAGCGCCCGCAGCGCGTCGTGCCAGGCGCTCGCCGTGCCGTCCATCGTGCGGCGCAGCCACCACGCGGTGAGGGTCTTGGTCACGTTGCCGTCCATCCCGGCCGCGCCATGCCCCTCGCCCGTGCAGAACGCCGGGTCGAGGAAGCCATACCACCGCTCGTAGTAGCCCTGCGTGGGGGTGCTCGAGCGCATGTCGGCCTGGTACGCGGCGCGCTCGCGCTCCGCACACTCCGGGTTGCTCATGAGCTTCGCGTGAACTCGCCACGCCAGCCGCGCCCGCTCCTTGAGCACCTTGTCGTAGGTCGGCTGCGAGGCGATGCGGAACGCGTCGTCAGTCGCCCCCGGCAGCGCGAAGGACGGCAGCGTGCGCACGAAGGCGGGATCGTAGTGCCCGAACGCCCGGAGGTTCTCCAGATCGAGGCCCTTGCGCCGCTGGTGCGGGCCGCTCACCCACACGGGGGTCCCCGCCAGGACCGCCACCTGCGCCAGGGACAGATCCTCGCGCGCGTGGCACCACAGGATTCGCAGCCCTCCCCGCGGGAAGTAGTCGAACGTGCCCTCACAGTGGTTGGTGGTCGCGGGCAGGTGCGTCCACAGCGTTCGTACTGCGGTCTCGGCGACGGAGCGCGTTGGCGCAGCTGCAGGCGAGCTCTGGCCGGCTGGGCCGCCTGCCACAGCGGTGACGGCGACGGACATCGAGGCGCACAGCGCCCATAGACAACGAGACCATCGCATGGGCCAGACCTCCGCGGGAGCGCACGCAGTGTATCGGCCGCGCGGGCACCCTGGTGATGGCGATGCTCGCGGCTTGCGGGGCCGCGACCCCTCGAGGTTGGTCACGGCACCGGCAACTCACCGAATGCGAATGTCGAACACCGAGATGCAGGTGTCAGCATGCTTGGTGCCGGGGTCGACCTCCACGACCATGGCCTCGACCCAAGAGGCGCCAGGCGCATCGAGGTCCACCCAGGCTGGGGCGAGGCGGAGCGGATCTCCGGTTCCATCGAGCGCGGGAAACACGAGATCGATCGGAGCCGACACGTCCGTAGAGACCCGCAGACGTCGCACCCGCCCGTTCCAACGCAGCACGTCGGCGCTCTTGAAGTAGCCCGGGGTCACCCCCACGATCGGGTGCCCCGGAGTGGGCAGTGTGACGCGGATCGTCTCGCCGACACCGAGGCCCTCGGCCCCCTCGCACCAGGCCGTGCCGGGATCGCCGTCGCCGAGCCGAGCCGGCAGATACCGGCCGGTGTCGGAGGCCAGCGCCGAGCTGGCGGTCACAGTAAGCCCCGCCGCGGGCCGACCTGGAACCGGCATTCCGAGGTCAACCATCGAGCCAGCGGCCTCGCGGATGCCCACCTCCACTGCGGGCCCGCCCGCCCAGGACTCGCCTGCGCGCTCCGCCGACCACGCCAGGTAGTAGGTCAGCCGCCGCCGCATCTCCTCGAGCTGGCCCTCTTCGCCCCAGTCCCACCCATC
>JBLFXJ010000230.1:0-13101 GCA_047609825.1 Myxococcota bacterium
ACGCACGCCCTGCGGTCGAACCCTGCCAGGTTGGCAGGGTCGAGACGGGTGCGGAGCGTCGAGTTTCGGCATCTAGCGGACCGTCGGCTCCGCCAGCCGCCGGGCATCCGCGCCGTCTTCGGCCAGACACCCCAGAAACGTGCGCGGGTCTTCCAGCACGCGCTTCACGGTCTCGATGCCGAACCGGGCTGTGAGCCCGTCGTCGATGCGCTCGTCGTAGGTGTAGCGGAGGTGGAGCGTGGGGCGCACCGCGGGCTCGCCATTCCATGGCACCACTCGGTCTTCGATCTGGCCCACCATCATGAACAGCGGGCACGTGCCCCACTCGTAGTTGTGGTGGTAGCCCGCACCCATGCCCAGGCTGCCGAGGTTCGCCACGAACACCGACGTGTGCATGGCGTCGCTCTCGATGAACCCCGCCGGCAGCAGGTTGAAGTAGTTCACCAGGCGCAGCGCGCGCACCGCGATCCAGAACACGGGCCGGGGCAGGAGCTCGAACAGCTGGAACTCCTTGTCGGCGTAGGTCTTCTTGTCGGACCGCTCCACCTCGATGTGGCCGCCCATCCGCTCGCACAGAGTGCGGAAGGTGTCGTCGTCCCGCATCTCCAGCTTCACCGCAGAGACCTTCGCCTCCTTGTTCATCCGCTTCCGCTTCATGGAGAAGGTGATCCACCGGCCGCGGCGCTGGTACAGCCGGTACCCCGAAGTGAACCGGTTCATCCGGGGGTTCTCGGCCAGCCCGGTGGCCACGGCGGCCACGGTCGCGTGGGTCACGTTGGCGCCGAACGCCGGCCCGGCCTCGTCGAGGTACGCCAGCAGCGCCTCGGCATCGACGTACGAGTCGAAGTACACGGTCGACCCGTCGCGGGTGGGCAGGATGAACGCCAACACCCGACGATAGGGGTGCACACGGCACAGCGTGCCATCCGGCCGGGAGGTCTTCGCCTCGGCCACCATCCAGACCACCACCACCACCACCGCCGCCGCGATCCACCACACAGTCATCCGCCCTCCACCCGGCCACACCGCGCGCAGTGTAGCAGCGCCCCATCCCAACCTGGGGATCAGACGGTTGCATCCGCAGATGCCCAGCCTGATCGGTGGCTCCCAGCAAGCGCAGGACCACACCCCCCTGCCTGCCCTACGATGTACGCGTCGCTCTCTCCTCGCGACAGCTCTTTTTGTGGTGAACCATGTCTGTCGACCTTGCCCGGCGCGCTGCCCGGCGGCGCGCCGCCCGTGCGTCGGAGCTCTCTCCTGCGCCGGTGTTGGCCCCGCTCCCCGCTGAGCGCGCGGCCATCTCCCAGGATCGGCTGCAGGCCGACACCGACGCCGAGAGGCTCGCCCAGCTGCTCCTGAACGGCCGCACGAGCGCAGGACTCCCGCTGCGGGCGTTGGGGCTCATCACCCCCGACCGTGAGTCTGCGCTGGCGCTCCGCGAGCAGGCTCTGGCGATGGGCCTCGACGGCGTCCTGTACGGCGACGCCGAGCGGCAGCTCCTGTTCGATCCCGCACCGGATGGCGGCCCGGGCGGTTGGCTGTAGCGGTCACAGACGCCTAGGCCAACACCCCCGGCAACGCCTGCGTGCCGGCATCCCCGAAGCTCTCCACCGGCGCCCCCATCGCCTGCGCCAGCGCGATCCACAGGTCGGAGTGCAGCCCGCCGGCGGTGTCGAGCAGGCGCCCGGTGCGCACAGTCCCGCACCCCTCGCCCGCGACCAGGAACGGCATGTTCGTGTGGGTGTGGGTCTGGCCGTCGCTCACCTCCGACACCCGCACCACCAGCGAGTGGTCGAGCATGGTGCCGTCCCCCTCGGGGATCTCGGCCAGCCGGGAGAGCAGGTATGCGAGCTGCTCTTCATACCACACCCGACCCGCCCGATAGTGGGCGTATCGGGCCTGGATCGTGGCGTCGCGCACCATTCCATAGTGGGACGCCGTGTGCGCGTCGTATTCGTAGTCGCGGAACGGCCCCCAGCCTGCGGGGTCTTCCGGCGGGGTGACGAACCGGCTCATCAGCACCAGGCTCGTGTGGTGCGACGCCTGGAGCACCCCCACCCGGGTGAGCCCGCACGCCATGGCGAGCACCATGTTCTCGGTCTGGGCCCGGAGGATCGCGGGGAAGGCCTCGGGGCTGGCCAGCCCGTCATCGGTGATGCCGGACAGATCGACGCTCGGGTCGCACCCGGGCAGGCCGTCGAGGCGATTCTCCACCTCGCGCAGCGCGTCGGTGTGCAGGTCGAGCCGAGACCGCTCTACAGAGCCGAGCTGACCGCGGAGGTCGGCGAGGTCGGCGGTGACGAGATCGAGCACGGAGCGGCGCCGGCGGAGGGGGCCCGAATCCATCCCGCCGAACAGCTGGGAGAACGCCCGCCGGGGGTCGTCTTCGGGGGGCACGGTGCGGTGCACGCCGTCTGTCGGGAACGACAGCCAGTGGTGGTCGGCGAAGTCGATGGTGGACTGGGCGCCCAGGTACAGCAGCGGCCACGGGTCGCTCGCGCCCACCGTGCGGGCCAGCAGCTGGTCGATCGACGGTCCATAGCCGCCGAACCGGCCCGTGAGCAGCATCCGGGCGCCCTCCTCGTGGGAGTCCTCGGTGCCCAGGAACAGGTTGTTCAGGAACAGGCACCGGTCGGCCCAGGGCGCCAGCGGCTGGGAGGCGTGGCCGAGCACGAAGTCGTGCTCGGTGCCCGAGGCGTGCCACTCCGACGGCGAGCCATCTTCAGCGACGCCCACCACGCCGTCGGGGATGTAGACGAACAGGATGCGCTTGGCGACCCCGGCCTCGGCCCGGGCGCTGCCGGTGCGACCGAGGAGTGCCGCCGCTCCGAGGGACTGGAGCAGGCCACGGCGCGAGAACCTCACGGCGACTGCCGGGTGCGGAACTGGGGCGAGGCCACCGCGGCGAGCCACAGCGAGCGCAGATCGCCGCCGCGGAAGTCGGCGTGGATGCCCTCGAGCGCGCAGGCGTCGTCGGCCGATTCCAGCCGGCCGACGGCGTAGCGCCACGCCTGGGTGGCGGCGCAGTCCTGCACGGAATCGGCGTCGGCGAGTGCTGCGGCGAGGTCGGCCAGGCCGTCCACCGCCACATCGACCCCGCTGCCGAAGCCCTCGATGGCGAGCACCGTGCCGCTGGCGTCGATGGGCAGGCCGAACTCGGTGTCGCGCCAGGCGCCGATGGCGTCGAGGTGCTCGAACGCGAACCCGGGGTCATCGATCAGCACATGGCAGCCCGCGCAGGCGGGGTCGGCGGTGTGGGCCGCGAACCGGTCGCGGGTGGTGACCCCGACCTCCACCTCGGGGGCGTCTCCGGCTGCGGGCGGCGGATCGCCCAGCTCCTGGCACAGCAATCGCTGCCGCACCAGCAGCCCCCGGTGGATCGGCGAGCTCTGGTCGGAGTGGGCATAGGTGGCGGCCACCGCGATGTCGCGCAGGATGCCGCCGGTCTGGCCGGCGGGGAGCTCCACCGGGCCCAGGCTGTCGGGCGCGGGCACCCCGTACAGCGACGCCGTGTTCGCATCGACCCACGCCTCGGTGCTGGTGAACAGCTCCTCCAGCGGCAGTCCCCGGTCCACCAGCTCCCGCACGCGCGCCCGGGTGCCCTCCAGCGCCGACCGTCGGGTGTCGGCGTCGAACTCGGCCTGGAGCGCGTCGGACTTCACCACCGACTCCACCGCCCCGACCCCGAACCAGTTGATCACCCAGTCGATGCGCGCCTCGGTGCCCCGCGGGTCATCGAGCATGCGCTCGGCCCAGGCGAGCACCTCGGCATCCTCGTCCAGCTCCCCAGCCTCGGCGGCCGCGAGCAGCGCCTCGTCCGGCGGGCGGCCCCACAGCGTGTAAGCGAGCAGGGTCGCCATCTCCCAGCCGTCGAGCCGGGTGGTGCCGTCGGGCTGGAGCACCCCCACCTCGTGCCGGTAGAGGAACCCGGGCGAGGAGAGCAGCGCCTGGACCACCACGCTCACGCCGTCGGCCCAGTCGGGCTCGGCGAGCAGAGCGTCCACGTACCGGGTGCGCTCGGAGTCGGTCAGCGGGCGGCGGAAGGCCCGGCGCCCCAGGTCCTCCACCCAGCTGGCGGCGCAGTCCGGGCCGGGGTCGCACAGCAGGTGGGCGTCCAACTCGAACACCACGTCGCGGGCGATGGCGGCCGCCGTGTCGAGGTACAGCTCCACATGCAGTGCGGTGACCAATCGCGCCTCTGCATGGTTGTCGAACGGGTAGCCGCTGGGGCGACCATCGGTGGGCAGGTCGTCGGTCAGGCTGTCGTCGACCGTGGGTGTAGGCGCGTCGACGCAGTCCAGCTCAAGCCGCGACGCCACCGGACCGTCCCCCACCAGCGGGTTGTCGGGGTCGGACTGCTGCACGCCGTCGACCAGGAACACGTAGTCGTGCACGCCATCGTCCAGCGCGAACTTGCCCACGTGGGCCCCGAGTGACGGCTCCCAGGGCATGGCCCAGCTCGGATCGGTCGAGGTCCAGCCGTTGAAGGTGCCCGAGAGAAGCACGGTTTCATGAGGACCGTCATCCGCTTCGAGGACGAAGGTGCGCAGCCCGCACGGGTCGGGGGTGCAACGCTCCGCCAGGCAGGACTCGGCCGTGAGGTCGCAGTCCGCGTCACCCGCGCACACGCCAAGCCGGAGCGCCGGGAACAGGTCGCGCACGCTGCGGTCGTACTCGGCGCGGGAGAGCAAGCGAAGCTGCTGCGGGGGGAAGTTCTCGATCGTGCACGCCTCGGTGGGCGTGGTGCTCGGCGTGGTGCCCGGAGTCGTCACTGTGGGCGGGGTCGACGCGCCCGGCCCAGCTCCACCGTCGCCGCGGCCGCGGTTCGGCTCGGGCGTTGTACAGGCGAGCAGCAGGGGCAGCAGCCATCGCATCAGGGGCAGCATACCCCGCCCGGTGCTCGCTGGGGACCGGGCCAGCGGGTGCCTGGGCGTGCGGGCCGTGGGTCCGGGTCAGCCAGGCGTCGCACCTGATACCCTCGGTTCAGCCAGCCACCCGGGTGTGACATGCCGCACAAGCTCCTCCTCCTGCTCGCCGCGAGCGCCCTGGCGTGCAGCGGTGCCCCCCCGGGAGCGATCCTGCTTCAAGGGGGCACCCTCGTGGGCGGTGCGCCGGGCGACGTGTTGCTGATCGGCGGCCGGATCGCGGCCGTCGGCGAGGTGGACGCGCCCGAGGCAGCCGAGATCGTCGACGTGAGCGGGCGCTGGGTGGGGCCGGCTGGGATCGACAGCCATGTGCACCTGACCTACGTGCCCGAGGTGGACGCGATGGCCGCCGGCGGCATCGCGGCGGCCGTCGACCTCGCCGCACCCGAGCCCAGCCTCGCGACACCGCCCGACGCCCTCACCCTGCTGTCCGCCGGGCCGATGGTCACCTCCATCGGCGGCTATCCGACGAACTCGTGGGGGGCGGACGGCTATGGGCTGGAGTGCGCCGACGCTGACGCCGCGGCGGCGGGCGTCGACCGGCTGCTCGCTGGCGGGGCGAGGCTGATCAAGGTGCCCGTGTCGTCCTACGGCAGCGGGCTCGACGACGCTCAGCTGGCGGCGGTGGTGGGGCGGGCACATGCCGCCGGCGTGAAGGTGGTGGTGCACGCACTCGACGACGACTCCGCCCTGCGCGCAGCGGTTGCCGGCGTCGACGCGCTCGCCCACACGCCCACCGCCCCCCTGTCCCCGGAGACCATCGAGGCGTGGTCCGACCGCGCCGTGATCGGCACCCTGGCCGCGTTCGGGGCCGGTGGGCCGGCGCTCGCCAACATCGCCGCACTCCGCGACGCCGGCGCGACCGTGCTCTACGGCACCGACTTCGGCAACACCATGACCCCCGGCATCGACCCCACCGAGCTCGCGGCGATGCGGGATGCCGGGTTCTCGCCGGAGCAGATCCAGGCCGCCCTCACCACGACCCCGGCCGCCTACTGGGGCCTGGACGAGCTCGGCACCCTGGCCGAGGGGCAGCAGGCCAGCGTGCTCGTGCTGCCGGACGACCCGCTGGTGGATCCGACGGCCTGGAGTCGCGCCGAGATGGTGTGGATCGGCGGTGAGCGGAGGCGGTGAGGCAGCCGCGCGCGCTCCACCTTCTTGGGCTACAATCCCGAGATGACTCACCTCGTGCTCCTCGCGCTGGCAACCGTCAGCCTGGCCACCCCTCCCGCCGACCCGCCCACTCCCAGTTGCGCCTCGGGCCACCTGGTGAAGGAGAAGCCGAAGCTGTGGCGCACCCGGCTCGCGAGCGCCGACCCGAACCAGTTCGACGCGCTGCTGGCCGAGATGGCACTGCCTCCCATTCCCGCCGACCTCACCGGCGTGGAGTTCGATCGGGTGGACCTGTTCCGGGCTCAGCTCGCCGACGATCCCGAGAGCGAGGAGGCCGTGGTCCAGGCGAAGTTCACCGCTCATCGGCGCCCCGCGGGCGAGGAGGACGCAGCACTGTCGGACCTCGTGCGCATCTACCGGATCCAGGTTCTGCAGAACGTGGGGCCCGGCGTGTTCTGCGCGCTAGGGTCCGAGCTCAGCGCAGACCAGCCCGTCCAGACCCTGAACGCCGGCCCCGCCGAGGGGATGCACGATGAGTACGGTCCGCTGACCTTCGGGTTCACCACGCTGACCCACCCCGACCGCCAGACCATCGAGGTGGTCCAGCCGATGACGGTCCACTCCCGGACCACCGGCACCCGCACCCGGCACGCGTTCTGGAACGTGTCGGGCGGCAAGCTCCTGCAGGTGCTGGAGATCGACGCGTTCGACCTTGTCGCCCACGGCACGAAGGACCGGGGCAGCTTCGAGCGGGGCACCACGGTGCCGCAGGTCGTGACGGCGGTCCGGGAGGTGTGCGGCGACGACGGTGAACCGTGCGAGAAGACCGAGACGGTCCACACCTTCTACGGCAGCACCTACGGCCTCGAACCCACTCAATGCGGGTTGTGAGCCCGGTGTGATGCGGCGTGCGCTGGCGTACCAAATACGACCCCACCGAGCTCACCCCCGCACCGCCAGCGTCGCCCCCTGGAACGCCGGCTCACCGGTCACGTCACGGATCACCGCGAACGGCGGCACCAGCGCCGCCAGCACCGCCGGGTCGTCCTCCTCGATCTCCGCGAGCACCAGCCCCGCCAGCGGCCCCTCGAACACATCCACGCCCCACCGCCCCCACACGTGGCGTCGCTTGCGAAGCTCGTGGGCGGGCAGCGAGCGCAGCAGCGCGTGCTCCCCCGCGCTCAGGTACAGGTTGCCCATCACCAGCGCACCCGGCTCATGTGGCGGCAGCTTGCGGGCCAGCTTGTGGTCCACCGTCGTGCCGTCGTCCATCATGCGCAGGCGCAGCCGGGTGCCGCGGATGTACCGGTCCACCACCTGCACCACCCGGTCCCACGGCCGATCCGGGAGCGCTGGGAGCAGCCACCGGCGCTCGCGCTCGATCCGACCGTACTTCAGCTGTCGATGCACAGGCCCCTCTCCACTTGGTCAGACAGCCCCGTCCGCCCGGTGCACCGGCCGACGGGGTGTTACCGGGCCGGCCCATCCACTCGGGAGCCCGCGTGTCAGCCACCCTCTCCGACGGCAAGGTCGGCATCTTCAACTACACCCTCGCCGACGATGACGGCAAGGTGATCGACAGCTCCACCGGCAAGTCCCCCATGGTGTACCTGCACGGAGCCCAGAACATCGTGCCCGGCCTCGAGAAGCACCTCGTGGGCAAGGCCGCCGGCGACGTGATCGATGTCGTGGTGCCGCCCGAGGAGGGCTACGGCGAGGCCTCCACCACCGAGCCCCAGATGGTGCCGCGCAAGGAGTTCCCGAAGGACGCCAACCTGTTCAAGGGCATGGGCCTGCGCGCGCAGGACAGCGACGGCAAGCCGTTCGTGATCTACGTCACCGACGTGCGCGGCAGCCGGGTGTATGTCACCACGGCACACCCACTCGCCGGCAAGAACCTGCACTTCCACGTCGAGGTAGTGTCCGTGCGCGACGCCACCGCCGACGAGGTCGCCCACGGTCACGCCCACGGCCTCGACGGTCACGCCCACCATCACTGAGGCCACCATGCTCACGCTCCTCGCCCTGCTCGGCTCCGCCGGCGCGCTCGAACCACAAGAAGATCCTTACTTGTGGCTCGAGGGCGTCACCGACGAGGCCGCGCTGGCCTGGGTGCGCGAGCGCAACACGGCCGCGACCGACGCGATCACCGCCGATCCCGGGTTCGCCGACCTGCAGGCCCGCCTGCGCACGATCCTCGATTCCGACGACCGCATCCCCTATGTGAGCCAGCGCGGCGACCATCTGTACAACTTCTGGCGCGACGGCGAGCACCCCAAGGGGCTGTGGCGCCGCACCACGCTGGCGTCGTACCGCACCGATTCCCCCGAGTGGGAGGTGGTGCTCGACCTCGACGCGCTGGCCTCCGAAGAGGATGAGGCCTGGGTGTGGAAGGGCTCCACCTGCCTGCCGCCCGAGTACCGCAAGTGCCTGCTCTCGCTCTCCCGCGGCGGAGCGGACGCCACGGTCACCCGCGAGTTCGACGCGGTCGACAAGCGGTTCATCGACGGTGGCTTCACCCTGCCCGAGGCCAAGGGCGATGTGTCGTGGATCGACGCCGACACCCTGTTCGTGGCCACCGACTTCGGCGAGGGCTCGCTCACCGAGTCGGGCTATCCGCGGGTGGTGAAGACCTGGACCCGCGGCACCCCGCTCGAGTCCGCCGAGGTGGTGTTCGAGGCCGAGGCGAGCGACATCTCCGCCGGCGCCTACCGCGACCACTCTCCCGGGTTCGAGCGCGACTTCATCTGGCGCGGCCTCACGTTCTACACCAACGAGCTGTACACCCGCTGGAAGGGCGAGTGGGTGAAGATCGACAAGCCCGATGGTGCGTCGGCCGGCGTGCACCGCGAGTGGATCACCTTCGAGCTGCGTGACGACTGGGAGCTGGGCGGCACCACCTACGCCGCGGGCTCCCTGCTGGTGGCCCCGTTCGACAAGTGGATGAAGGGCAAGCGCGACGTAGAGGTGCTGTTCGCCCCCACCGAGCGCACCTCGCTCTCCGGCGTCACGAAGACCCGCGGGCACATCGTGCTGAACATGCTCGACACGGTGAAGAACCGGCTCGAGGTGGTCACGCCGGGCAAGAAGGGCTGGACCCGGGCGCCGCTGAAGGGCGTGCCGGCGAACGGCTCCGTCAATGTGTGGGCGGTCGACGCCGACGAGAGCGACGCGGTGTGGATCAGCGCGTCCGACTACATCACGCCGAGCCTGCTCGCGCTGGGCACCATCGGCGGCGAGGCACCCGAGGTCCTGAAGACCCTGCCCGCGCAATATGACGCGTCGGGCCTGGTGATCAGCCAGCACATGGCCACGTCGGAAGACGGCACGAAGATCCCGTACTTCCAGGTGTCCCGCGGCGAGGTCACCGAGGCCTCGCCCACCCTGCTGTACGGCTACGGCGGGTTCGAGGTGTCGCTGCTGCCGTACTACTCGGGCGAGGTGGGCACCGCGTGGCTCGAGAAGGGCGGCGTGTATGTGGTGGCGAACATCCGCGGTGGCGGCGAGTTCGGCCCGCGGTGGCACCAGGCCGCACTGAAGGAGAAGCGGCATCGCGCCTATGAAGACTTCGCCGCAGTGGCGAAAGACCTCGTGACCCGCGGCGTGACCACCACCGACACCCTCGGCGCCAAGGGCGGGAGCAACGGCGGCCTGCTCATGGGCAACATGTACACCCTGTACCCGGAGCTGTTCGGGGCCATCGTGTGCCAGGTGCCGCTGCTCGACATGCGGCGCTACCACACGCTGCTCGCCGGCGCGTCGTGGATGGGCGAGTATGGCGACCCGGACGACCCCGCCCAGTGGGAGTACATCCGCACCTTCTCGCCGTACCACAACATCGACGCCGAGCGGGACACCCCGCCGATGCTGATCACCACGAGCACGCGGGATGACCGGGTGCACCCCGGGCATGCGCGGAAGATGGCGGCCAGGCTGCTCGAAGTGGGCAAGACCCCGCTGTACTACGAGAACATCGAGGGCGGGCACGGCGGTGCGGCGAACAATGAGCAGCGCGCGTTCATGACCGCGCTCGCGTACAGCTTCCTGTGGCAGCAGCTGGCGGGCGAGACCGACGCCGGCGAGTAGCGCACATGCGGCGTCGGAGCGTGCTGCAGGGGTTGGTGGCCGGCGTGCTCGTACCGCCCCGATTGGCCTCCGCCGCAGGAGGCCTCCGACCCTCGCCCGACTTCACCCGGCTCATGGCCACCGGCGCCCAGACGGTGGGCGTGCGCCCGTACCGACGCTCAGGCGTGCGTCTCGAGCGCGAGGGGATCGGCGGCCGGCAGGTGGTGCACAACTACGGACACGGCGGGGCGGGGCTCACGCTGGCGTTCGGCTGCGCCGAGGAGGCGGCCGGGCTCGTGGACGAGGCGCTGGCCGGGTAGCCGGGACCCCACCGCATCGCGGTGGTCGGGACCGGCGTGGTCGGACTGACCACCGCCCGGGCGATCCGCCGCCGCCACCCCGCCATGCCGGTGACCGTGTACGCGAAGGACCTCGACGTGCGCACAACCACCTCGGCCATCGCCGCCGGCAAGTTCGACCCCGCCGGGCTCGGGCGGGCGCACGCGCAGGGAGCGGGCCGGGATCGACTGGACGGCTGGCTCACGGACGCCCGCGCCGCCCTTCGCTCCCTCCAGCCAGCGTGGCAGCGCTACGGCATCGCCGAGCGGGACTCGTTCACGCTCCAGCCCCCCTCGCGGGACAACACGGGCCTCGTGGATCTGCCGTTCGATCGCCTGAACCAACCCGGTCGAATGGAGCGCTCCCAGCTCCTCGACCCCACCCGGCTGCTCCCGGCACTCCAGACCGAGCTCGTGGAGCGCGGCGTGCGGTTCGAGCCGCGGTGGCTCCAGTCCCGACGCGACCTCGTGCAGCTCGACGCCACCGTCGTGGTGCTCTGCGTCGGCTACGGCGCGAAGGCGCTGCTGGGGGACGACGCCCTGGTCCCCAAGCGCGGGCACCTGGTGCGGCTCCAGCGACCCACAGCCGAGCACGACTACTTGCTCGGGGTCGCCTGCAAGGCGGGACCGCCCTGCTACGTGTTCTGCCGGGGCGACGACATTGTGCTGGGTGGAACGGTGATCACGGGCGACGACCGCACCGCGGTGCATGCCGACGACCAGGCCGTGTTCGACCGGGTTCTGACGCGCGCGGCGGAGGTGTTCGCCGGGCGTGTGCTGCGGTGCGGCTGGCCAGGCGATAAGGGAGCTTAAACCATTACTTGTACAAGTAAAGGTGACAAAATGGCGGGTTTCATTCGGCGTTCGACCGTTGGGGGCGCCGGAGCGGTTGGGGGGGGAAGCCCGCCTGGGTCTCATTCGGCGGTTCGACCGTGGGCTCGTGCCACGGGAGTGCCTGAGCACCTCTTACCCCGCGCTCGCGGTCCGGGCGAGCCGCGTCGGCAGCGGACTCGGCTCGGCCCTCGTGCGGGCTACATCGACATCCCGTCCCATGCCAGATTTCGCCAGAATGCGGCGAAAACACCCACGAGGCTCCCTCCACACCGGATAGACTCGACGAGAGGAGGGCCCATGCTGCTGCGATTCTCCGTGGAGAATTTTCGATCCTTCCGGCAGGAGGCCGAGTTCTCGTTCGTCGCCACTCGCATCACCGACTCGCCGACCCACGTCTTTCCAGCCTCCACGCCCGAGGTAGACCACGGCGTGCTGCCTGCGCTGGCCGTCTACGGCGCCAACGCGTCCGGCAAGTCCAACGGGCTGCGCGCGCTCGCCGTGCTTCGCAACGAGGTGAAGGACTCATTCTCCGAGCGGAAACCCGGCGACCGCATCGCGGGATACAAGCCATTCCTACTTGGCACTTCGGATGAGGCACGCCCTACGACATGGACGATCGACTTCCTGGTGGAGGGCGTTCGCTACCACTACGGCCTCTCGATCAACGCCACCGAGGTGGTCGAGGAGTGGCTCGATGCCTACCCGGAGCGACGCCGGCAGCAGTGGTTCCATCGCACAGTGGACGCCAGCGCCGAACGCCCGACATTCTACTTCGGCCCGGGCCTGAAGGGTCGTCGGCAGGCGATCGCAGACTTCACGCGACCCAACGCCACGTTTCTCTCCGCCGCGGCCCAAAACGCACATGAGCAGCTCACACCGGTCTATACATGGTTCAGTGAGTCCATCCGAATCTCCTCCGGTCTTCAAGGCAGGGGCGTCCCCCGCTTCAGCCGACAAGAGCCGATCGCCCAGGAGGGGCTGCGCAGCCTGTTCCAGAAGTTGCTGCGCGAAGCGGATGTCGGGATCGAAGACTTCCGTATCGTAGACGATGAGCGTGAGGTTCACACCGCCCGCCAGGTGATTGCCTCGCCCGACCTCCCGGATGAGGGGCGCACGTCGTTCGCCCGATTCGAGCGGGAGCTGCTCGATAACCCTCCGGTCTACCCCGAGCTTCTCCACCGCGGGGAGGGTGGCAAGCCGCGCGCGCTCGACCTGGACGACGAGAGCCACGGCACGAAGATGCTGCTGTTGCAGACCAACCACGCGCTGAGCGTCCTGAGTGGCGGCGGGCTGTTGGTCGTAGACGAGATCGACGCGAGCCTGCACACCCGGCTCGCCGAGCGGCTCATCGGGCTGTTCACCGATCCCCAGTCCAACCCGAACGGCGCCCAGCTGCTGTTCGCGTCCCACAACCCCGCTCTGCTCGACTCGCTCCGTCGCGATGAGGTCGTGTTCACCGAGAAGGGGCGCGACGGAGGGTCCACTGTGGTTCCGCTGAGCGACTACAACACCCGCAAGCGACTCGACACCGGCCGAGCCTACCGCGAGGGCCGGTTGGGCGGGGTGCCCGTGCTGGGCGACCTGGCAGCGGTAGTGGCTGATGAGCTGCACCGCGGTGATCGGTGAGCCGGCGGCGTGCAAAGTCGCTCCAGCGGTCTACGGGAACGCGCGAGTTATGCACTCAGATCCTCGTCTTCTGCGAGGGCAAGACCGAGAAGATCTACCTCGACGCCGTGGCGCGTGAGGCTCGACGCACCGCGGTGCAGGTGAGTGTGGTGGGCCAGGCGGGCGTCCCGAGCACCGTGGTGGGTCGCGCGAAGACCGCA
>JBLFXJ010000231.1:0-13100 GCA_047609825.1 Myxococcota bacterium
CGGGCCCCCGGAGCCGGGCGACACCGGCGGGCCGACCGACACGGGCACTCACGGGGGCACGGACACCGACTCCGACACCGGCGGTGGGACGGGCACCACGGGCAGGACGGATACGCTGGATTCAGTGTCGAGCAACAAGCGATTCAGCGACCCACCTCCTGCGTGTGGGTGCCGAGCAGGCGGTCCATCGGGTGCGCTGTGGGCGGTGCTTGTCGCGCTCACAGCTCGGCGCTGAGCACGAGGTGGATTGCACCCGCGTCGAGGGCCGACACATCGCTGAGCGATGACCCGATCGCGAGATCCACCCGGCCGTCTCCGTCGATATCACCTGCGAAACCAACGCTTGAGCCTGCAATGTCACCAGGATTCGTGCCGACGAGCCGCACGCCCTCGGCGAGATCGTGCACGCCCTCCACCGGGCCATGGATCAGCACTGCAGCTCCCGCATCCTCTCCTGCCGTGTCGTCCAGCCAGGACGCGATCAGCAGGTCGGCATGCCCGTCCCCGTCCACATCGCCGCCCAGGTCCACCCGGAACCCGGACTGATCGCCCGCGCCGCTGCCCAGCACCACGGCGTCCGCGGTCGTGAGTGAGGCGCGACCCGCCACCGGTCCGCGCACCAGGTAGGTGGCCCCTCCGTCGTCAGCGCCACGGTCGTTGAACCGCGCGCCGATCAGCAGGTCGGCCCGGCCATCGCCGTCTACGTCCCCGCCCCCCACGCCGCGGCTCGCTTCGTCGAACGGTGCCTCCCCCCAGCGCTTCGCGGCGGAATCGAGCGACAGTGTTCCGAGCGCTGGACCCGCGACCACGTAGGTGGCGCCGGCGTCCTCGCTCCCCGTGTCGTCGAAGCTCGCTCCCACCACCAGATCGGGCACACCGTCACCGGTGAGGTCGCCGCCTGTGCCGACGTGGATGCCCGCCCAGTCGCCGGGCGCCTCGCCGACCAGCTTTGCGGGGGCCTCTCCGAGCCGGCCGGTGCCCCGCGGTCCGGGACCGAGCACCAGGTAGGCGGCCCCGGCGTCCTCGCCCCCCTCGTCGTCGTATCGGGCGCCGATCAACACGTCCGCGAGTCCGTCTCCGCTCACGTCGCCGACGCCTGCGACGCTCACGCCGGCGAGGTCGCCGCGGGACTCCCCCACCAGCTTGCTCGCGGCCTCGGCCAGCGAGTGTACGCCGGTCGCCGGCCCCCGCACGAGGTACGCGGCACCACTGTTCATCGGTCCGAGATCATGGCCGTCGGCGCCGATGATCAGGTCGTCGCGACCGTCGCCGTCCACATCGCCCGCGGCCGCAGCACTCACCCCCGCCGCGTCGTGGGCCCCCTCGCCGGTCCAGGCGCCGCGCGCGGTGTCGGCGATGGGTCCGGGGCTCGCGTCCGCACCGAGAAGGTACACAGCGCCGGCGTCCTCGGCGGCGGCATCATTCCACAGGGCGGTCGCCATCCACTCGGCGCCGCCGTCTCCGTCCAGGTCACCTGCGGCCCCGACCCAGCGCCCCAGCCAGTCGCCCTCGCCCTCGCCGGTCCACCTCGGGAATGCGGACAGGGCCAGGATCCCGGGTTCCCGGTCGGTATCCGTGTCGGAATCGGTGTCCGTGTCCGCATCCGTGTCGGAATCGGTGTCCGTGTCCGCATCCGTGTCGGAATCGGTGTCTGCGTCGGAATCGGTGTCCGTATCCGCGTCCGCCGGGGGGGAGCCGGAGTCGGGGCTCGGTGCCTTCGATGCGCAGGCCAGGAGCAGAAGCAGCCACATGGGGTCAGGGTAGCGCGCGTGCCGCGGATCGGGGATGCGGCGCGGCGATGCGGGGCACTCAGTCGGCGATGGCTTACGGTCAAGGGCCCGGCGTTGCGGCGGTGGCCGGTCGTCAGCTAGACCGTGGTTCACCGAGGACTCCCCTGGCACCCCGCGCTCCACATGAACCGATCGCTGTGGTGGGCATGGCCTGCCGCTTTGCGGGCGCACCCGATCCGGAGGCGCTGTGGGAGCGCGTGCGTCGCGGTCAGGCGCTGGCGACGGATGGCCGGCCGGATCTGGAGGTGCCGCGGCTCGCGACGCGGGCTGCCTTCGTCGCCGGACTGGATAGATTCGACGCCGAGTTCTTCGGGATCTCTCCCGGTGAGGCGGCCGATCTCGACCCCGCGCACCGGCTGCTCCTGGAGCTGGCCTGGGAGGCGCTGGAGAGAGGGGGTGTGGCTCCGAGCTCGCTCCGGGGCACGTCGACCGGCGTGTATGTGGGCATCGCCCTGTCCGACTACGGCCGGCGGCATGTTCACTCCGAGGACCCGTCCCAGCTGACGCCCTGGTCTGGCACGGGCGCATTCCTGTCGGTGGCCTCCGGCCGGCTGGCGTATGCGCTGGGCCTGGAGGGGCCCGCGGTGTCGGTGGACACGGCGTGCTCCAGCGGTCTGGTGGCGGTGCATCTCGCGAGTCAGGCGCTCCGGCTCGGTGAGGTGGACACTGCGCTCGTGGGTGCGGCGAACGTGCTGCTGTCGCCCATGGTGCATGCCTACCTGCACCAGCTCGGTGTGCTGGCGCCGGACGGCCGCTGCAAGCCGTTCGACGCGTCGGCCGACGGCTACGGTCGGGGTGAGGGCGCCGGCGTCGTGGTGCTGCGCCGGCTCGTGGATGCCCAGCGGGACGGCGATTCTGTGTTGGCGGTGCTCCGAGGCACGGCGACCAACCAAGATGGCGCGTCGAACGGGCTCACCGCGCCGTCTGCGCGAGCGCAGGAGGCCGTGGTGCGGGCGGCGTTGGCCGCAGCGGGGGCAGAGCCCTCCGATGTGGACTTCATCGAGGCCCATGGCACCGGCACCCCCCTCGGGGATCCGGTCGAGATCGCAGCACTCTCAGCGGTATTCGGTGGGGTGGAACATCCGATCGGCATCGGGGCGAGCAAGGCAACGGTGGGGCATGCCGAGGCCGCCGCGGGGCTGGTGTCCCTGATCGCTGCCGTGGAGGGGCTGCAGCGCGGCGAGTGGCCGGCGATGCCGTGGCTCGACACGCCGAATCCCCGGCTCGAGCTCGGCCCGCTGGTGCTGCCCGTCGAGGGAGGGGCCGGTCGGCAGGGGCTCACCGGCGTGAGCGCATTCGGGCTTTCCGGTACCAACGCGCACATCGTGCTCGGGCCGGCCCATGCATCACCGGTAACGGCGTCAGATATTGGACCATGGGTGATCACCGCGTCGGGCGGCAGCGCGCCAGCGGCGCGGGCGGTGGCGCTTCCGGAGGGGTCGGTCGGCGATGTGGCCTGGTCGGTGAACACGGGTCGAGCGCACCACCCGTGGCGGTCGGCAGTGGTGCTGGATGCCGGGGAAGCGGCACCCCCGTGGACCCCGCAGCGTGCGGATCGGCACCCCGAGCTGGTGTGGGTGTTCACCGGGCAGGGGGCGCAGTCGCCTGGGATGGGATCCGATATCGCGGCCTCAGCAGAGGTGTATCGGCAGGAGATGTGCCGACTTCAGGCGGTGGTGCCGGGGCTGGCCGAGGCGATGGCCGACGAACGCGTACACGCGACCGAGTGGACCCAGCCTGCCACAGTTGCGGTGCAGCTCGCCCTCGCCGCCCAGTGGAGGAGCTGGGGTATCGAGCCGGATGCTGTGGCCGGTCACAGCGTGGGGGAGCTGGCGGCAGCGGCGGTGGCGGGGGTGCTGTCGGGTGCAGACGCGGTGCGGCTGGCGCGAGCGCGGGGCCTGTGCATGGCCCGAGCGCCGGGGCACGGCTCGATGGCGGCCGTGCGGGCGAGCGTGGATCAGGTCGAGGCGTGGTTGGTCCCGGGAGTGGAGCTCGCAGGGGTGAACGGACCTCGCTCGGTCGTGGTCTCGGGCGAAGCGAAGGCCGTGCGGGCGTGGGTTGCCCAGGTGATGGACCGTGGCGTCGCTGTACAAGAACTCTCGGTGAGCCACGCCTTCCACTCGGCGCTGATGGATCCGGCGGTGGAGGGCCTCGCAGCTGCGCTGGCCGGGGTCGCGCTCTCGCGGCCCAGCGTGCCGTTCGTCTCGTCGGCCACGGGTCGCCTGGAGCGGGAAGCCCTGGCAGAGCCGGCCTACTGGGCGGGACAGCTCCGAGGCGCGGTCCGGTGGTTGGATGCGGTGCGAACCCTCGCGGGTCTCGGTCACCGGCGGTTCCTGGAGCTGGGTCCGGCGTCGGTGCTCACCCGCCTGGGACCGCGAATCCTGCCGGACACCACCTGGTGGTCGTCGCTCCAGGCCGGTCGGCCCGAGCGCCGGACGATGTTGGAGAGCCTCGCCGGGCTGTATGTGGACGGGCACACTGTGCGCTGGGATCGGGTCGGGTCTGCGCGCACGCGCCTGCCGCTTCCGGCCTACCCCTGGCAGCGACGGCGGCACTGGCGTGCTGGGCCGGGGGAGAACGGCGGGGCGCTGCCGGAGGGCGCTGTCACCGAGCTCACCTGGGTAGTGGACTCCGACCCTGGAGTGCGTCGCCCAGCTTCCGAGTGGTCCGTCGAGGGAGCTGGGCAGCTCGCAGATGACGTCCGGGAACGGTTGGTCGCAGCGGGGCATCGGCTCGGGAGCGGTGGGTCTCGGGTGTGGTTCGCCGATGGCGGCGCCACGCCGTTGGATGCCGTCGAGCGCGCTGAGCCAGGGCGGCCACTGTGGATCATCACCCGCGGCGTCCATGGGGCCGCCACACCCGCGGCGGTCGCGCTGGGGGCGCTGTGGGGGCTGGCCCGGGTGATCGCGGAAGAGCGACCCGACGCTTGGGGCGGGCTGATCGATCTCGACGGTGAGGTGTCTGCCGCCGCTGTGCTCGAGGTGCTCCTGGCGGTGCGCGCTGACGACCGGTTCGTGCTCGGTACCGAGCGGTGGGTGCCGCGGCTGCGCCCCGCGGAGCTGGTGAGCCAGCCGTGGACCGGCACGGTGCTCGTGACGGGAGGCCTCGGGGGTGTGGGTCGCGCGGTCGCTCGCTGGCTCTCCGCCCAAGGAGGGGTTCGGCTGGTGCTGGCGGGGCGGTCCGGTGCCGGGACCGCTGAGGCGCGCGCCTTCGTCGCTTCACTGCCCGGTGAGGTGGAGGCCATCGCGCTGGACGTCACGGATCCATCAGCGGTGCTTGCGGTTTGCAAGCAGTATGGGCCGACAAGCGTCATCCACCTGGCGGGTATTCTGGCGGACGCGCCACTCACCGAGGTGCACGGGTCGGCATTCGAGACGGCGCGGGCTGCGAAGGTGCAGGGTGCATGGAACCTGCACGCTGCAGTGGGTCCGGTGGAGCGGTTCGTCGTCGCGTCGTCGCTGGCGGCGATACTCGGCAACGTGGGGCAGGCCGCCTACGCCGCTGCGAACGCCGAGCTCGACGCCGTTGTGCGCCACCGTCGCGCCCTGGGCCTGCCCGCGACGTCGGTGGCGTTCGGTCCGTGGGCGGGGCCAGGAATGGCCGCCGGCGTAGGCAGCTGGGCCCCTGGAGTGCGCCGACTCGAGCCGAGGGCTGCCGCGCGGGCGTTTGGAACGGTGGGAGACCGGGTGGTCGCCGCGCTGGACTGGTCGGAGGTGATGACCGGGCTGGGTGCAGGGGCGCGTGCAATGGCGGGTCCATTGGTGGGGGCACGGTCGTCGCGATCGGACGCGCTCCGCTCACTGGCGCCGGAGGCCCGTTCCGCGGCGGTGCGGGCGACGGTGGGCGACATTGTCACGGCGGTGCTCGGCCGAGAACTTGCCTCCGACGATGGGTTCTTCGACGCGGGTATGGACTCCCTCACCGCCGTGGAGCTGCGGCATCAGCTGCAGCGCTGGCTTGGGGAGCCCGTCTCGGCCACCGTCGCCTTCGACCACCCGACGGTCGACGCGCTGACGGCAGCCCTGCTGGCCAAGCTGGAGCCGTCGGTCCCACCGCCAGAGCAGGCCAGGACCGCGGCGGCCGACGACGACCCGGTCGTGGTGGTTGGGTTGGCGTTCCGGTTCCCAGGCGCCTCGTCGCCCGATGAGCTGCACGCCCTTCTCGACGCGGGCGGCACCGCGATCGACAGCCTCGCTCCCGGGGTGAGGTGGCCATCGGACGGGACCGGCCCACGGGCGGCCGGGCTCATTGACGGCATCGATCGGTTCGATGCTGCACACTTCGGCATTGCGCCCAGGGAGGCGGCGGCCATGGACCCGCAGCAGCGGCTGCTGCTGGAGGTCAGCTGGGAGGCGGTCGAGCGGTCGGGGCTGGACCCGCGCTCGCTCTGGGGCACCGACACCGGAGTGTTCGTCGGCGTCGGGCCTGCCGAGTATGGCCACCGGTTCGCCGGGGGCGCCCAGACGGCGTGGACAGGAACGGGCAACGATCCTTCATTTTCCGCCGGTCGGGTGTCGCATGCGCTCGGGCTCGAGGGGCCCGCGCTGTCGGTCAGCACCGCCTGCTCGTCGTCACTGGTGGCCGTGCACCTGGCGAGCGCCGCCCTGCGCACGGGCGAGTGCTCCAGGGCGCTGGTCGGCGGTGTGAACGCGCTGCTGTCGCCCGAGACCATGGCCCAGCTCGACGCCATCGGAGCCCTGTCACCCACGGGAAGGTGCCGTCCATTCTCGGCGAGGGCTGACGGGTATGTGAGGGGTGAGGGGTGCGGGGTCGTACTGCTGATGCGGCGGTCGAAGGCGGTGGCCGAGGGGCGTCCGCAGCTGGCCGTGGTGCGGGGCTCGGCCGTCGCCCATGATGGACGGGCTGCCGGGGTGACGGTGCCTCGGGGGCCGGCGCAGGAGGCGGTGCTCCGGCGAGCCCTCGCAGCGGCGGGCGTGCCTCCCAGTGCGGTCCAATATGTGGAGTGCCACGGCACGGGCACCGCGCTGGGCGACCCGATCGAGGCCGGTGCCATCGCTCGCGTGTACGGCCGGCCCGCGTTGGGCTCGGTGAAGGCCACCTTCGGCCATCTGGAGGCGGGCGCCGGCATTGCCGGCCTGATCCGGACCGTCCTGGACGTCCATCGTCGCCGGATGCCGGTACATCCATCGGTTGCGGTGATGAATCCAGACGTCGGCGACCTGCGGCTCGCAGACGGTGGGACGTGGGAGGATCCGGTGGCCGGCGTGAGCGCCTTCGGGTTGTCGGGAACCAACGCCCACGTGGTGCTCTCCGCCGCGACGGGCCCAGGACTCGTGGCACCTGTCACCCGGTTCCATCGTGTCCGGTGTTGGGTGGACTGGCCGGCTGCGAAGGGTCCGGCGCTGTATCGGCTCGTTGCCGAACCTGGGGATGACCCGGCCGACGTGTCCCTGCCCACGGGGCCCGAGCACGTGGCCGATGCCGTACTTCGCGCGGTGGAGGTGGCACGCTCCGGTGGGCCCGCGCTGTTCGGGGGCGGCCGTGTCGCCGGGGCCATCGCGCGCACCCTGGCGGAGGAGTCGCCTGACCGGAGCTACCGGTGGGAGATGCGGGCGCGCGCCGTGCCGGTGGAGCCCGAGCCACCGCAGTGGCGGGCCAGCGCAGGCCGCATCTACGTCATCACGGGCGGGCTGGGCGCGCTCGGGCTGCATGCCGCTTGCTGGTTGGTGGACCGCGGCGCAACGACGCTGAGGCTGGTGGGGCGGTCTGCGCCGTCGGAGTCAGCCCGCGCTGCCGTGGACGCGCTGGCATGTGACGTAGAGATCGTCACCGGAGACATGAGTATAGAGAAGGATGTTCGGCGGGTACTGTCCGGAGATATCGCCGGAGTGGTGCATGCCGTGGGTGGGTTGGTGGACCGCCTCGCGAGCGCGCTGACCCCGGATGATGTGCACGCGGTGGTGGGCCCGAAGGTGGCCGGGGCGGTGTGGCTCGACCGCTATACCCGCGAAGCAGACCTGGACCTGTTCCTGCTCTATGGCTCCGCATCAGCCTGGCTCGGAACTCCTGGACAGCTCGCTTACGCGGCCGCGAACGCCGCACTGGAAGACATCGCCACCGCGCGTGCGGCGGCGGGTCTTCCGTCATGGTGCATTGCCTGGGGTCCCTGGGACCGGGGCCTGGCGGCGGGTCTCCTCCCGCCTCCAGGGGTCAGCGTCATCGGCGAAGAGGGTGGGCGATCGGTCCTGGATCGGGTGGTCGGTGGTGACCTGCCGGTCGTGTTGGCCATCGAGGCGGACTGGGAACTGCACGTACAGGTGACGGGGCGTGTTCCGGCGGTCCTCCGCGACCAGGTGCGGGCGCCGGCAGCCAATGCTCGGGTGGGCCTGCGGTCCGCGGTCGAGCAGGCGGTCGCAACGGTTCTCGGTTCGACGTCAGTGCCGCCACGGGTCGGCCTGATGGAGCTGGGGCTGGATTCGATGATGGCCGTCGAGCTCCGGGACCGACTGCAGCGTGCGCTGGGTCGGCCCCTGCCGGCGACGCTGGCCTTCGACCACCCCACGGTGGACGCGCTCATCGCGTTCCTCTCTGGAGACTCCCACTCGGAGGTGGTGGCGCGAGCGAGGGAAGAACCCATCGCGGTGATCGGCATTGGCGTCCGGTTCCCGGGCGCCTCCTCCCCACGGGAGTTCTGGGACCTGCTCGACAGCGGCGGCCATGCAATCATTCCGATCCCGCTCGACCGGTGGGATGCCGACGCGCTGTGGTCGGCAGAGCCACAGCCGGGGCGCTCGGTTCAGCGTCACGCAGGTCTGGTAGATATCTCCGCGTTCGACGCCGCATTCTTCGGCATGTCGGCTGCGGAGGCTGTGGCGCTGGATCCCCAGCAGCGGCTGCTGCTGGAGGTGGGGTGGGAGGCGCTGGAGGATGCGGGGCTGCCCATCGGGTCGGTGGACGGCACCGACCTCGGGGTGTTCGTGGGGATCGGGCCGTCGGACTACCGCGCGCGGCTCGACCCGATGGGCCCGCGAGCGGTGTACCAGGGGGCTGGGACCGACCCGAGCTTCGCGGCCGGCCGGCTGGCCCATGTGCTGGGAGCCCGTGGGCCCGCGCTGTCGGTGAGTACGGCCTGCTCGTCATCGCTGGTCGCCGTTCACCTGGCGTGCACAGCCCTCCGGCGTGGCGAGTGTGAGGTGGCGGTGGTTGGGGGTGTGAACGCGCTCACGTCGCCCGAGCCGAGCGTGCTTCTGTCCCAGCTCGGCGCGTTGTCGCCGACGGGTCGGTGTCGCCCATTCTCCGATGCGGCCGACGGCTATGTGCGGGCGGAAGGGTGCGGCGTGGTGGTGCTCACCCGGCTCTCCGATGCGCTCTCGGCCGGGCATCGGGTGCTCGGTGTGATCCGCGGTTCGGCCGTGGCCCATGATGGGCGGGCCGCGGCGCTGACCGCGCCCAGCGGGCCTGCCCAGGAGCGGGTGATCCGACGCGCCCTCGCCGCGGCTGACCTGGCGCCGGCGGAGGTGGACTGGCTGGAGTGTCACGGGACGGGCACGCCGCTGGGCGACCCGGTGGAGGCTGGGGCGGCCGTGGCCGTGTACGGCGAGGGTCGGAGCGGGCCTCTGCGGGTGAGTGCTGTGAAGGGCAACGTGGGACATCTCGAGACCGCGGCGGGCATGGCCGGGCTCGTGAAGGTGCTGTTGTCCCTGGAGCATCGACGAATTCCAGGCACGCTGGGGGTAGGCGCGAGGAATCCGGAGCTGCCCGCTGGCCTGCAGGTATCGACGGAATCGACGGAGTGGGCGGGGCCGCGACGGGTGGCCGCGGTCAGCGCATTCGGTCTGTCCGGTACCAACGCGCACCTGGTGCTGGAACAGGCTCCACCGCAGGCGAAGGCGGCGCTGGGTGAGCGGTCGACGGAGCTGCTGCTGCTCTCGGCGCGCTCTGTAGACGCCCTCCATGCCGCGGCCAGCTCGGTGGGAGAATGGGAAGGGTCGCGGCGGGACCTGGCCTACACCCTTGCGGTGCGTCGAACGCACGACCCCGTTCGAGCGGCGGTCTTGCTGGGGCCCATCGAGCCCATCGGCGCAGTGGAGCCTGGGACTCCCATCCCCGGACCCGTCACGCTGTTCCTTGGATCGGACGCGGCCGTGGACGCCGGGGTGGAGGCGCTGCCGGCGTACCGGGTAGCGGCGGCGGAGGCGCGGGCGGTCGGCGAGTCGCCCGAGGCGTTCGCGGTGCAGGTCGGACTGGCGGTGCTGTGGCGTGCGGCGGGCGTCGTGCCCGATCGGGTCGTTGGATGCGGGGTGGGCTCGGCCGTGGCCGCCTATGTGCGGGGCGAGGTCGACCTCACCCATGCCGCACGGCTCGCCCAGGTGCGGGGTGCTCTTCCGGCGGAATCCGTGTCGGATGACGGCTCCGCCGTGTGGCTGTGTCTGGGATCAGGGGCGCCCGCCTCCCGACGGTGGCAGTGCTCCGGTGGCGTTCGCGCCGTCCTCACGGTCGCCGGCCAGTGGCATGCATCCGGGCGAGACCTGGCCTGGCAGGAGCTGTTCCCGGAGGGGAACCTGATCCGCCTGCCCGGGCCCGCATGGCAACACCGGCGGTTCTGGGCGGAGCGTGGTGATGGGACGGGGCGCTCCTCCGGTCACAGCTTGCTGGGCAAGCGCCAGTCGGGTCCCGTTCCCACGTTCCGGTCTGCGCTGCGGCGCTGGACGCATCCCGCCCTCGCCGACCACCGGGTCGGGGGGCGCATCGTGGTTCCGGCGGCCGCGATCGCGGAGCTGCTGCACACCGCGGCCGAGGGTCCACTCGACGCACTCGCTCTCCTCGCACCGGTGGTGGTCCCAGAACAGGGCGCGCTCACCCTCCAGGTGACCTGTGGCGAGGTGCTGCAGCTGCACGGCCAGCGCGAGAGCGTGGATGGCTGGACCCTTCATGCCACGGCCGGGCGCGCGCGAGCGGCCGTACCGGGGTCGGTGGATCTGGCCGCTGCACGGGCCCGCTGCGCCACGCCGATGGACCTGGACGCAGTGGGTGCTGCATTCCGTTCCGGCGGCGTCGACTACGGGTCGACCAATGACACGCTGCGGGAGCTGTGGTCCGGAGGGGCCGAGGCGGTGGCCCGGGTGAGCGGGCGGGATCTGGCAGCGGTGCTCGACGGCGCCTTCCAGGCGGTAGCCGGCGTGGTCGAGGTTCCTGCAGGACGCGCGGCCGTGCCGCTGTCTGCGGCTCGGATCTCCCTGCATGTCGCCGAAGCAACCGAGGCCTGGGTCCACCTGCGGCGGGTGTCGGCCGATGCCAGCGGCGCGCGGGTCGATCTGGACCTGGTGGACGATCGGGGCGCACCGATTGCGGCGGTCCGAGGGCTGCAGACCCGGGTGATGGCGGAGATGGGCCTGTGGCGGGTGGACTGGCGACCAGCAGCCGCACCGGGTCCAAGCGGTGTGGAGAGCGAGCGGTGGGTCGCTCCAGAGGGTGATCTCGAGGCGACCATTCTGGCCGCGGCGCAGGCCGTGCGAGACGTGGTTTCGCGCGGCGTATCCAGGGTTTGCGTGGTCACGCGAGGCATGCAGACCCGCCCGCCCATGGCGGCGGTGTGGGGGGTGGTGCGGTCCGCCCGGCGGGAGTATCCGGAGGTGTCCTGGCGCCTGGTCGACGTGGTCGATGCCGACATCGAGACGGTGCTCACGGCCGAGGCCGGAGGCGTCGACCCGGAAGTGCAGTGGAGCGGCTCTGAGCGCCGGTGTCCGCACTGGGTGCCAGCCGCGGTGGGCACCGCTCCGCGGGCCCCACGGGCGGTGTGGGTGGTGGGCGGGCTGGGTGTGGTCGGGGGCGCCATCGCGCGGTGGCTGGTCGCTCACGGCACCGAGGAGCTGTGGCTCACGGGCCGGCGGGGCATGGACACGCCGGGGGCCGCGGATCGGGTCGCCCAGCTGGAGGCCGCGGGTGCTGTGGTCCATGTCCGCGCAGAGGACGCCGCCGCGCCCGACGGCCCAGTGCCAGCCGACCTGGTGGTGCATGCAGCCGGCGAGCGTCGCGATGCGCTGCTCGCCGATGTGGTCGGCGAGGATGTGAGGGCGCTGGTCGCCGGCAAGAGCCTGGCCGGGGTTCGTCGGGCAGCGCCGGACGCGCAGCTGCTGGTGGTGTCATCGCTCGCGGCATCGCTCGGGTCGTCGGGACAGGCCGCATATGCCGGGGTGAACGCTGCGCTGGAGGCGCAGGTCGCGGCGCTGGGGGGCACGTCGGTGGCCTTCGGTCCGTGGGAGGGGGGGCTCGCCGCAGGGTTGGCACAGCGATGGAAGGGCACGGGACTGGAGGTGCTGACCGAGGCACGGGGTGCGGCGCTCTTCGGTGCAGCTCTGGCCGCAGGTGGTGCAGTGGTCGCGGCGGATGGGCTCACCTTCGGCCGCCCGAGTCGCCGAGGGCCGGCGGCCTCTGGAGACCTCGACGCGGTGGTGCCTGCGGAGGTTGCAGCGGCGCTCGGTCGCGATGACGTGCCGCGTGACCGGGCGGTGCACGAGCTCGGCCTGGACTCGCTGGGATCGCTCGAGCTCCGCAACGCTCTCGCCTCCGCCACGGGGCTCACGCTTCCGGCGACCTTCGTGTTCGATCATCCGACGATTGAGGCCATGATCGGTGCGTTGTCGTCCCGGCTGGGAGAGCGGGTCGCAGTTACGCAGCGGCCGGTCGTGTCGCCGGCTACGGCTGGACCCATCGCCATCGTGGGCATGGCATGTCGGTTCCCGGGAGCGTCGACACCAGAGGCCTATTGGGACCTCATCCGGGCCGGACGAGATGCCACGGGGCCCGTGCCAGTCGAGCGGTGGGATGCCAACTCGCTGTATGCACCCGAGCGCGGAACTCCCGGTCGATCCTATGTGCGGCGCGGGGGGTTCGTCGACGATATTGCCATGTTCGACGCTGAATTCTTCGGATTGTCGGACGTTGAAGCGACCTCGCTCGACCCCCAACAGCGGTTGCTGCTCGAGGTGGGGGTCGACGCGGTGCAGCGCTCTGGCTGGGGGCCGGAGTCGCTCGCGGGCACCCGAACGGGCGTGTACGTAGGCATCGCGTCGAGCGAATATGGCCTGCGGTTCCAGGCGACCGAGGCGGCGGACCCGTTCCTGGTCAGCGGGAACGACATGGCCTTCGCGGCGGGCCGTCTGTCACACCAGCTGGGACTCCGAGGGCCGGCGCTCGCGGTGAACACCGTGTGCTCGTCCTCCCTGGTTGCGCTCCATCTGGCCGTGCGCGCCCTCCGCGCCGGCGAGTGTGACCGGGCCCTGGTGGGCGGGGTGCACGCGCTGCTGGCGCCAGACTCCACCCTGTACCTGTGCCAGCTCGGGGCGCTCG